>CACAFC010000003.1 GCA_902531765.1 uncultured Pelagibacteraceae bacterium | reverse complement strand
CCAGCTTACAATGGCTGGATATTCTATTATGATAAAAGAAATCTCTAAACAAACAGATCATTACATAACACATATATTTGTTCAAGCTGGTGTTGGAGGATTAGCAGCAGGTGTAGTTGCAGGTGTAGCAAAATATTTTAAAAGAATTCCAAAAATAATTGTTGTTGAACCTGACAGAGCAGATTGTGTTCTTCAGAGTGTAAAAGCAAATAAACTGAAAAAAATAAGAATAAAAAAAGAGAGTATTATGGGTGGGATGTCATGTAATGAAATGTCACTTGTTCCATGGCAAATATTAAAAAAAACTTCTAACTATTGCGTATCTGTTGCTGACAAAAATGTTGCCAAAACAACAGCGATGCTAAAGGATAGAAAATTAAGTAAAGGTTCAATTGTAGGAGGTGAATGTGCAACTCCAGGGATTATTGCACTGATAGGTTTAGCTAACAATTCTAAAGCGAAAAAATTATTAGATTTGAACAAAGATTCCAACATTCTTGTCATTGGATGCGAAGGAAATGCAGATGTTAAACTTTACAAACAACTGCTATCTACAGGTAGAAAATAACATTTATATGACAAAAAATGCAATAGCTTGGATAAGGGAAGACTTTAGAATTGATCACAACCCTGCCCTTTCATATGCTACACAAAATCATGAAAATGTAATTGCATTATATATTTATAATAAAACTGATTTTGATAATAAGAGAGAAGCACAAAAATGGTGGCTATTTAAATCTTTGGAAACATTTAAATCAGAATTATCTAAATACAAAATTAATCTTCAAATATTAGCAGGTGATGAAGTGGATATATTTTCAAAAATAAAAAAAAAAGATGAAGTTACAATATATTGGAACAAGATTTATGAGCCAGACGTAATTGCAAAAGGAAAAAAAATTAGAGATGTTTTTTTAAAAAATGAAATTGAATTTAAATATTTTAAAGGAAATATACTTAATGAATTTCAAGAAGTTACTAAGAATGATGGAACCCCATTTAAAGTATTTACTCCTTTCTGGAGAAACGCTGAGCAAAAATATTTGGGTTTACCACCAAGTAAAAATTATATAGTTAAAAAAAAAACGAAAATAATATCTTTTTTTAAAAATTGTGTTGAACCTAAAAGTATTTTACCAAAAAAAAATTGGTATAAAAAATTTGAGAATTATTGGAAAGTCTCAGAGAATGAGTCAAAAAAAGTTCTTAACAATTTAATTAATGATAAAATTAAAGAATATGGCACGGCAAGAGATTATCCTTCTGTAGAAGGTACATCCAAACTATCTCCATATATAAAACATGGACAAATACATGTGAACACAATTTGGAAAAAATGTAACGAAATTAAATCTAAAGGCATTGGTTACAGAAAATATATTAATGAACTAGGTTGGCGTGAGTTTTCTCATAGTTTGATTAATTATTTTCCTGAGTTCTTAAAAGGAAATTACAGAAAAGAATTTGATAAATTTCCTTGGGTAAAAAACGAAAAATTTTTGAAAGCATGGAAATCAGGAATGACTGGCTATCCAATTGTTGATGCTGGTATGAGAGAATTATATGAAACTGGTTGGATGCATAACAGAATAAGAATGGTTGTTGGTTCTTTTCTAGTCAAACATCTAAGAATTAATTGGACCGAAGGTGAAAAACATTTTAGAAATTGTTTACTTGATTTTAATAAAGCCAATAATGTGGCCCAGTGGCAATGGGTTGCGGGTTGTGGAGCAGATGCAGCTCCTTATTTTAGAATTTTTAATCCTATTCTTCAGGGTGAAAAGTTTGATAAAGAGGGAAAATATGTAAAAAAATGGATTTCAGAACTAAGCAAAGTCCCACAAAAATTTATCCACAAACCTTGGGAAATGGAAATGAAATATCAACAAGCAATTAATACAATTGTTGGAAAAGATTATCCAAGCCCAATAGTAATACATGAAGAAGCAAGAGCTTCTGCATTAAAGGCTTTTCAAAGTTTAAAAAAAAATTAATCTTCCCCTAAAAAATGATGAATTATAGTTCTTGTCTGTGGGTTTAACCTGTGCTCAAATAAATAGATACCTTGCCAGGTTCCGAGTAATAATTTCCCATTTTCAACGCTTAGAGAAATTTGGTTATTGGTTAAACTGGATTTTATATGTGCAGGCATATCGTCTTCACCTTCAGTAGTATGAATATATAACTTGTTATCCATTGGAGCTAATTTATTAAAATAATTAATCAAATCAGTTTGAACATCTGGATCTGCATTTTCTTGAATGATTAAAGAAGCACTGGTGTGTTGAATGCTAAGATTAAGAATACCATTTTTAAATTTATTTTTTTTAATCCAATCAATTGTTTGATCAGTGAATTCGTATAATTTTTGTCCATTAGTGCTGATTTTAAAGTTATTAAATTTTTGTATCATAAATTAAAGTTTGAAGATGTTAATTCGTGTAAACGACTAATTGTACGTTTAAATGGCTCTTTTAATGATTTAGATGATGTCAATTCATCTAGACTCTTTTCTATTGTGACAGCAAGTGGTACTTTTTTGTCATAAACTATATCAATTAAGGTTATAAAACGGTGTTGTTGATTAGAATTAATGTCATCAAACTTGGGTATTTGATCAATTACTATAAATTTAGAAACTTTAACTATTTCAAGATAATCTTCAGCACCTAGATTTTTGTCACATAACTCATTAAATGTAAACCTAACAACCCCCTCATAGAATTCTTTAATTAGAAATTCTCTTCCTTTAATATCAAGACTTTGAGTAGTTTTTTTTTTATCCTTTGAAATAATCCTAAAAAATTTATTCATTTTAAAATTACTTTCTTGGTTTAGTGGAAAGAAGTATCTATCATTTTGATTTTCTTTTGATTTTCTGTAATCATCTTCAATAACTAGCTCATGCTCGACTGTCTTTTTTTTCATAATCTCAATAAAAGGTTTGAATTGATCCCGTTGTAGACCATCCTTATATAAATCAGAAATTTGAATATTAGAGGTGACAATTATTTTTATATTCTCACTAAATATTTTATCAAATAATTTACCTAGTATCATGGCATCTACTATGTTGGTAACTTGAAATTCATCAAAATAAATTAACAAAGCTTTTGATTTTAAATCTTTAACAAATAAATTAATAATATTTTCATCTCCCTTATTCTTATTTTTATGAACAAAATCATGAAAATTTAACATAAACTCATTAAAGTGAAGTCTTAATTTTTTTTTAGAAATAAGATCATAAAAAAAATCTAATATCATCGTTTTTCCAACACCAACACCCCCGTGAAGATAAAAACCTTTTTTATAATTTTCTTTTTTAAAAAAATTTAAGATCGAAGAATGAAAATTTTTATTATAAAAATCTTGTAGTAATTTTATTGTAGTTATTTGATTTTGATTAATCTCTAAATTTTTTGAACTACAAAATGATCTAAATTTTTCCTCAAGATTTTTTGACATCAATTTTTTTTTGATTTAAAATCAATGCCATATTCTGATCTTGGACCCTTTCTCAAACCAAATGGACCAGAAATAAAAATAGTCATTGGTCTAGTTCCAGGCTCTAAATCAACTCTGTGATATGAATTGGCAGATCTAAATCCAATATAACCCGGTCTTCTCCAAAATTTTCCTTCCTTAGTTGTTTCCCAATAACCACCCCTGATCACAATTGTAATGTATGGAAAAAGATGATTGTGTATTCCGTCACCATGATCGTCAGCTAACATTTCATGAATAAGTATATTAAATGGAAACCATTTTGGTCTATGTCTGAAAATTAAATAATATCTATTCATCCAAGGTTTTGCTAAATCAAATCTTGGGTGTGAAGGTCCCCTATCTAAGACAACTTTTTTTCTACCTAACTTATCTAATAATTTTAAAAACATTAATTTAATCTAATTATAGCATTATCTTTCACTAAATATAGATTTTGGTTTAAAACAAAAGGACGTGAAATATTATCCTTATCAATTTTTAATGTTGAAATAGTTTTTCCAGATTTTATATCAATCACTAATAACCTTCCTATATTTGTAGACAAATATATATTTTTTAAACCAACAATAAATCCTGTGGGTAAAATCTCTTTTCTTTTTTTGGGTTTAAAATTATTAAATATGTCAGTAACTTTTATAATATTTCCTGTAATTTTATCTATCACAATTAAATAGCCCTCTAAAGAAACTGTGATTATAAAATTATCAACAACAGTAGGTCTTAAATTTGAATTTACATTATTCTCCCAATTAAAGGTGCCAGATTTGACATCAATAGAAAAAAATTGATTTTTATTGTTTGAAAAAAATAAGTCTTTCTTATCAGTAATTATATCTGATGTTTCTAATGAAAAAGCAGATTCATATAACAAATCACTTTGGGTAGGTAATTGCCAAAGAAGTTCACCATCATCTATTTTTACTGCACTTATGTCTCCTAGAGAATTATTAAAGTAAATCACATCTTTCACAATCACCATTGATAACTTTTTTTGAGATCGTATTAATGCTGACTCTGTTTGAAAATTCCAAAGCTCTTCTCCATTTTTTAACGAATAACATCTAAGTGTATTGGTAAAATCAATCAGAAAAAAACGATCTTTATAAATTTTAATTTGAGAATTAAATGGTGCTGAATTGTTTTTAGACCATATTAGATCTCCAGTCTCTAGATTTAACATGTAATATTTTGATAAATTATCTGCTACTATTAAAAATTTGTTGTTGTTTGCAAACTGTAAAATTGGATTAGATTTTTTCTCAGATTTTGTATAATAATTTTTTTTCCAAATTAATCTTGATCGATTATTGAATTGTAACACTGTACCTTTGTCGTCAAAAAAAATTACGTTTTCTTTATTAAATGCAATTATTGGTTCAAATTGATAAAAGTTCTCAATTTTAGAAAATTTATATTTTGAGGATTTTTTTAGAGATCCATCAAAATTAACTCTTCCATCATTATTGGTAAATTTTACTGATAATCTATTTTTAGTGAAACTTTTGCCAAGATTTAAATTTATATTCGTATTTAATTCTTGACTTAAAGCTTTTAAATCATCAAAAATTTTTTCAAACTTTTGTTCCTCTATTTCTTTAATAGTTTCTGCAGTCCAAAACTTTGAATTTTTATTTAAAGAGCAACCAGAAAAAAAAATGATTATTAATAATAATTGAAAAATATTACTCACTTAAATCTCTATTAAGTCTTTTTTGAGCCTCTAATTGAATTTCTTGATTAGCATTTTCTAAATTTAAGATTTGATTAAAAAATTCTTTTGATTTTTGCTTTTCATTTTTTGAGTAAAAGAATTCTGCCATTAGGTATAATGCATGAGATTTCCAAACACTTTCTGATTTAATTAAAGGATTTAAAATATTCAAAAGGTCATTTTCATTGCTGTCATCTGCATTATAAAGCGCTTTTTTATAAATATTTAAATTCTTTATTTCTTTATCTAATGAAGTTTCATCAATAATAATATCAAATAATTCATTGATCGTTTTTTTTTCTTTAATTAATCCATTGTCAATTATGAAATATAAAGATAAAGGTGAATAAGTTGAATTTTTTTCATTAACTAATTGTATTAAATCTTTAGCTGTTTTTTCCTTATTACTCTCAGAATAATTAATAGTTATTAAATTAAAAGTGTTTGAGATCTTTATTTTTTTTCTATCCTGATATTCACCAAATACAAAATAGCTGATTAAAAGTATCGTGATAACTACTAATCCTGCAATTATTTTTTTTTTATTTTGAATTAAAAAATTTTTTATTTTTTCATTTCTTGTGTTCGTATTTATTATTGATATATCCTCATCCATATCTAAATCATATTTCTTAAAACATATTGAAGTATCCCACCATTTTTATAATACTCCAATTCATTTTTTGTATCAATTCTGCAAAGGGTATCTATTATTTTAACATCACCTGATGCATATTTGATTTCAACTTTTACTTTATCAGATGGATTAATTCCTTTTTCAATATCTATTACACTTATTAACTCAGAACCTAATAAGTTCAGATTTTTTCTATTCATATTTTCTGTAAATTGCAGTGGCAATATCCCCATCCCTATTAAATTAGATCTATGTATTCTCTCAAAACTCTCTGCGATAACTACCTTAACTCCAAGCAATTTAGTTCCTTTTGCAGCCCAATCACGAGAGGAGCCTGTTCCATATTCTTTACCGCCAACTACAACTAAATCAGTTCCTCTTTTTTTATATTCCACTACTGCATCATAAACTGACATAACTTTTTTTTCAGGATATAATGTTGTGAAACCACCTTCAGTTCCTGGAGCCATTTCATTTTTAATTCTTATATTCGCAAAAGTACCTCTCATCATTACCTCATGATTTCCACGTCTAGAGCCATATGAGTTATAGTCCTTTGGAAGAATTTGGTAATTCATAAAATACTCTCCTGTTGGACTATCTTTTTGAATATTACCAGCTGGAGAAATATGATCGGTTGTAACCATGTCTCCCAATATCAATAAAGGTCTTGCATTTTTAATCTCTTTAAAACCCTCTGGCTCATCACTAAGATTTTCAAAAAATGGTGGTTTTTTTACATATGTAGAATTTTCATCCCAATTATAAATACTGCTCTTCACTGTTTTGATTTCTTGCCATTGTTTTGGTCCTTCTGAAACGTTTGAATATCGTTTAACAAACATATCTGCATTGAGAGAATTCTTTAAAGTATTCTCTATTTCTTTATTTGAAGGCCAGATATCTTTTAAAAATACGTCTTTACCATTTTTATCTTTTCCAAATGAATCTTTAATCAGGTCAAATTCCATGTGACCTGCAAGAGCATAAGCTACAACAAGTGGAGGAGAGGCTAAATAATTTGCCTTAATATGTGGTGAAATTCTTCCTTCAAAGTTTCTGTTGCCTGACAAAACAGAGACAGCATATAAATTTTCTTTTTGAATAGCTTCAACTATATTTTCTGATAATGGACCTGAATTACCAATACAAGTTGTACAACCATAACCGACCAAATTAAATCCTAATTGATCTAGGTAAGTATTTAAACCTGCTTTCTCTAAATAATCAGTTACTACTTGAGAGCCAGGAGCTAAAGATGTTTTAACCCATGGTTTAACATTCAATCCTAACTCAACAGCTTTTTTTGCAAGTAGTCCAGCTCCAATTAGAACATTAGGATTGGAAGTATTAGTGCATGATGTAATTGCTGCAATTAATATTGAGCCGTCCTTAATTTCATAATCAGTATCTTTTACCTTGGAAATTTTATAATCCTTTTTATCTGTAGCTTCTTTAAATACTTTTTTAAAATTACTTGATGCATCAGTTAAAAGGACTTTATCCTGTGGTCTTTTAGGACCTGAAATAGTAGGAACTACAGTGGACATATCTAAAGAGATTTTATCGGTAAACTCAATTTCGTCACTTGACCACAAACCTTGTTCCTTCGCATATTTTTCGACAATTGCCACTGTCTCTTTATCTCTTCCCGAAAATTCTAAATATTTTAAAGTTTCTTCGTCTATTGGAAAGAAGCCACATGTAGCTCCATACTCTGGAGCCATGTTAGCAATCGTTGCTCTATCTGCTAAAGTTAAATTTTTTAATCCTTCGCCGTAAAATTCAACAAATTTTCCGACTACACCTTTATCCCTAAGCATTTTAACAACTGTTAAAACTAAGTCTGTAGCGGTTGTACCCTCTGGCATTTTTTTTGTAACTTCAAATCCAACAACTTCAGGAATCAACATTGAAATAGGTTGTCCAAGCATACCTGCCTCTGCTTCAATTCCACCAACACCCCATCCTAAAACTGATAAACCATTTACCATTGTAGTATGACTATCGGTTCCAACAAGTGTATCAGGAAATAAATATTTCTCTCCTTTGTATTCTTCCGACCAAACTACTTTTGATAAATATTCTAAATTAACCTGATGACAAATACCAGTTCCAGGAGGAACAATCCTAAAGTTATTAAAAGCACTTTGACCCCATTTTAAAAAAGAATATCTTTCACCATTTCTCTTAAATTCAATATCTACATTTTTCTCAAATGAATCTTTTTTAGCTGATTGATCAACTTGAACTGAGTGATCAATAACTAAATCAACTGCAGATAAAGGATTAATTGTATTTGGGTCTTTATTTTTTTCTTTCACAGCTTCTCTCATAGCGGCTAAATCAGCTACTGCTGGTATTCCAGTATAATCTTGGAGTAAAACTCTAGCTGGCCTATAAGCTATTTCAGTTTTTGATTTCTTTGTATCCAGCCAATTTTTGACTGCCTCTATTTGATTTTTATTTACAGATACATCGTCCTCGTATCTAAGAAGATTTTCCAATAAAACTTTTAATGACTTTGGTAATTTTGAAATACCTTGTAAGCCGTTTAACTCAGCTTTTTTTAATGAGTAATATTTAAAGTTTTTACCATTAACCTCTAGATCGGATAATGATTTGTAAGAATTTTTATTTCCTGGTTTCATATTTTATATATAAAATGTAATTATGCTCAAAAGAAGAAGCACTGACATAACATAATTAAAGTATTTAATATATTTCTCATTTGTCGCAAATTTCCTTAGATATTTGCCAACAAAAGTCCAAAAGGTGATGCTTGATAAAGAAACCACAAAGGCAAATAAAACAACTTGAGTCGCATAATTAAGATAATTTTCTCCGTATTCAACATATGTTGAAACTATAATAATTCCTATCAAAACTCCTTTCGGATTTAAAAATTGGAAAATGAAAGTATCTAAAAAAGAAATTGGATTCTCATTTTTTTTTTCGTTAGATGCTTTTGAAAAACTTATCTTGTAGGCTAGATATATTAAGAATAAACTTCCTAAATATTTTAAAATAGTTTGTATAATTGGAAATAATTTAAAAACATTAACTAATCCGATTGTTAAAGCAAATACAACTGCAGTAAATCCAAAAGTAACTCCAAAAATGTGTGGGATTGTTTTTTTTATTCCAAAATTAAAACCAGAATAAGAAGCAACTACGTTATTAGGTCCAGGTGTATAGGCGGCTACTATCCAAAAAAGTGCCATCGATAAAAATTCTGGATGCATATTTATGCTATAGGTAAACCATTTTCTGCTTTTTGTGAGGGATGTACCAATGTAACTTTTCCATCAGAATCTATTGAACCTAAAAGTAAAAATTGAGATTTTATACCTGCAATATTTTTTTCTGGAAAATTACAAACACCAATCACTTGTTTACCAACCAAATTTTCCTCATTATAAAAATGAGTAATTTGTGCAGATGATGTTTTAACACCTATCTCATTTCCAAAATCCACTTCAACAACTAAAGATGGTTTTCTAGCTTTTTCATTTTTTTTGACCGAAAGTACTGTTCCAAGTCTAATGTCTACTTTTTCAAATATGTCGTATGTAATTTGTTCTTTCATAAATGTGATATTTATATTAATTATTAGTAATGAGTACAGAAGTAAATTTAGAGGAATTATATGAGAATTCTATCAAGATTTTATCTGATTTAATTGGATTTAAAACTATTTCAGGAGAAGATAACAATGATTTAATTAATTATTGTGAAAAATATCTCAATGATTTAGGTGCTACCTCTTTTAAAACTTATGATGACGAAAAAAAAAGAGTAAATCTTTTTGCAACAATCAAAGCAAAAAAATCAAATGGTGTTAAACCAATAATTTTATCTGGTCATACTGACACTGTCCCTGTTTCAAAAAGTTGGAGTACTGACCCTTTTAAAGCAACAATTAAAGAAGACAAACTCTTTGGAAGAGGCTCCTGTGATATGAAAGGATTTATTGCATGTGCATTAGCGTTTGCTCCAATTTTTTCTAAAGTTGATCTTAATAGAGATATTCATTTTTCTTTCACTTTTGATGAGGAGACTGCATGTTTGGGTGCACCAATATTAATAAAAGAACTTAAAAAAAGAAAAATTCAAGATGGAATTTGTATTGTGGGAGAACCTACAAAAATGAAAATCATAGATGCACACAAAGGATGTTACGAATATACCACTTATTTTGAAGGATTAGCTGGACACAGCTCAATGCCACACAAAGGTGTGAGTGCTGTTGAATTTGCATCAAAATATGCAAATAAATTAGTAGAGCTTAGGGAAGAATTAAAAAAAAGAGCTCCCAAAGACTCAATATTTGATCCTCCTTTTTCAACATTACAAGTTGGAGGTATATTTGGTGGTATTGCTCATAATGTAATAGCCGACAAATGTCGTGTTGAGTGGGAGACAAGACCAGTTGTCAAAGAAGATGGTATTTTTCTAAATCAACAAATAGATAAATATGCCAATGAGGTTTTATTACCAGAGATGAAGAAAGTTTTTCCTAATTCAAAGATAACAAAGGAAATAATAGGTGAAGTTACGGGTTTTGATCGTGTAGATAATTCAGAAGCATGTGAATTAGTCTCAAGTTTAACCGGTGATAATTCCAGAGAAGTTGTATCTTTTGGAACTGAAGCAGGATTATTTCAAGAAATTGGTATCAGCACAGTTGTTTGTGGCCCAGGTTCTATTGAACAAGCTCACAAAGTTGATGAGTTCATCGAACTCAATGAGCTTAAAAAATGTTTAAAATTTCTTGAGGGGATTAAGAAAAATTCTACTCTAAATTAACTCCATCCACCAACAGATTTCACCTCTAGAAACTCCTCAAGACCATGTTCTCCGGCTTCTCTACCAATACCAGAATGTTTGAAACCACCGAACGGTGCATCAACTGCAATACCAGCTCCATTGACATCCACCATTCCTGATCTAAGTTTTCTAGCAACTCTTTTTACTTTTTCTTTATCTGTAGTTTGAATATAATTTGTTAATCCATAAGGAGTATCATTTGCAATCTCAATAGCTTCTTCCTCTGTTTCAAAAGGCATTACTGATAAGACTGGTCCAAATATTTCTGTTCTAGCTATTTCCATATTGTTATTAACATCTGCAAATACTGTAGGTTTTACAAAATAACCCTTTTCTAATCCTTCTGGTTTACCTGGACCACCTGCTACTAGTTTAGCACCTTCATCAATACCTTTCTTAATTAAAGTTTGTATTTTGTTGTACTGAGTTTCAGAAATAACTGGACCTATATGTTCTCCATCTTTTTTTGGATCACCAACCTCAAATTTTTCTGTATACTTTTTCAATCTTTCAACAGCATCATTATACATTGATTTTTCTACTAGCATTCTTGTAGGTGCATTACATGATTGACCTGAATTTCTAAAACATCTGAGCGCTCCTCTTTCAATAGCTTCTGGGTCAGCATCTTTAAAGATAATGTTTGCTCCCTTACCACCTAATTCTAAACTAACTCTTTTAAAATCTTTAGCAGCATTTTGTGAAATTAGTGCTCCTGCTCTAGTCGATCCAGTAAATGAAATCATATTTATGTCAGGGTGACTTGTTAAAGAATCACCTGTCGTTGCTCCATCACCGTTTACTAAATTAAATACGCCTGGAGGAAATTTTGTTTCATCAATCAACTCAGCTAAAATCATTGATGATAATGGAGCTAATTCTGATGGTTTTAAAACCATGGTGCAACCAGATGCTATTGCAGGCATAACTTTTAAACAAACCTGGTTCATTGGCCAATTCCATGGTGTGATTAACGCACATACACCTTTAGGTTCGTAAATTAATCTTTGATTAGGCGCATGTTCTCCTAATGGTTTTTCAAATTCAAAACTTTTTAAATATCTTATAAATGATTTTAAATGAGCCGCACCAGTACCAGCTTGAAGTTTGGTAGCAAAGTCCTTTGGTGCTCCCATTTCAGTTGTAATTGCACTTGCAATGTCAGCCCATCTTTTTTTATAATTTTCGTAAAGCTTTTCTAATAATCTTATTCTCTCATCTTTTGATGAAAATGCCCAAGAACTGTAAGCTTTTTTTGCAGCATTCACAGCGTCGTTAACATCATCTTTGTTGCCCAATGTTATAACAGCACAATTTTCTTCAGTTGCAGGATCAATTACTTTGATTTCTTCTTTACTTTTTGGTGTTACCCATTTGCCATTGATATAAAAATTTTTTTTATTTTCCATCAGAGATTCCTAACCTTTCTTTATTTTTTTGCAAATAAATTTGTTAACTCATAAACTATAGTAGCAGCCGCGAGTGATGTAACCTCAGCATGATCATACGCAGGTGATACCTCAACTACATCTGCAGAGATTAAATTCATACCAGATAAGCCTCTAATTACATTAACCATTTCTCTAGTTGTCATTCCAGCTATTTCAGGTGTGCCAGTACCAGGTGCAAAAGCAGGATCTAGAACATCAATATCAATTGATAGGTACAATGGATTATCTCCTACTCTTTTTTTTATTCTTTCAGCAATTTTATCAGTGCCTTCGGTTTGAAACTCATCACAGTGAATTATCTTAAATCCAAAGCTTTCATCATTTTTTAGATCCTCCCGACTATATAGAGGACCTCTAATACCAACATGCATTGAAGCATCATCCATAAATAAATTTTCCTCTCGTGCCCTTCTAAAAGGAGTCCCATGTGTGTAAGGTGCACCAAAATAAGTGTCCCAAGTATCCAAATGTGCATCAAAATGAACTAGAGCCACTGGACCATTGTTAATTTTATTTACTGCTTTTAGTAAAGGAAAAGCAATCGTATGATCTCCACCTAAACTAATTATACCACCAGTTTTTTTAAGTAGATCCAAAGCTCCTTCCTCGATTTGCTTAATTGCTTCATCTATATTGAATGGATTGCAAGTAATATCTCCTGCATCAGCGACCTGTTGAACTTTAAAGGGCTCAACATCATAACTTGGATGATAATTTGTTCTTAAATGTCTTGAAGCTTGCCTAATACTTTGTGGACCAAATCTTGCCCCAGGTCTATAACTTGTGCCTGCATCAAATGGTATCCCAACTATCGCAACATCGCAGTACTCAACATCTCTTAATTCTGGTAATCTTGCAAAAGTTGATGGACCCGCAAATCTTGGAACCTTTGTGCCGCTTACTGGTTGAATGGGTTGTTTGCTTCTTTTTTTTTTCATCACAAAAACTCTATCACATTCTAACAAATTGGAATATCTTCAATAATACTAATTATGAAATTATTTAAGTTCGTTTTATTGTGTTTATTTTTAATTTCTCCCACAAAAGCGGATACGATTTATGAATTAATAAAGATTCCAAATCTGGAGATTTATAATATTAAAACTGAAAATAAATTAAGATATCTGAATGCTAAACAGGCATTTACAATAGGTATTGATAATAATATCAACTGTTTTAAATCCTCAAAACAAGACCTAGATAAGAAATATAAGATTATTGAAAAAAATCTTAATAAATATTCTCAAAACTTTTTAAAAAAAATAAATTTAAAATACATTGTTATGTGTGAGGATTTATCAATCTCAGGTATCAACACTGCAGGAATACCTGACAATATAATGAAAACTTTGATTGTAGATATAAAATTTAATGACAAATATTTTGAAAGAGTATTACATCACGAAGTGTTTCACATAATAAATGATAGTTACAAAGATATATTTAGTGAAAAAATTTGGTCCAGTTTTAATCCTAAAGAGTTTGATTACGCCAAATGTTCAACCTGCACAAAAAAAATTGGTTTAGATACATATTCTAAACCAGAGGGGTTTATTACTGAATACTCGCAATCAACAGCATCTGAAGATATGGCTGAAGTATTTTCTCATTTAATGTATGGAAATTTACCTGAAAAGATTGATCCTATTCTTAAAAAAAAGATAGAATTCATCAAAAAAGGGCTTCTAAAAATTGATGAAAATTTTATTTTATGATTGAAAAGATAAAGGCATCAAAATCTGAAAAAATAATATTTATATTTGTTGTAATTTTAGGTTTATTTTCAATTACCTCTTTTTTTTTACTAAAAGATAAATGTTTATTTGTTAAGAATAACAACCCAAATAAAATTAATTTTGAAAATCCAAATAACATAGCAATTCTAAATGTTGAGTGTGGAAATGTAATTATAGAATTATATCCAGACATATCTCCTAATGGAGTAGAAAGATTTAAAACATTAATCAACTCGAATGCCTATGATGATGTGGCATTTCATAGAGTCATTAAAGATAAACTCGTACAAGCAGGTGACTTAGAATTTGGAAAGAAAGGAAACATTGATTATGGAAAAATTGGAACTGGAAAATCTGGTTTAGGTACAATCAAATCTGAAGTTGATAAAGATTTTAACTACACTAAGGGGAGTGTAGGATTAGCTCGATCTTTAAAATATGATACTGAAGATAGTCAATTTTTTATAATTTTACAGGATGAACCTTTATATGAGGGTGAATACACACCGATTGGAAAAGTGATTTTTGGCTTAGAAGCTTTAGAAAAAATTAAACATTTAAATAAATCTGAATACGTATTAAGGCCTGATTTTATAAATACTCTTAGATTGTTTAATTAACTAAAGGTTTTCCAGTTGCAAGTGTATGTTTAATTCTATCTTGAGTTTGTTTAGTTTCAATTAATCTCATAAAAGCATCAAGTTCCAATTTAAATAAATCGTCCTCTGTAAGAGTTTTGTCTTTGGTAGTTTCACCACCACTTAACACATGAGCCAATTCTTTTGCTACAGTCAAACCATGATCCAATATAACTTTATTATTATAAAGTTTTTCTAAAATTTTGTTCATATCATCAATAACTGCTTTGCCAGGTAAATTAAATGTAAGCTCATTTGGTGCTTTAAAGTCCTTGTTTTCATTTAAAATTTTTTTCGATACTTCAAGCAAACTATTTCTATTCATAATTCTTTTATTTTCAGGTAGTAAGTATTTCAAAGGTTCTGCCTCAACTGGAGACGTGGCTGTTCTACCATAGCCAATTATATCAAATACTTTCAAAGGTGCATATTTTGGATCTTTCTTAGCCTCTTCAGTATTTAACCATCTAGCTAGCATTTCTTTACATCCGCCTCCAGCTGGAATTAATCCAACAATAGTCTCTACTAATCCGATAACAATATTTGTGTGTGAGGCTACAAAATTACTTTGTACTAAAACTTCAAAACCTCCGCCCAAAGTTAAACCTGATGGAGCAGATATAACTGGGTATTTAGAGTACTTAAGATGTTTGCAAGTTTCTTGAAAATATTTAATAAATTTTTCTATCGATTTAAAATCATTTTTATTTGCAAATTCCATTGTATAAGTCAGGTTAACACCAGCAGAAAATTGCATACTTTCATTAATTATTATCAAAGGTTTATTAGTTGCTTTCTTAAGAGCATCCATAGAGTCATAATCAAGCGCATTAGCTTTAGTCGTAAACTCAACAATATTGAAATCATTAAATCTATAAATTGAAGCTGAACTGTTGCCATCAACACTTGAGGCAGTTTTCTTGATCTTACCTAAAGTTTCAATCGATGTGTACTTTTGCCTTTCACCATAAAAATTTTCATCTTTAGAATTAGATAAATTTTCTAAAAAATTATTACCTTTATATTCATCAACTTTATCGAAGAAATTTTTTACACCAATTTCTTCTAACATCTCAAAAGGTCCTTTCGCCCAGTTAAATCCAAGTCTCATTGCCTCGTCTATGTCATTAAATTCTTTGGTAATCCCAGGAACTAGTGATGATGCATATTTTATTATCTTCGATAGTACTGACCAAGCATAGTCTCCATACTTATCATTTCTATTAATTAAAGCCTTTAAATCTACTTTATCAGACTTAATATCTATTTTTTGACTTGTTGAATACTCGCCGGTTTCAAGATTAATAGCTTCCATAATTTTTCCACTATCAGTCTTCTTCATTCTATAGAAGCCGCCTTTGCCTTTTCTCCCCGTATATCCAGTTTTGATTAATTTTTTAACTAAAGGAATTTCTTTAGCAACCTCATGGAACTCATCAGATTTTGGAAGTTCTTTGATAAAACTTTTTAAAACATCTGCCATTAAATCTATTCCAATCAAATCATATAATCCAAAAACTCCTGTTTTAGGTATGCCCATAGGTCTTCCAAAGATTGCATCTGCTTCCTCCACAGAAAGTTTCATCTTAAATGCTTCAGTCATTGCAATTTGCATTGCGTACACACCTACCCTATTTCCTAAAAAACCAGGGGTATCGTTACAAACGATTGCTCCTTTACCTAACTCAACTTCACAAAATTCTTTTAATTGATTGATTTTATTTAAATCATTGTCTTCATTCTTAACTATTTCAAGAAGACCCATATATCTAACTGGATTAAAAAAATGGGTAATACAAAAATCTTTTTTTTGATCTTTATCTAAATTTTGAGATAAAACTTTAATTGGGATTGAGGAAGTGTTTGATGAAACTATTGCTCCATCTTTCCTGCTTTCAAAAATTTTATCATAAATTTGATGCTTTATATCAATTCTCTCAACCACTGCCTCGACAATCCAGTCAGCATCTTTAACTACATCAAAATCATCGGATATATTTCCAACTTTAATATTATCAATTTTTGTTTTATCGATTAATAAAGGTGGTCTTGATTTATGAATTCGTTCTCTAGCATTTTGACTTATTTCAGTTTTTAGATCTAAAAGCGTAACAGGGATATTAGCATTGCAGAGATGAGCGGCTATACCGCTGCCCATTGTACCTGATCCAATAACTACTACATTCTTAATTTTCATTTGATTATTTTACTATCGATTAATTCCTCTAAGCCTCTCTGATCGTCTTCTCAAAAGCTCAGCGGTTACTAATATTAGTGTTGATAGTATTATTAAACAAGTCGCAACAGCTAGAATTGTTGGACTCAATTGTTCTCTTAAACCTGTCCACATTTGAATAGGAATAGTTGTATTTTCTAATCCAGCTAAAAATAAAACAACAACAACTTCATCAAATGAAGTCACAAACGCAAACAATCCACCTGAAATAACACCAGGTAAAATTAATGGTAATGTAATTTTCATAAAAGTATTTACTGGATCACTACCCAAACTTGCAGCAGCTCTTGTTACACTATGATCAAATCCTGAAAGCGTAGCAGTAACTGTAATAACAACAAATGGTGTTCCTAAAATTATATGAGCAAGAACAATACCTGTGTGTGTAGCTGCTAAACCAGCTTTTGCCATAAAGAAAAATATTGCAACACCTGAAATAATTAAAGGTACGATCATTGGAGAAATTAAAACAGCCATTATCAAACCTTTATAAGGCATATGTCTGCTACTTAACCCTAGAGCGGCAACTGTTCCAAGTAATACTGAACCTATTGTTGCAAATATTGCGATTATAAAACTATTTTTTGCGGCTAATCCCCAAGGATTTTTAGTTCCATAGATCATGTCTTTATACCATCTTAAAGAAAAGGCATCAGGGTCAAGGCTTTTCATCCCATCTGAGAAACTTAAAAATTCTTCTGCATTAAAGGATAATGGAAAAATTACAAATAAGGGTGCAATAAGAAAAAAGAAAACTGCACCACAAATTGTTAAATAAATATAATGCCAAATTCTATAATGTGGTTCAGTATACTTTGGTAAAGCCATCTTAATTATCCTAATTTAATATTATCAATTCCAACTATTTTGTTATAAAGCCAATAAATCACTAATACCCCAGTTAACAACATTAATCCCATTGCAGATGCAAAACTCCAGTCTAGGGTACTTTTCATATGAAAGGCGATCTGGTTACTAATCAAAGTTCCAGATGCACCACCAACTAAAGCTGGTGTAATGTAATAACCAATCGCTAAAATGAATACTAGTAAGCAACCTGCACCTATTCCAGGGATAGTCAGTGGAAAATAAACTTTCCAAAATGCAACAAATGGTGTTCCACCTAATGATTTTCCAGCTCTCATTAAGCTTGGTGAAATAGTTTTCATGACACTGTATAGTGGTAGCACCATAAATGGCAGCAAGATTTGTGTCATTGCCACATAACTTCCAGTCTTATTATACATCATTTCAGGTCTGTTATCGTCAGCCACCAATCCTATTCCAACAAAGAAATCATTTACGATACCTTGTTGTTGTAACAAAATCATCCAGCTGGCAGTTCTTACAAGTAATGAAGTCCAAAACGGAAGCAGCACACAGATCATTAATAAGTTACTATATTTCATTGGCAGAGTAGCTAACAAATGAGCAATTGGATAAGCCATCAAAAAACAAAAGACCGTTACAAAGAATGCTATCTCCAAAGTTCTTAACCACAACACTCTATGAATTCTCCTATCCTCACTAACGCTTACTATTTTCCCTTCCTCATTTACATACATATCCATTCCTTTTAGATATTTTTGACCTGTAAATTCAGGAGCTCTTCTTTGAATTGCTCTCCAGTACTCAACATCAGCCCATCTTTTATGTACTGACATTATTTGTTCTTTATAATTTCCCTCTTCGAATTTTTTAGATGCTCTTCTTAATTTTTTAATAATGCTTTTAAAGCCGTTCTTTGTGTAATTTAATTGAGTAGATAGTTTACCTTCTCGTTTATCTTCAACTAGTTTTATAAAGTCCTCATGAAAAGCTGCGAAAACTTCTTCCTCGGGTAACTCTTGTCCATCCCAATTTTCCATTGCTTTAAAAGTTTTTGGAAGCATTTGAGTTACCATCTTATCATCAACACTTCTAAACAGCATGTCTCCTATTGGAAAGACATAGGTGATAATTAAGAAAAATAATAAAGGAGCAACAAGCAAGAAAGCTTTAATCTTATTTTTTCTTTCTGCTTTCTTTAGACTTACCTCTAAAGGTATTCCATCTGTAGTTAAAATCTGTTTTGTTTCTGAACTCATAAATAAAAAAGGGCGGTTATAAATAACCGCCCTTAAATTATAATATATAATTAAGTTTAATAAAACTTAAATTATAGACCAGCTTTCATAGCTTCCCATTTTTCACCAAGCTCTGTTCCGTTATCAGCCCAGAAAAGTGGATCTACTAGGAAGTAGTTTTTAGTGTTAGCCGGTGCAGTTGGCATTTGTGGTACCATATTAGTCTTACCATCTTTATACCAAGGCTCACCTTTTTCCATAATACCAATTGAAGATTTTCTCCAAGGAGCATATGCAATGTATTTAGCACTTCCTGCTAACATTTCAGAACTAGTCATCATAGCTAAAGCTTTTTTAGCCATACCATTAGCATCGTTTGGTCCACCTTTAACTTGTACGAAATATTCGTAGTCAAGACCTTGGCCATCCCAAACTTGTTTGATTGGTGCACCTTCTCCAATTTCAGCATTGAAGAATCTACCATTCCAACCAGTAGCCATTACTACTTCACCTGATACTAACAGTTCTGGTGGTTGAGCACCTGCAGACCAAAATACACATCCACCTTTTGGATCTGTACATAATTCTTTGATCTTGTTCATTGCTCTTTCAACACCTTTTTCTGTTTCTAAAGCTTTGTAGATTTTTGCTCCGCCTTTACCTGGCTTAATACCATCTGCAGCTAAAGCGATCTCTAAATTAGTTAGAGCGCTTTTGTAGATAGCTCTTTTTCCAGGGAATTTCTTTGTGTTAAAGAAATCTTTGATAGTCTTTGGAGTACCCTTAACATTATTAGTGTTATAAGCGTAGTTCCAAGAATATAAAATATTTCCTACAGCACATTTACTTGGCATTGCAGTAAAGAAATCTTTACTTGCTGGAGTTCCATCTGGAGCTGGTGGGAAGTCTTTGTCAAAATCAAATTCAACAAATAATCCTTCATCACATCCAGTGATAGTATCCATTGCGAACACGTCGATTATATCCCACGTGATCTTTCCAGCTTCTTTTTGTGCTTTGATTTCTGATAAACCACCTGAATAATCAACCCAAGCAATGTTAATGCCTAGTTTTTTAGCAGTAGGATCACCATAACCTAACTTTTGAGACTCAGTATAAGCCCCACCCCAAGACACTGCAGTTACTGTTGTTGCAAATGCTGAAGTAGTTAGTGAAAGTACAAAAGAAATAGCTAGTAATATTTTACTTAGTTTTTTCATTTTTCCTCCGTTTAAACGTTTAAAAACTAATTAAAACAACTTCAGAGAAGAGAGTCAACAGCCCTTTTTGTGTGATTATACAATAATTGTGGATTGTTTATTTTGGGTCAAGTGCCCGAGCGTCATCACTGTTCCACCCGATATTAATCTCGTTGCCAAGTTTGATATCTAGGTTAGATGAACTATTTGGAACTTTTAAAATAAACTCTGGGTTACCTAAAAGATTTATTCTTACCCTTGTATGGTCACCATGATAAATAACTTCTTCAATTTTTCCTTTGTGAAGATTGTCCATTTTTGTACTTGGATTGATTAACGCTCTTTCAGGTCTTAAAGAAACGGTAGTTCTTTCTCCTTTACCTTTCACTGAAATTGGATTTGCAAGTATTTCTGCATTTGCCAATTTAACTTTGCACTTCCCACCAGAGATATCAGAAACTTCTCCACCAAAAGTATTATTCTCTCCAATGAACTCAGCAACAAATGAATTTACTGGTTTCTCATATAATTCATCAGGACTTGAGAGCTGTTGAACTTTTCCATCATTGAATACCGCAATACGATTGGACATCGTTAAAGCCTCACTTTGATCATGGGTAACATAAACAACTGTCACACCAATACTTTCATGAATATGTTTAATCTCATATTGCATACTTTCTCTTAAATTTTTATCTAAAGCACCTAAAGGTTCATCCATTAAAACTAATTGTGGATCAAACACCAATGATCTTGCTACCGCTACTCTTTGTTGTTGTCCACCAGACAATTGACCCGGCATCCTTGCAGCAAAACCTTGTAGGGATACCATTGATAATGCCTTATCAATTTTTTTATCAGCCTCATCTTTTGGAATTTTTCTTACTCTCAATGGAAAAGCTAAATTTTCATAAACAGTCATATGTGGGAACAAAGCATAATTTTGAAATACCATTCCAATTCCTCTTTTGTGAGGAGGTATACTGGATATTGCTTTACCATCTAAATATATTTCTCCATTCGTTGGAGTTTCGAAACCAGCTAACATCATCAAGCAAGTTGTTTTACCAGAGCCAGAGGGTCCCAACATTGTAATAAATTCTCCCTCAGCAATATCTAATTGAAGATCTTTAACAACTAAGACTTTACCGTCATAGCTTTTATCGACTTTATCAAATTTAACGAAATCTTTTTTTGAAGCCATAATTTAAGCAACTTTAAAACATTTGTAGAAATAAATATCAACCTTTAATAATTAGCTTTTAACGTGAAGTTCTTTTGAAAAATTACAAAATAATTCCGATCCTTTATCAGTTACTCTAATAGCTTCTGACGCTTCAACTCCCCAATTTCCAAATTGCATTACTGCAATCATATGAAAAGTAACATTGGGTTGTAACAATGTCATATCACCTTTTGAGATATTTAAAGTATGTTCACCCCAATCAGGTGGATAACCTATCCCAATTGAATAACCAGTCCTTGAAGTTTTTTCTATTTTATATTTATCTAATATCCTCCAAAATGCTTGTGCAACATCATCAGCTGTATTTCCTGCTTTAACTTGATCAATGCCCGCTTGAAGTGCCTCGTTAGTTTTTTTCATTGTATCAATTTTTTTTTGATCAGGGTCTCCAAGTAAAACTGTTCTAGCCATTGGACAATGATACTTTTTATTAACACCAGATATTTCTATAATTGTCGCTTCACCTTCGACAAATTTATCTTCCGTCCAGGTTAGATGGGATGCGGAAGTTCCTTTTCCGGTTGGTAGCATTGGCACTATTGAAGCATAATCCCCACCGTATTCTGAGGTACCTTTTACAAGTGACGCCCATATTTCTGAAACAGCATCACATTGCCTTACACCTGGATTTATTACTTCAAAAGCTTTTTTCATACCTAATTGAGTAATTTGTGCAGCTGCTTTCATATATTCTATTTCAGCGTCTGACTTAACAAGCCTAGCCCAATTCACTAATCGTTCACTGTCTAATAATTTTGCATTGGGTAACCCTTTTTTTATTTTTTCATAACAATAAGCAGTAAAATAATGACTATCCATTTCAACGCCTATGGATAATTTATCCCATTTTTTTTCCTTAAATAAATCAACTAAGGCATCGTAAGGATGTAGCGGCCAGGTATGAATATATTTCTCATGGTACTTAATTATACTTTCATCTTTCAAATAAGTTTTAATATAAGCACCACCAGCATCTTGATCTCTTACAAAGCAAATTGGTTCTTCAGCATTTGCATGAACAATCACACATTGAGCATAATAGAAAGACCACGCATCATAACCTGTAAGATAATTCATATTTGAAGGATCTTGTGAAATCAAAATCTCAATTCCTTTATCTTGCATTGAGCTTTGAATTTTTTTTAATCTAGATTTATATTCTTCAATTGAAAAATTCATAAACTAACTGTTAAATAATATCCCGTAACCATCAACCTTATTTCGATTGTTCACTTGTTTAAGTGTATCCCAAATTAAAGTTTGATTACTTGATAAAATTACCTTGCCTAATTTTTTTTCTATTTCATCGATAATTGATAATACAGGGAGTGCGGTGCAAGACACAAACAACGCATCGCTATTTGACAAATCTTGTTTAACTAAAACATCAAATAAATGTTGAGGATCAACTTTTCCTATATCCAAATCAGAAGCAATATCAAAATAAGATAGTTCAGAAATTTCTATTTTTTCATTTTTGAAATAATTAATAACTGATTGATTAATCTCATCAGTATATGGAGTAAATATTGAAACCTTATTTATCTTAAGTGTTTTAAGAGCATTAATTGCAGAAGTAATGGGTGTCGTTACTTTTGTATTGGGTTTTGCTAAATTTACTTTTTCATAGATTGATCTATAGCCTGCAGCAATAGTTCCTGATGTACATCCATAAGCAACACAATCTAATTTTTGATCTGGCAAAATATTTTTGGTTACTCCGGGAATATCATCTGCCATCTTTTTCAAAGTTTCGTTAGTAAGAGGATTGTAACAATTTATTCTATTCGAATATAAATCTATGTCTTTTCCATAGATTATATCATTAAAATCTTTTTCAATTCTAAAATCACTAGCTAAAGTTATTAAACCTATTCTCGGATTATTTTTTTTAATAAATTTTGGTTCTATCTTGTTTAGTTTCATAGGAAAAAGAATGTTTGGCTTTAGGAAATTGTTTTTTTAATACTTCAGATCTAAATTTTTTCACACCATTTTCGATCAACTTTGTTATATCAACAAATTTTTTTACAAATTTTAATTTGCTTTGACTTAATCCTGTTAAGTCATCAATTACTAAAACTTGACCATCGCAATTAACTGAGGAACCAATCCCTATTGTTGGTATATTAATATTGTTGGAAATTTTCTTTGATAACTTTGTTTCTACACATTCTAACACAATTGAAAAAACTCCAGCATTTTCTAAAAGTTTAGTATCATTTAATAACCTCTTACTTTCTACAAGTTTCTTTCCTTTAAAAGTAAATTTTTTGTCTGTCTGAGGTAATATTCCAACATGCCCCATCACAGGTATTTTATTTTTTACCAATCTTTTAACCATGGGAATTATCTTTTTTCCTCCCTCTAATTTGACAGCATCACATTTAGTTTCTTTCATAACTAACTTTGAATTCTTCAAAGCCTCGCTTGGATTTCGATATGTATTATAAGGCATATCAACAACCATTAATGATTTCTTGATACCAAGTCTGACACTTTTAGAATGATTAATCATAGTCTGTAAAGTTACTTGCTTAGTGGACTTAAAGTTATACAAAACTGATCCTAATGAGTCCCCAACCAATACTAAATCACAATGTTTATCAAGTATTGTGGCAACATTTTTCGAATATGCCGTAAGACAAATAATTTTAGATTTATTCTTTTTATTAAGAATTTTTTTTATCTTTATGTTCATTTACTCTAATTCGATTGTGCTCGGTGGTTTCGAAGTTATATCGTAAACTACTCTATTAATCCCTCTAATACTATTCACTATTTTATTTGAAATTTCTTGTATAAATGATTTTTTAAATTCATAAAAATCTGCTGTCATACCATCTTCAGATGTTATTGCTCTAAGCAAACACAAATACTCGTAAGTTCTATTATCACCCATTACGCCAACTGTTTTAACTGGAAGTAAAGCTGCATAAGCTTGCCAAATTTTATGATATAGATTGTGATCTCTCAAAGCTTGAATAAAATAATGATCAGCTTCTTTTAAAATATTAATTTTTTCTTTTGTTATTATTCCGGGCATTCTAATTGCTAGACCTGGTCCTGGAAAAGGATGACGAGAAATAATTTCTCTACTAAGATTAAGCTCTAATCCTAGTTTTCTAACCTCGTCCTTGAATAAAAATTTTAATGGCTCTACCAGTTTTAATTTCATTTTTTTGGGTAGACCTCCAACATTATGGTGAGATTTAATTTTTGAAGTTTGACTACCAGTAACTGATTTACTCTCTATTAAGTCAGGGTAAAGAGTTCCTTGAGCCAAAAATTTTACATTTTTAATTTTTTTGGCATAACGCTCAAATATTTTTATAAATAAATTTCCTATTATCTTTCTTTTTTTTTCAGGATCTGAAATATTTGATAATTTTCTTAAAAACTCTTTCTCAGCATTCACATATGTAAGATTAATCTTTAATCTTTTTTTAAATGTTGCAACAACTTGTTTTTCCTCATCTTTTCTTAAGAGACCCGTATTAACAAAAATACAATGTAAATTTTTACCAATTGCTTTATTTAATAATTGCGCAACTACACTACTATCTACCCCACCTGATAAAGCACAAATAACTTTATTATTTCCTACCATTTGTCTTACATCTTTTATTAATTTTATTTTTTGATCTTTAGAAGACCAATTTTTTCTCATTTTACATATTAAGAATATAAAATTACTTATTAGTTTTTTTCCATTTTCTGTATGTGTCACTTCTGGATGAAATTGGACTCCATAATAATTTTTAAATTTATTTTCAACTACTGCAAATTTGGAATTCTGGCTTGAGGCAATTACCTTAAAATTTTTGGGTAATTTTGAAACTTGATCAGCATGACTCATCCAAACTTTAATTGACTTTTTTTTCTTAAATAAATTTTTAATTAAAAGACTATTATTTTTTTTTATAATATTAGCTAAACCAAACTCTCTATGTTTAGATTGTTTCACTTTTCCACCATTTAATTTAGATATTATTTGATGCCCAAAACAAATACCTAAAACTGGAACACCTTTTTGAATTATTTTTTTATCAAAGGAATATTTATTAATTTGATAAACATTTAAGGGACCACCGGATAGAATAATGCCTTTGATCGTGTGATTGATTTTTTTACTTTTAATTTTTTTGTGACTTACTATCTCAGAAAAAATTCCTAATTCTCTAACTCGTCTTGCTATTAACTGTGTAAATTGTGAACCAAAATCTACAATTAAAATCTTATTCAAATTTTGATCAAGACTCATTTTTGGGTTCTAAGTTTGCTAAAGAATCTAAGATACTTTTATTTTCATCACATAAATTTTTGCAAACTTTGACAAAGTCTTCTGAAAGACTCTTTACTTTAGAGTAGTTTGATTTTTCTAATGCTATTTTCATCAACATTAACATTGCTTCTTCATTATTTGGTTCAATCAATAAAGTTGCCTCTAAATTTTTTTCCTCTTTCTTTTGATTTTTTTCCTGATTGTAAATTTTAGCTAAATATAAATATGAATTAGAGTGTTTTGGATTAAATACAATACTTCTCTCAAACATGAATCGAGCGTCTTCAAATTTTTTTTTATTATAAAGTTCTAAACCTTTATTAAAAAAATTTTCACTACCTAAAGAAAAATTAAAAACATTAATTAAGAAATAAAAAAGAACGGTTATTTTAAAGATTTTTCTCATTAATATTTATTATCACTTTTGACTATATCAACATTATGGACCATACTTTCGTAAAAACCAGCTTTTGTTATTTTAACAAATTGTGGTTTATCTCTTAGATATTTAATTTGTCTTGATCCTAAGTATCCCATAGAAGATCTTAATCCACCAATTAATTTAAAGATTATATTATCAACTTTACCTTTATATTTTGCAAATCCTTCTACTCCTTCTGGCACATATTTAGACGAGTCTTTTTGCTTTGATTGAAAATATCGATCTGCGGATCCTTTATTCATGGCACCAACTGAGCCCATACCTCTAAAATTTTTAAATAGTTTTCCGTTTCTCTTTATCAGTTTTCCTGGTGTTTCATCTGTTCCAGCAAACAGTGAGCCAATCATAACTGCATCTGCTCCAGCAGCGAATGCTTTTGCTAAATCACCTGAATATTTTATCCCACCATCAGAAATAATTTTTACATTCTTATTTTTTATTCCATTCCTTACTTCTAGTATTGCACTAAGTTGTGGGACACCAATACCTGCAACTAATCTTGTTGTGCATATTGATCCAGGTCCAATCCCAACTTTAATAACATCAACACCAAGCTTTAACAAAAATTTTGCTGCAGCAGGTGTAGCAATATTTCCAGCACAAAGAGCGGTTTTTTTATCTTTTGTTTTTTTGATAAACTTAATTATTTCTGAAACCTTTTTTGTATGTCCATGAGCAGTATCGACAACAATCATATCAATTTTTTCTTTAAGAATTGCCTCTACTCTTTTAAATTCGCTTGGCCCAGCCCCAACAGCTGCGCCTACTAAAAGTTTTTGTTTTTTTACTTTTTTAATTTCAAGAATTTGTTTTTTTATATCTAAATTTCTATGAATAATTCCTATCCCACCAGCTTTCGCTACCGCGATAGCCATTTTGCTTTCAGTAACAGTATCCATAGCTGAAGATAATAGAGGAATTTTTAATTTTAGATAATTTGTGAGTTTAATACTAGTATCAACTTCTGAGGGTAAGATCTCAGAATACTTGGGCATCAGAGTTACATCATCAAAGGTAAGTGCTTCTTTTATAGGAACCATAATCTTTTATATACGATTCCTTTAAAATTAAAAGAAACTATCTAAGATTTCTACAAATTATAAAACTTTCTTTAGAATCTTTTCTACTTGATTTAGGTTTAAAAACCTTAACTTCTTTAAAAATTTTTTTTCCCAGTGCGACAATTTCATTAAAGGTGCTACCCATAAATATTTTTGAAATAAAAAAACCCTTTTCTGAAATCACATCCTTTGAAAAAACCATTGCTTCTTTGCACAATTCACCAGTTTGAATTGAATCGATATTTTTTATCCCAGTGGTGTTTACGGCCATATCAGACATGACTACATCTGGTTTTTTTTTAAGATATTCTTTAATTCGGTCTTGAGTATCAACTAAAGTAAAGTCACCCTGAATTTGTAAAGTATTTTCTATATTTTCCATCTCTTTTAGATCTATAGAGATTATCTTTCCACTCTTAACTACTTTTGCAACATACTGTGACCAGCTGCCAGGAGCAGCTCCAATGTCTACTACTGACATTCCACCTTTAAATATTTTAAATTTTTCATCTATCTCTTTTAGTTTATATGCAGACCTAGCTCGATAACCGTCAACTTTTGATTGACGCACATAAGTATCCCGTCTTTGTTTATTAACCCAATTTTTTGAAATCTTATTTTTTTTCAATTAATTATTATATCTTAAACTTTTTAGTATCTTATTTTTATCTAAAGTATCTAATTCAATTTTAATAGTTTTATCCACTCGCATATCTTTACCGTCTTTCCAAATACCTGCTGCAAGATGCATTATGCCAATTTTATAATTTGGTAAATATGGTTCAACAAATGTACTTTGTTTCTGATCATATTTTGGAAGTAAATTACTTGTGATCCAATTACAATTTAAAGGAAGAAACTCTGTTTCTAAATTATCAATATAAACGGACATGTTAATTGCTAAACCTTCAGATCCAAAAATATTACCTGCTTTTAGAGTTTTCTCTAAATTATTTTGCCAAGTACTCCATCCTTTAGAGTCTTTTTCTAAGGAAAAAACTCCAATATTAATATGTGGGGCAAAAGCTAATTTCCTAGCATCTGCATAACTAATTTTTGATTTTACGGCGTGTTTAAAATTTTGAGATTTGATTAACGCCAGCTTTCCAAAAAGCCAGTTTACTTTAGAAGTAATTTTGTATCCGGGACCAATTGTTTGAGTAATTCCTAGCTTTCCATCATCAGAAGCCTTAAAATATAACTCTACGCAACTCCAATCATTCACCCATGCATCACAATCAATCCACAGATATTTTTCGTAGTTAGGAAAGTATTTAGGTAAAAAGGCTCTTGAGACCTGACTTTTCAACCACTCTTTACCTTTAACCTTATAACCAGGCACTTCAATATCCCATTCAGCGTTTTTAATTTCATCGACTTTTTTTGATAAACTATCTCTCTGATCTTGTTTTAATCCTGCATCCAAAATACAGATAGCAACATCTTCACTCTGTTTAAATCTTTTAATTGAATCTACTAGTTCATCTAGTAAAGGAAAATAATTAGCATCGGCTAAAGAAACGAT
Source organism: uncultured Pelagibacteraceae bacterium (assembly GCA_902531765.1). Lineage (GTDB taxonomy): Bacteria > Pseudomonadota > Alphaproteobacteria > Pelagibacterales > Pelagibacteraceae > Pelagibacter. The sequence goes on along the minus strand of CACAFC010000003.1, from coordinate 86,060 downwards.
TACATTTTTTTTCATTAAAGTACGTCTTCAAGGTCATCATCGTCTTGAATTTTGTCATTTTCATGTTGCTTCTTAATTTTTTGAAAATGGAAAAAGCTTATTGGTAATAAAAGTACATAAATTGCAGTACTTATCGCAATTACATTAAAAGTATAAATCAATAAAAGACCAAAAAATAAAACTATACCAAATAAAAGAAATATTGTTGTCTTTCTTGGGATCACTATCTTTTTAAAAGAATAACTAGGGAATTTACTAATTAGTAAAAAAGAAGTCGCAATAAAAAAAATAGGTACCATTAAATCATAATTTAATTGAACAAAGTCAAATCCGGTTAAACTAATGATCAAAGGTGTTAAAACTAAAATTCCTCCAGCTGGTGATGGAACTCCCTCAAAAAAATTATCTCTCCATGAAGGTTCTTGATTTGAATTGATATTAAACCGCGCTAAACGTAATGCAACGCAAATTACATATACTAAACAAAGCAACCAACCAAATCTTCCTAGAGTATTGAGCTTCCAGAAATACATTATAAACGCTGGTGCAACTCCGAAACTTATCATATCGGTAAGCGAGTCTAATTCTTTTCCAACTTTAGAAGTACCTCTGATTAATCTAGCTATTCTTCCATCAAGACCATCGATTAAAGCAGCAAATAGAATTGCTATAATTGCAAGTTCAAACCTACCATCTAAAGCAAATCGTATTGATGTTAAACCAATACAAACCCCAATAAGTGTAAGCATATTTGGTAAGATCATTCTTGCTCTTTTTTTATCTGCTACGATCTTTAAATTATTTTTAGGTTGTTCCATTTTATTTTTTAGCTAATAGTGTTTCGCCTGAAATAGCTTTTTGACCTACTTTTACTAATGGTTGGTAGTTTTCATAATATATATCTGCTCTACTTCCAAATCTTATCATTCCAATTCTCTCACCTTGTTTTAACTCTTGATCTTTATTAGACTCACAAACTATTCGTCTCGCTACCAGACCTGCTATTTGAACTACAATAATATCATTGTTATCTGTGTCCTTAATTTTGAAATAATTTCTCTCATTATCTTCACTTGCTTTATCAAGAGAAGCATTAACAAACGCTCCAGGCTTATATAAAATTTCTTCAATCTTTCCAGCGCATGGAGTTCTATTAACGTGACAATCAAATACGTTCATAAAAACACTAATTTTATTAAATTTTTTATTTTCTAAACCTAGCTCTTTTGGACCATCAACCTCTTCAACTTTTATAATCTCTCCATCAGCAGGACTAACTAGATAATTATTATCTTCAATAATTACTCTCTCAGGATCTCTAAAAAAATAATAAACCCAGATTGTTAAAACTAAACCAATTAAACCTAAAAAATTACTGAAACTATAAAATACAATTGTAATAATTCCTGAGATAACTAGGAACTTATATCCCTCAGCGTGAATTTTTGGAAATATCTTACTAAACATGTTCTTCTATTTGATAATTTTTGATTAATATGTATATAAAATCACGAAATTCAATTATTAAGATAAAAATAAAGTGAGCAAAATTAGTGTAAAAAACCCCATTGTAGAGTTAGATGGTGATGAAATGACCAGAATAATCTGGGAATTTATTAAAAAAAAATTAATCCTTCCTTATCTTGATATCGGTATTGAGTACTACGATTTGGGTATGAAAAGTAGAGATGATACTGATGACCAGATTACAATAGACTCTGCTAATGCAATTAAGAAAATTGGTGTAGGTATTAAGTGTGCAACTATCACCCCTGATGAAGCACGAGTTGAAGAATTTGATTTAAAAAAAATGTGGAGATCACCAAATGGAACAATAAGAAATATCATCGGTGGAACTGTTTTTAGAGAGCCCATAATTTGTTCTAACATTCCAAAATTAGTACCTTCATGGTCAGATCCAGTTGTAATTGGTAGACACGCTTTTGGTGATCAATACAGAGCAACTGATTTTAAAGTCCCAGGTAAAGGAAAGATGGAAGTTAAGTGGACATCAGAAGATGGTAAAGATGAAATTAAATACGAAGTATTTAATTTTACTGGACCAGGTGTTGCTCTTTCTATGTATAACCTAGATAAATCTATTGAGGATTTTGCAAGATCTTGTTTTAGCTACGGTCTTATTAAAAAATGGCCCGTCTATCTTTCAACAAAAAATACAATCCTAAAGAAATACGATGGACGTTTTAAAGATATATTTGAAGAAGTGTTTAATAAAGAATTTAAAGAAAAATTTGATAAGGAAAAAATTACTTATGAACATAGATTAATTGACGACATGGTGGCCTGTGCAATGAAATGGAGTGGAAAATATATTTGGGCTTGTAAAAATTACGATGGTGATGTTCAGTCTGATACGATGGCTCAAGGTTATGGTTCTCTTGGTTTAATGACAAGCACGCTATTAACTCCTGATGGAAAAATTATGGAAGCCGAGGCAGCACATGGAACTGTCACAAGACACTATAGGATGCATCAACAAGGAAAAGAAACATCAACCAATCCTATTGCCTCGATTTTTGCCTGGACAAGAGGTCTAGCTCACCGAGGTAAATTAGATGGAAATGATGATCTTATAAAGTTTGCTAATACCATTGAGCAAGTTTGTATTGGTTGTGTTGAAAGTGGTTCTATGACCAAAGACCTAGCGATATTAGTTGGGCCGTCAAGTAAGTATTTAACAACTAATCAATTTCTAGATGAAATTGATAATAATTTAAAAAAGAAATTAAATTAAAGACTTAATTTTTTCAAAAGCTTCATCAATTTTGCTCTTATGTTGACCCCCTGCTTGAGCAAAATCTTTTCTACCACCACCGCCTTTTCCACCAATTGTCTCTGATCCTAATTTTGCAAATTTTACAGCATCATATTTATCAACTAATTTATCAGTAATACCAACTGCCAAGCCAACCTTATCTTCACTACTTGCAAAAACAATTACGATACCATCACCTAATTCTTTTTTACCATTATCAACTAATTTTCTTAAATCTTTAGGAGGTAAATCTTGTACTTTTTGAAATCTAACCTTTATATCATTTATCTTATCATCTTTAATAATGTTTTTGGTTTTGTCTTGAAGAACTGAACTAACATTTAGTTGTTCAAGTTGTCGTGAAAGATTTTTTATAATTTCTTTTAAATCTTTATTATCAACATTTGGTTTGCCTCCAAGTTTAATAATTTGCGATGACAAATCTTTAATCGCTTCCTCATCTTTTTGAGTTGATAAAGTTGATAATTTTTCTTTATTCTTAATAAAATCCTCAAGTTGTTTATCTCTTAGAGCTTCAACTCTTCTAACTCCCGCAGCAATAGATGATTGGCTTACAGTTTTAAACTTTCCAATATCACTGGTATTTTTGACATGTGTCCCTCCACATAACTCTGTTGAAAAGTATGCTTCTTTTTCCTTTCCCATAGACACGACACGAACTTCTTCTCCATATTTTTCTCCAAAAAAAGCTAGCGCTCCTTTTTCGATTGCAGCCTTTGGTGTCATAATTCTTGTTGTTACCTCAGAACTATTTGAAACATATTCATTAACTAATTTATCGATAGTTTCTAACTCTTCATCGGTAATTGGTTTCATATGACTAAAGTCAAATCTTAATCTATCTGGAGCAACTAATGATCCTTTTTGCATAACATGTTTACCTAGAGTTCTTCTTAATGACTCGTGGAGTAAGTGTGTAGCAGAGTGATAAGCTTTTAGATTATCTCTTCTCTCTACATCTATTTTCATTTCAACTACATCATTGATTTTTATTTCTCCAGTTTTCAAAGATCCGTAATGAACAAATAAGTCTCCAAGTTTTTTTTGTGTATCTTCTACTTCAAAAACAGAATTACCAGAAACAATTGTACCTTTGTCTCCAAGTTGTCCTCCTGACTCTCCATAAAACGGGGTTTGATTGGTAATGATCATTCCTTCTTCACCAGAAGATAAAGATTTTGCCTCTTTATTATTTTTAATTAGATTTAATACTACACCTTCAGACTGATTAGACTCGTAACCTAAAAATTCTGTTGGACCAGTTTTATCTTTAATTGAAAACCAGATTGCTTCCTCAGAGCTATCTCCAGAACCTTTCCAATTCTTTTTTGCAAGCTCTTTGCTTTTTTTCATTAATTCATCAAATTTCTGATGATCAACTTTTAAAGATTTATTCTTTAAAATGTCTTCAGTAAGATCTAAAGGAAAACCATAGGTGTCATATAATTTGAAAGCGACATCCCCAGGTAAAACTTTGTCTATTTTTGCAATTTCATCATTTAAAATTTTGATACCTCTATCTAGTAAAACTAAAAATTTTTCTTCCTCCATCCTTAAAGTTTCTTTGATCAAAGATTGAGACCTTTCAAGCTCTGGATAGTTTCCTGACATCTCGTTTTTTAACGAGTCAAAAATTTTATAAAAAATTGGTTCTTTAGATCCTAACAAATGAGAATGTCTCATTCCTCTTCTCATAATTCTTCTTAAAACATATCCACGACCTTCATTTGAGGGTAAAACTCCTTCGGCCAAAAGAAATGAGCTCGCTCTTAAGTGATCAGCAATTACTCTAAAACTAGAGATATTTTTATCTTCTTGTTTGACTTTCGTTACTTCAGATATTGAACTTATTAATTTCTTAAAATGATCAGTTTGATAATTATCATGTGTGCCTTGTAAAAGAGCTGCAATTCTCTCTAACCCCATCCCTGTATCAACAGATGGTTTTGGTAAATCTATTCTTTTATCTTTTGAAACTTGCTCATATTGCATAAAGACCAAATTCCAAATTTCAATAAAACGATCTCCATCTTGATCTTTGGTTCCGGGCAGTCCACCTTTTAAATGATCACCATGATCATAAAATATTTCTGAACAAGGACCACAAGGACCAGTTTCACCCATTGACCAGAAATTATCCGATGTTGCAATTCTAATTATTCTGTCATCACTAAAACCCGCTATTTTTTTCCAGAAATTAAAAGCCTCATCATCCTCATGAAAAACGGTTACATAAAGCCTATTTTTATCTAAACCAAAATCTTTAGTGATTAAATTCCATGCAAGTTCAATTCCTCTTTCTTTGAAATAATCTCCAAAAGAAAAGTTTCCCAACATTTCAAAAAAAGTATGATGTCTTGGTGTATAACCAACATTTTCTAAATCATTATGTTTACCACCCGCTCTAACACACTTTTGTGAGGTAGTAGCCCTTTGATAATCTCTTTTCTCTAAACCAGTAAATACATTTTTAAATTGAACCATCCCTGAATTGGCAAACATTAAGGTTGGATCGTTATTTGGGACTAAATTGCTAGACTCAACAATTTTATGATCATTTTTTTCGAAATATTTAAGAAACGTGCTTCTTATTTCATTTAATGATTTGTCCACCATATTTTTAAAATACAGCTTTTTTGTTCTATGTCTAGATAACGATAAGGGGGAAAGGCGCTTATAATAAGCGCCTTTATAATTTAAAGATGACCTTTAATTCTAGTTCTTCTTAGTAGGAGCAGTTTCTTTTGCAGCCTCTTCTTTTTCAGCTACTTTCTTCTCCTTTTCAATTTTTTCAGGACTTAATGGATTTCCTTCAATTTTCTTTGAAATCACACCAGCTTTTTCTCTAATTGCCATTTCAATTTCTGCAGCAACTTGTGGATTTTGAGCTAAATAGACTTTAGCATTTTCTCTACCTTGTCCGATTTTCTCACCCTTGTAAGCATACCATGCTCCTGATTTTTCAATAATGTCAGCTTTAGAACCTAGGTCTACTAACTCACCCATTTTACTAATTCCTCTTCCATACATTAAATCGAACTCAACAACTTTAAATGGTGGTGCAACTTTATTCTTAACTACCTTAACTCTTGTAGAGTTACCAATAATTTCATCTTTATCTTTGATGGCACCAATTCTTCTAATGTCCATTCTCACAGATGAATAAAACTTAAGTGCGTTTCCACCTGATGTTGTTTCAGGACTTCCAAACATAACTCCTATTTTCATTCTGATTTGGTTAATGAAAATCATCATAGTGTTGGTATTTGAAATTGAACCAGTCAACTTTCTTAAAGCCTGACTCATTAATCTTGATTGAAGACCTACGTGATGATCACCCATCTCTCCTTCAATTTCAGCTCTTGGAGTTAAAGCTGCAACAGAGTCAATTACGATAACCGAAATAGAGCCTGATTTTACTAATGTATCTGCTATTTCTAAAGCCTGCTCACCAGCGTCTGGTTGTGAAATCAAAAGCTCTTCAGTGTTTACTCCTAATTTTTTTGCATAAACTGGGTCCAAAGCATGTTCAGCATCAACGAATGCACAAATTCCACCAGCTTTTTGCGCTTCAGCAACAACTTGTAATGCTAATGTTGTTTTTCCAGAAGACTCTGGTCCATAAACTTCAACAATTCTTCCTTTTGGCAAACCACCTATTCCTAATGCCAAATCTAAGCTTAAAGAACCCGTAGATATCGACTCGATATCCATAGCTCTTTTTTCACCAAGCTTCATAACTGAACCTTTTCCGAAGTTGTCAGTTATCTGGCTGATCGCAGCATCTAATGCTTTATTTTTTTCTTTGTTTTCCAATTCTTGATTTTTGGTAGATTTAACTACTTTTAAGTTATTTTTAGTCATTTTTTACCTCTTTTTTTAATATTTTTGTCACTCGAATCATGCTTATAAATGTACACATTTTGTTCTCATTGGCAAGATTTATTTATTTAAGGTTAAAAAAGGTAATAATTATCTTAATTTAAGATATTCGCTATTTAATAAACCGATAGATTTTAAAAGATTAAACTGCGAAAGAATGTAGTTTCTTTCTGAGTCTGTCAACGAAATCTGAGCATTCAATAATAAAGAGTTAGACTGAATAACTTCTAAAGTGGTTCTATCTGAGCCACTATTATATTCAGCTACAATTCCCTCATTTGCGATTTCTGCAGCATTCACCTGAGCTCTTACTGAATTAAGAAGACTTTTGTTTGATTGATAATTTGACCAGGCGCTTGCAACATCTGTTTGATTTTTTTTGATCATATTATTTAAAAGAAGATTTTTTTGTGTCTCCAAACTTTTGTTTTTATTCAGATTTGCATAATTCTTTCCACCTGAAAAAAATGGCCATGTGACAGTTGCTTTTAAAGTATCTTGCTCTTTCTCATCATAGGTAGAACTTAGATCATCTGTTTTTGATCTATCAAAAGATAAGGTTGCTGTTGGAGCTAAATCAGATCTTGCACTAGTTGTATCTTTTTTTGATTGTTCATATTCAAGTTGAGCAATAATTAAATCTGGATTGCCTTTTTTTGATATCTCTATTGCAGAGTTTAATTCATTGGGCAAATTAACTATTACGATAGATGATTTATCTAGTGCTTCTGCATCATTAATTGTACCAATTACATTTTCATAATTTAGCTTACTAGTTAAAAAATCGTTTTCAGCTTGGATTAATTTCGCTTGTGCTCCAGCTAAAGAAGATTCTGATTGAGCAACATCCGATAGAGATATATTTCCTCGTTCAAGTCTAATTCTATCTGTTTCGACCTGTCGATCTAACAGGTTAACATTGGATTTAGTAATCTTAAGTTTTTCGTTTGCTGAAATTAACCCCGTATAAGCTTCAATTGATTTATATAGAATTTCTTGCTCTTTTTTTAAAAGCTTTGCTTTAGCTAATTCAATACCAATTTTACTTTTACTTAATTCAGCACCTCTTCCAAAATCTATTAATGTTTGGGTAATTGTTAATGATTGCACAGTTGGGTCTACATCTGAAATTGATGCATCTGTTCCGTTCTGGTTGGTTAATTTATTGGTATCTTCTGAGCTTTTACTTCCACTTAAAGTTACAGAAGGTAAATAAGAACTTATTGAAATTTTTAATTCTTGTTCAGAAATGTTTATGCTTTCTCTTTCGGCATTTAATTCATTGTTGTCATTATAAGCTTTTTTTAATGCTACAGAGAAAGTTTCTGCATATGCATTATTTAATAAAAATATAAAACTTATAATTATAAAAAAAATCCTAATCATTTCTTTTTATATACAGCAGATTTAATTTGATGGTTACTATTTAAATTGAATATAACTGATGCGTATTTAGGCATATTTCTAAACATATTTTGGGTAATTCTTTGGTAAGTTTGCATAAAATTTAATACATCTCCTCTACTCATTATTTTTGACTTTACTTTGCTTTGGACCCAAAGTTTCCTCTCTTGTTTTAATCTCCATTTTTGTAACAAACTAAAATTTTTAGCTTTTAGATAAACCAAACAATTTAATTGTGAATATAAATTTTTATATTTTGATTTTAATTGTTGGTTAACATATTTTCTCCAGATCTGTTTTTGATCTTTTGCCTTTTCCAATGAATTAATTGTTTTCTTTAAAGTATTTTTTTTTTCTGATTTTGCACCAATACACCATCCTTCAAAAATAATAACATCTGGTCTCTTCTTTAAATCGTACCATTTTTTTTTTTTATACCTGTCATCGATAGCTTTATTAAATGTTGGTAATTTTAATCTATTGAATTTCTTACTTTTTGATTTTTTAAAGAAATTCAGCATCATGTTAATGTCATGTGTTCCGGGTACACCTCTAGTTAAAAGCATAGGATGAACTCTTTTTGATAAGTTTATTCGCTCTTTTCTTGTTTTATAAAAGTCATCTATTGAAATCCTAAAAACATTTAATTTGAAATATTTTGTTAAGATAATTCTGATTAAAGAGCTAATTGTAGTTTTACCTGTTCCTTGTCCTCCTGCCAAACCTACAAAATATGGTCTTTTATTTTTAGCTTTTTTGTTGATCCAAAAACATAGAGGAATTAAGAAAGATTTAATCATTCTTTCTTTATTTTTAAATTTATCGGCTTTTGTCTCTTGAGATTTAATGAACTTTAAACAGTCTTTTTTTACCTTACCAAAGCATAAACTAAATTGTTGCATGAAAATTATTTTTTATCTAAAGGATGATTTTGACCATCGTTTACTGGAACTTCTTTGATATCAAAAGTATCTATTTCATCAATACAACCGACATTAAATCCTGTCATCGCTGGATTTATTCTTGGGTTGTGATGAGTATAAATTCCACAGTCTGAGCAAAAGTAATGTTTGGCAACTTTTGAATGAAATTGATAAAGTTTTAATTTGTCTTCTCCTTTGGTAATTTTAAAATCTTCATTTTTTACCATCGACATAATTGCTCCTTTTCTTTTACAAATAGAACAATTACATTTTATTACTTTAGCTAAATCTCCGTCTAAATTTATTTCAGCCTCTATAGCACCACAATGACACGATAGTTTTTTCACTATTCTCCCCATTTTCCATGAAACTCATAAACTACCGCAGGTTTATCGCCTACTACCCAACCATCATGACCTGGTTCTATTGAATATGCATCACCAGCCTTATAAGTTAATTCAGTTCCATCATCATGTTTTGCGCAAACTGCTCCTGAAACAATTACGCCAAGATGTTTTGCTTTACAGCTATCTGTGCCAACTGTTGGCTTAATGTCTTGTGACCATTTCCAACCTGGTTGTAAAACTAATCTCATAACTCTTTGATCTCCTACTTTCACAATATCTATTTTGGCATTTTTAAAATTCGTGTTACTTTCATCTGGATTGTCAAAAGTTTTGACTTCAATTGAACTCATTATTTTCTCCTTTTATAATTAAATTAGAATTTAAAACTATCCTTGGTTGAAGTTATCCACAAGCATACAAAATGTGGTTTTAATGTTCACGTTTTGATTCACTTTTGATTCAATTACGGACTCAAAATACAACCTCTTGCGTGTATTGTATAAATGGGCTATAAATTAGAACAAAACAAGAACATGAAACTAACTATTCCCTATTATCTACATAAAGCTGGTGCTGGTTTCCCATCACCTGCCACTGATTATATCGAAGAAGATATCGATCTGAACATGCATTTAATCAAAAATGTTCCAGCAACTTTCATCATCAGAGTTCAGGGTAAATCCATGGTCGATGTTGGAATTAATGATGGAGACTTATTAGTTGTCGATAAAAGTTTAAAACCAAAAAATTTTTCAACGGTTATTGCAAATGTTCACGATGAGCTTGTGGTTAAAACTTTAGTTCAAGAAAGAGATAAAAAATTTCTATCCTCTGGCTCTAAAGATTTTTCTAATAGAATTTTAATTAATGAAGAAGAAGATGTTTTTATTTGGGGGGTTGTGACTTATGTCATCCATTCTACGTACTAAAAAAATAGGCTTGGTTGATTGTAACTCTTTCTACGTTTCTTGTGAAAGATTATTTAATCCGAAAATAAGAAAAAAACCTGTTGTAGTTTTATCTAATAATGATGGTTGTATCATCTCTAGATCTAATGAAGCTAAAGCTTTAGGAATTAAAATGGGAGAGCCTTATTTTAAGGCAAAAGATATTATTGTAAAAAATAAAGTTGAAGTTTTTTCATCAAATTATTCTTTGTATGGGGATTTATCTAGAAGAGTAATGAGAACTCTGAAAAGGTTTAATACTGAAATAGAAGTTTACTCAATTGATGAGGCATTTATAGATTTATCTAATTTCCCTGATTCAGAGGTCGAAAAAGTTGGAAAAGAAATTAGAGAAACAGTTTTACAATGGACTGGTATTCCAACTAGTATTGGTATCGCTAAAACTAAAACTTTAAGTAAAGTTGCAAATCATATTGCAAAGAAAAAACAATCGGGAGTAACAAGCTTAATTGGAATAGAAAATTTGGATCCTATTTTAGAAAAAGTTGAAATTAATGATGTATGGGGGGTTGGTAGACAGCTTACAAAATTTTATCAAAAGAATGGAATTTATAATGCAAAGCAGCTGAAGAATAAATCTAATACATGGATCAAAAAATGTTCCAATGTTTTAAGTTCGAGGACTGCAATGGAACTTAGAGGAGTACCATGTATCGGTTTAGAGACAACACAAACAAAAAGAAAGAGCTGTGTAGTTTCAAGATCATTTGGAAAGAGAATTGAAAAATTTCAAGAATTAAAAGAGGCAGTTGCGAATTATTGTTTGAATGCATCTGAAAAAATTAGATCAGAGTCTTTAGTTGCAAAAGCAATTACAGTTTTTGTCAGAACGAGTCCCTTTCAAAGAGACTACGGTTATTATTCAAATGCAAAAACAATTGATTTTCCAATCGCAACAAACAATAGTATTGAAACTGTTAAAACTGCAGTCTCAATTTTAGAAAGTATTTTCAAAAATGGATATCGATACCAGAAAGCAGGTGTCATGCTTACAAGATTGCGTAATGATGATGGAAGAAAAAATTTATTTTCATCAGAAAGAGATGAAAAGATAAAAAGCTTAATGCGATCAATTGACAATACTAATTATAGATACGGCAGATCCACATTAAGTCTTGCGAGTGCAGGTGTTCATAAAAAATGGAACATGAGAAGACAATACTCTTCTAAAATAGATACAGCAGATTTTTATTGTCTACCAACAATTAGAGCTACTTAGTAAAATGACAGTTTGGTTCTACAACTGTCCATGATGAAGTGCCAAAATTTCGTTTTGAAATATTTTCAAAGTTAAAAACTATTTTTCTTTGATAATTATTAAGGTTGCTTTGATTGGTAGACCATTGTTTTAATCTTTGAACATTCTCATGATCTGGAAACCGAGTTACATAAGCATAGAGCCATCCCCAATTACTACTTGATCTACTATCTAGATCTTGAACCTTATAGTTCTTTGCGGGTCCTGGTGATTTCATTTCTTTTGCATATTTAAATACAATTTCATTAGTCTCTGTAAAATCTATAAAAAACTTAACAAGGTTGTGATAATTCTTTCCTTTGTATTCATAGTTCCAAATATCATATCCCTGATTTTCAGCAATAATTGCTATTACTGACAATGCGTTCATAGCCCTTCCTTGGTAAAACATAGCTCTTCCACCACGTCTTGTTTCAATAGGTAAGCTACCATCTTTCCTTTGATATCTAATTGCTGCCTCAAAGTTTAAAAAGGCTTTTCTAAAAAGCTTATCATCACTTAACAAAATACCAAGTTGCATATGACTTATTGCAGATGATAATGCATGATTATGTGCTCTCTTTGGAACACCAATTGCTTGAGTTCCATCTTTGTATTTCATGTCATACATAAGATGTTTATTTTTCTTTACTATCTTTAGAAACCAATCTTTTATTATCTTATCCTCATCTTCAGGGACATTGATCACTTGCTTAACAAATGAATATCCTGCCATCATTGGTGATGCTACCCAAAGATTGACTGTTAAAGTATCATTCCAATGTCTGGCTTCATGGTTAGATGGTCCTGTTCTTTTTGCAGCGTCAGCTTTTGCCCAATCTAAAATTACTCTTTTTACATTCTCACAAGCTTCAATATTTCCTCCACTACAAGGACGTTTAAAATTTTCAAAACTATCTAGAGCAGACATGAATCTATTATCCAGGCCATATCCTGATGGAGCATCAACTTTTATTACTGGCAAAACAGGATTGTTTGTTTGATTTACATACATACTAGTTATGCATCTATCAAGATTTTCTGGAATTGAAAAAATAATTTCTGGCTTAGTAATTATTGCTTTTTTTTTTATTTCTTTAAAATCACTTTTTGAGGTGTTAGTAATTATAAAAGACAATAAAATTAAAAAAGTAATTCTTTTGAATATCATCCAGTATTTTTCATTGCAGCAGAAATACCTGCGATAGAGGTCAGCAAAGCATCCTCTAAATATTTTCTATTTTTTTTATCTTTTTTTTTTTTTAATTTATAAATAACTATTGGTTGAATAATATTTAAAACCTCAGAGTAGATATTTCTTGCTAATACCTTAGATCTAAATTCTTTTCTTATCTTCAAAATTTCCTTAGGAGTAATTTTTTTATTTAATTCCTTAATTGTATCAAATTGAAATCTTAGTTTCTGTCCAACTCTTTGAAGTTTTTTGTCAGCGAGAAACTCCTCATAAATTTTTGAAATTTCTGGATCAGCTTTAGAAATTACCATATCAAGCATATCAAGCATTGAATTAAAAAAAGGCCAATTTTTTTCCATATCATATAAAGTTTTTCTAAATTTTTTAATATGTGAGTATCTTAATGCTTCAGCACTTCCTAGCCAAGCTGGAAGCATTAATCTTATCTGTGTCCACGCAAACACCCAGGGAATAGCTCTTAAACTTTTTATATTATCAACATTTTTTCTTTTTGAAGGTCTTGAACCAATAGATAATTTACCAAGGGCTTTATGAGGAGTAACGGTTCTAAAATACTGAATAAAATCAGAGCTTTGATTTATATTTTTTCTATATGAATTTTTTGAAATTTCCGACATTTTTTCAATTAGATCTCTCCAATTTTTTTTAGGAACTGGTGGTGGGTTTAACGTAGCCTCAGTAACCGCGCCAATGTAACTACATAAATTATAATTAGCTAAAGGCTCATAACCATACTTTTGTTGAATTACTTCGCCTTGATCAGTAATTCTGATATTTCCATTAACTGAATATGGAGGCTGTGATCTCAAAGTAGCCTGTATTGGACCTCCTCCTCTACCTGCTGATCCACCCCTGCCATGAAAAAAAGTTATTTTAATTTTAAATTTTTTGGCCAATTTTATTATTTCTTCCTGAGCTTTGTATTGATGCCAACTAGCACAAATTTTTCCAGCATCCTTACTTGAATCTGAATATCCAATCATAACCTCTTGATCATGGTTGATTAGTTTTCTGTACCATTTTTGAGAAAACAAAGTTTCCATGATAGATTTTGCATTAACAAGATCATCTAAAGTTTCAAATAAAGGAACTACTCTTAATTTGTTTTTTATATTTGCCTCTTTTTGTAAGAAAGATACTGATAAAATATCTGAAGCAGATGTGGTCATTGATATTACGTATGCACCTAAACACTCTGGTGGCTCTTTTGATAAAGTATTAAAAGTGGCCCAAACTTCCTTATTTTCTCTATTCTTAAATTGAAAATTTCCAATTTTATTTGATTTAGACGTTATAAATTTCTTTAAAAAATTTAATTTTTCTTTCTCGACAAAATTTGAATAATCTTTTTTATACTTCGTCTTTACAAACTCAGATATCAATTGTTTATGTCTTGAAGATTCTTGTCTGATATCTAGTCTTGCTAAATTAATCCCAAAACATTTAGCTCGCCTCATTAAATCCAACAATTCACCACTTGCAATATTCTCATTTTGGTTTTGCTCCAAAGATTCTCTTACAACTCTCAAGGGTTTGAGAATCTCTTCTTTAGAACTCAATAATTTTTTTTGATCTAATGGCTTATTATGAACTAGATGTTGTTCAATGGATCTATGAGTAATTCTCATTCTATCTCTCAAAGGTCTTAAAAAAACTCTATAAGGCTCAAATGATTTTCCAACTTTACTTAAGATCTTTTTTGAAGCCTTTTCCATAGAATAGGATCTTATTATTTTAGTGAGAGCTTTTTCATATAATTTAGCTGCTTCCCATCTTGATAGTAAAATTACTTTTCTTGTAACATCAGAGGTAACATTTGGATTACCATCGCGATCACCACCCATCCATGAACCAAATACAATTGGATTGAAATTTTTTGGTAAATTTTTACCCATATTTTTTACAAATATAGAATTTAATTTTCTGTAAACTTTTGGAACAGTATTCCACAAACTATCTTCTATGATAGCCAATCCCCATCTAGCCTCATCGAATGGTGATGGTTTAAATCTTTTTAGATCATCCGTATTCCAAATAATTGTCAACTCATCGTAAAGATTTTTATTGAGAACTTTTAATTTTGAGGGAAAATTTTTAAATAGCTCACGCTCCTCAAGTATCTCTATAATTTTATGATATTTTTGAATTAAAGTTCTTCTTTTTACTTCAGTAGGATGAGCTGTTAATACAATACCTATATTAAGATTTTTTGCTAAATCATAAATTTTATTATCTGAAATATTTTTTTTTCTGAACAAGTCTTCAAATATTTCCTCTATAAATAAATTTTTTTTACCTAATTTTTTTTTATTATTTTCATTTTCATTTATACTTCTAGAGGCATCAACCAACTCAGCTAAATTCATAAAATTCATAAAATGTGAAAATGCTCGAGTTAATTTAAAAGTATTTTTGGGATCAAGCTTTTTTATAGCGTTAATTACATTAGAATTTGATTTTTTAGAATTTGGATTTGCTTTATTTGCTTTTGATAATTTTCTGACTTTTTCAACTAAATGAAAAAACTTTTGTCCTTCTTGTGTTCTTATAACTTGCCCTAATATATTTCCTAAATATCTAACATCTTCTCTTAAAAGTTTTGTAGGGATTCTCTCATAATAAAGATCTTTTTTTTTCATTTAATATTCTCAATATCATTTATTTGACTTAGACAATTTTTAAATTCTTCCATGTTTTCTCTTAATGCTAGATTTGAGATTGAATAAACGGCTATTAATAAAAAAATTAGAGGTATTGCAGTAATTATAGATGCATTACTTTTTATCATTAAGATATAGATAATTATAAATAAAGCAGATCGAACTAAAAAAGTTTTTCTAAACACGCTAATAATTGAGAGTGAATGTTTGATTAAATTAATAAAACTCATTTTTGATGGTCCAAAATATCTGTTACCCCTAATAGAGGGAATAGATATTAGATTATCTTCAATTTTTTTTAATGAGCCTGAAAAACTATTCCAAGTAGCTTTTTCATCAATCATCTTCTCAACAATTGATTTTGGTAAACAAGTATAATTTCCAAACTTAATTGACTTACTTGTAAATACTAAGGTAAGAAATTTATGAAATTGATAACAAATCTTAAATATCATTTTTTCCGATCTTTTAACTCTTTCTCCTACAATAGGTTTATCTTGCGATTTTTTTATTTGTTCTAAAAAAAATTCAATCTCCTCTGGTCTATCTTCACCATCGCCATCCATTGGGATTACATAATCGAAATTATCTTTTTCAAAGATGTATCTTAAACCAGTTGCTATGCATCTTGCATGTCCTTGGTTTTTTTTCATATTAAAAATTTTTATAGAAGTTATGTTTTCTAGATTTTTTTCAAAGTCTGGACGATCATGATTTGAATAATCATTTAATATGTAAACTGAAATTTCAAATTCTTGGTTTAATGATAAATTATTTATTTCATCGATAAGTTTGTATACCGATTTCCAGTCATTATATACTGGGGTTAAAATTATTATTTTCATAATATAATTTTATTTTAGTATCTTCCCAAACAAACATCTTCAATACAAATAAATTGTGAGGCATTTTTCAAAATTTCATCATTTGTAGATCCCTCCCAAACAGGCCGTGATTTTAAATGATACGATAAGTTTCCAGCTTTCCATTCATTTCCAGTTACGAATTGAATATCTTCATTAAAATTCTTATCCCAAACTAATTGAGCTTTAAATGCAATCTCTTTTCCAGGGTAGTCAGTTCTTTTATCTGTTTGAGAAATTGATACATAAGAATAAATAATTGGTGACAAAAAAAATAGAAACAAAAAACTCAATAAAAAAGAATTTATTCTTTTTATATTTATTTGAGATTTCAAAACATAAATAAACAAAACTCCAAAATATAAATAAAAGGGGGTCATCCACATTGTTCTAATTTTAGAACCCATTATCGCTGATGTAAGTAAAATTAGGAAAACTGGTAATAAGTTTATGGCTAACAGAAAAAGTAATTTTTTATCATTTATATTAAGCTTAAATTTAATTTTTTTTACTAATAACCAAATCAAAAAGAAAAACGGAATAAGTGTTCCTAGTTGTTTAATTAAAAAGAATATTGGTTGTTCGAAATGATTTATTAAGCTTGGTTCTAAACCAGTTCTTTTTAGGCCATAAAAAATTGTAATAAAATCATTCCCGTATAGCCATAGAAGATGGGGAACTAATAAGACTATAAACACTTCTAAAATGATAAAATATTTGAAATCAAATTTTCTATCTTTTTTAATAAATACTAGATATGTAAAAAGTAAAAAAATTGATGCTAATAGATAAACAAATAAGTACTTTGATAAAAACCCTATTGCTCCAAACAAACCAATACAAAAGCAATCAGATAACTTTATTTCTTTAGAGGAATAAATTTTCCATGAAAAATAAACCACTAAAGACCAAAATGGAAGCTGGCATACATTTACGTTAAACTCAGGTGTTGTGAAATTATAGAAGTATATAGCTTCTAAAATTAAAACAGAGAAAAGACTCAATAATTTGTTTTGTAAAATTTCATTTGCAAATTTAAAAACAAAATAGAAAGAAATCACTACAAATAATGAGCTTAAAAAATAGTATGCCCAATCTTGTGCACCAAAAATCTGAAAAAAAACCTCTGGAAAGAATGCACTTCCAGGAGGATGTTTATTAAAACCCCAGTCTAGATTGCTGCCCCATGCTAATGCTTCGATTACATCTAGGGGCAAATTTTTATTAGTTATTGTCGGAACAACTGTCCAAATTAATAAATGTGATAGAGCAAAAATAAAAAATATATTATTTATATTTCTATTTGAACTGATCATAACTTAATAATTACAATAATTAACGTTGCTTGACACGCATATTTTGCTGAATATACTCCCTCGAATTCAATTTGAAAATATGGCTAAAACCAGCAA
This sequence comes from uncultured Pelagibacteraceae bacterium, assembly GCA_902531765.1. GTDB lineage: Bacteria > Pseudomonadota > Alphaproteobacteria > Pelagibacterales > Pelagibacteraceae > Pelagibacter. Next base: position 68,351 of record CACAFC010000003.1, on the reverse strand, counting down.
AGTAAAAAAAAAAGTTGTAAAAGCAAAGAATAAAACTGCCAGTAAATCAAAAGTTAAGCCAGCAGTTAAAACTTCAGCAGCTAAAACTAAAGATACAATTAAAGGTCAAATTAAAATTTCTAAAACTTATATTCCAAAAGATACTGAAAAATATATGTGTGAAAAACACAAAGTATTTTTTAGAATGAAACTTCAAGAGTGGAGAAAAGATTTGGTGAGAGCAAACAATGAAGCTCTTTATAACGGAAGTATGGACGATAACAGTATTTCTGCAGATATTGTAGATCAGGCAAGTTCATACACTGATAAAAATGTTGAGATGAAAGCTATTAATAGGCAAATTAAACTAATTTCAGAAATAGATAAAGCGCTAGCAAGAATTAGAGAAGATACTTATGGATACTGTTTAGATACAGCAGAACCAATTGGGTTAAAAAGGCTTATGGCAAGACCGGTTGCAAAGTATACAATTGCTGCTCAGGAAAAACATGAGAGGGATGAAAAAGTACACGCAGATGACTAAAAAAAAGAAAAAAACTAAAAAAGTTCATAATCCGGTAACTTATTATTTTACTAAAAAGTACATATATTATTATTATGGTTTGTTTTGGATAATTTTGTTATTTATTGTATTTAGTTAATGGATACAAAAATAATTTTAATAATTATCATTGTTCTTGCTATAGAGATTTCAGGTCATGGTATTTTTGCCTCTTTATTTAAATTGCTCAGCTCAATGAACTAATATGGTTTGGGTGGAACCTCATTTTCATCTATAAAAGCAAATCCCTTTTTTACACCCTCTCTATCCGAAATTTCTTCGTACCATCTAGTAAGATTTTTATAGTTTTTAAGACCAATATCATGCCATTCATGTCTTGCTATCCATGGAAATGTGCCGATATCTGCAATTGTATAGTTTTTACCTGATAAAAATTTTGATTTAGATAATCTTTCGTCTAACTCTTTGTATATTCGTTTAGAAATTTTAAAATATCTATCTTCTCCAAATTTACTTTTTCCTGGGTTATAATGATGAAATTGATGGTGTTGTCCTAACATTGGACCAAAATATCCCATCTGAGCCATTAGCCATTGGTTAATTTCTAATCTTTCATCAGAATTATAAAATTTTCCACTTAATTCAGCTAAGTAAATCAAGATTGCTCCGGACTCAAAAATAGTTTTATTATTTTCATGATCAATTATTACTGGGATTTTGCTTAATGGACTAATTTTTTTAAATTCTTCTTTAAATTGCTCGCCATTATTAATGTCGACTTTGACTACCTTGTATTGAAATCCGATTTCCTCAAGCATAATACTAATTTTTTTTCCATTAGGTGTATTAGCTGAGTAAAGATCTATCACTCTTTTTTTCCAAGTCTTTTCAGTAAACTTTTTGAGGTTGTAGTGAATTCAAATCTATATTTTTCATCAGGTCTTGCCAATTTAAAACATGCTCTTGCAGCTAAAGCACCCTCATGAAACCCTGATAATATTAACTTTAATTTACCAGGATAAGTGCAAATATCTCCTACTGCATAGATACCTTTTTGATTTGTTTCAAATTTTTCAGTATCAACCTCAATAGTTTTTTTATTTAAATTCAGTCCCCAATTAGCAATTGGTCCTAATTGCATTATAAGGCCAAAAAAACCTAGGACATAGTCGGTCTTTAAGTTTTTTATTTCATTATTATCATGTTTGATCTCTATATTTTCTAACACTTGTTCACCGTGTGCGTTAGCCATTTGATACTTAGTAAAAAGATTTATTTTATCTGCATCTTTAAGTTCATGCATTTTATCCACTGTTGCTTGTGCGCCCCTAAATTCATCTCGTCTATGTATCAAATTAACCTTAGACTCCTTTGATAATTCAATAGCCCAATCTAATGCACTATCTCCACCTCCAAAGATTGAAACTGTTTTTCCTTTAAATATGTTTTTATCTTTTACTGAATAAAACAACGATTTGTTCTCAAATTTTTCACACTCTTTGGGTGAGAATTTTCTAGGTTCAAATGAACCAACACCACCTGCAATAATTACATTTGGTGTTAAAAAAGAATTTCCTCCACTAGTTTTTACTAACCAATTTTTTTCTTCTTTTTTTACTTCCTCAACTCTTTCGCTCAAATGAAATTTTATATCAAAGGGTTTTAATTGATTTAATAGATTATTAGTAAGTTGTTCTCCTGTGCATTCGGGAACCGCAGGTATATCGTAAATTGGCTTATCTGGATAAAGTTCGATACATTGACCGCCAATTTTATCTAAATTATCAACTATCTCACAATCTAATCCGATTAATTTTAATTGATGAGCGGTAAATAGTCCTGTTGGACCTGCCCCTATAATTAATGCATCAGTATTTTTCATTTAAGCTTGTTTAGATGGTATGTTTACTTCTAGTCCATCTAGTTCATCTGAAACAATTATTTGGCAACTAAGTCTACTATTTGTTTTTGGTTCAAATGCCATATCTAACATATCATCTTCTCCATCTTCTTTTTTTGGAATTTTATTAAACCAATCTTCTTTGACATAAACATGGCAGGTTGCACACGCCATTCCACCACCACAATCCGCATCAATGCCCGGTATATCGTTTTGAACAGCACCTTCCATAACGGTTAAGCCATTTTGGACTTCGAAGGTATGTTTTTTATTATTATGAGTGATGTAAGTGATTTTAGCCATTAGTGGAATATAGGGCTAAAAAAAAATAGGGCAAGTATGCAAAACATACTCGCCCTATAAATTTAGTCTAAATAGTAATTATCTAGCTCTTGCACCAGCTCCAGAACTCATTGCAGCAGCCCAGATTACTAGACCGAATGCAATTTTGTTAATGAAGTCAGCTAAGTTGTAAACAACGTTTAGTGAGTTAGCATCTACACCACCTGTTAGGTAACCAAATACATAACCTAATGGATAAATAGCCCAACCTACAGTTACAATCATTCTCATTGCACCGAACGCAGTTACAAGAGCTTTGTTACCACTTTTAGCAGCAGCTCTTCCAGCTTCACCAGAGAATATTTCATATAGAATGTAAATCCATCCAGCCATACCGATTACAAAACCAAGTGTAGCATTGATGTATCCAGCTTCTCCTAAGTATCCTCCGATTAACATTACTAATGAACCGATTAACAATCTCCAGAACATTCCAGAATTTGCTTTTCTTACTGCTACTAGAATTAAGTAGAATTCTACCATCTGTAATGGCACAGTAATTAACCAGTCAATATATCTGTATACTGTTGGTGAGTCACCTGTAGCAACCCATACTTCTCTCATGTACATGTAGTGAATGAAAGCAATACCAGTTACAAGACCTGCAACAGTTACTGATGTTTTCCACGCAGGGTTAACAGTACCTCTCTCCATGAAGAAGAAAGCTGTAGCCGCTAACATACCCATTGAAATTATCCAAAAAGATATTCCAACAAAGTCATCCTGAGCTAACATCGTTGCATCGCTTGCTGCATTAGCAACACCTGCATAACCCACTAGGGCTAAAGCTGCTAGAGCAAACAGTTTAAGTTTTTTCATAAAAAACTCCCTCTTTAGTTAGTTTTTACTTTAGTTTATATAAACTAAGCCTGGGCTTCCCCAAGCAAAAGTTGTGGTTGAATACCAAATAAAAACACTTAATAGAAGACCTAATTGTCATTAATTTACATTGATTTTACTCGTTTTTTAAAATTAAATACAATTTGTGATTTAAAAACCACAATAAATTAACCAACGAATCAAAATTATTATGTCAGATAAATTTAAGGAAATTTATAGAAAATCAATCGAAGATCCAGAAAATTTCTGGAGAAACGCAGCTGACGATATCTTTTGGTTTAAAAAACCCTCAAAAATATTAAACAAGTCAAACCCTCCTTTTTACAAATGGTTTGAAGATGGAGTTACAAACACTTGCTATAACGCACTAGATATTCATATAGATAACGGACAAGGTAAAAGAACTGCACTTATTTATGATAGTCCCATCACAGGTAACAAAAGTAAGCTTACATATGAGCAATTAAGATCTAAAGTTTCTAAATTTGCAGGAGCATTAGCAAATCAAGGCGTTGGTAAGGGTGATAGAGTAATAATTTATATGCCAATGATACCTGAAGCAGTCATTGCAATGCTTGCTTGTGGAAGAATCGGGGCAATTCACTCTGTGGTTTTTGGTGGATTTGCATCAAATGAGCTCGCAAGCAGAATAGATGACAGCAAAGCTAAAATTTTAGTTACGGCATCATGTGGTTTTGAGCCTGGTAGGACAGTTGAATACAAACCATTAGTTGATGAAGCTATCAAACTGGCAAATCATAAAATAAGTAAGATGGTTTTATATCAAAGAAAGGGTCATGAGGTTAAATTGAATGCACCAAATGAAATTAGTTGGGATGAAGTATTAGTAGATGCAAAAAATACTGATTGTGTTGAAATGAATTCTAATGAGTTTGCTTATATACTTTATACCTCAGGCACAACAGGAACACCCAAAGGTATTGTAAGAGACATTGGTGGTCACATAGTGGCTCTAAAATGGACAATGAAAAATATCTACAACATTGATGAGGGAGATATCTGGTGGTCAGCAAGTGATATAGGTTGGATTGTAGGTCACTCATACATAGTTTATGCTCCATTGTTTAAAGGATGCACAACTGTTTTGTTTGAAGGTAAACCAGTAGGCACACCTGATGCAGGAGCTTTCTGGAAAATCATATCTGATTACAAAGTAAAATCTTTATTTACAGCTCCAACTGCATTTAGAGCGATTAAAAAGGAAGATCCTGAGGGAAAGTTCTTCTCTAAGTATGATCTTAGTAGTTTTGAAAGTTTATTTCTTGCTGGAGAAAGAGCGGATCCAGATACAATCAAATGGGCAGAAAATTTATTAAAAGTTCCAGTGATTGACCATTGGTGGCAAACGGAAACAAGTTGGGCAATAAGTTCAAATTGTACAGGAATTGAAATGATGAAAACCAAATATGGTTCAGCCTGTAAAGCGGTACCAGGTTATGATGTAAAGATTATTAAGTCAGATCAAACTTTAGCTAAACCAAATGAAATGGGAGATATTGTAGTAAAATTGCCTTTACCTCCTGGTACATTTCCAACTCTTTGGAATGCAGATCGAAGATATAAAGAAAATTATATGTCAAACTATGAGGGTTACTATCAAACATATGATGCAGGTCATATTGATGAGGATGGCTATATCTGGATTATGTCTAGGACTGATGACATCATAAACGTTGCTGGCCATAGATTATCAACTGGAGCGATTGAAGAAGTTTTATCTGAGCATCAGTCAGTAGCTGAATGTGCAGTCCTTGGAATTGCTGATAAATTAAAAGGGCAATTACCAATTGGATTAATTGTATTAAAAGCTGGTGTTGAAAAAGATAATGGAACAATTTCCAAAGAATGTATTCAAATGGTTAGAGATAAAATTGGTCCTGTAGCTGCATTTAAAGTTGCAATTGTTATAAAAAGACTTCCAAAAACAAGGTCTGGAAAAATCTTGAGAGGAACAATTAGAAAAATTGCTGATAATGTTGAGTATAAAATGCCTCCAACAATTGATGATCCTGCAATTCTTGATGAGATTAAACAAGACTTGATTGACAATAAAATATTGAATAATGGTTAAAACATACTCTTTTCTACTTATAGCCATATTTTGTGAAGTAGCTGGAACAATGTTATTGCCAGTTTCACAAAATTTTACCAAAATTATTCCAACAGTTTGTTTAACAATATTTTATTTGGTGTCTTTCTATCTAATGACTTTTGTTATGGATAAACTCCCAATAGCAATTGTTTATGCTACTTGGAGTGGGCTAGGTGTATTTACAATAGCATTACTTGGATATTTCTTTTTTAAACAAACTTTAGCCTGGCAAGCTATTGCAGGTCTGTTTCTTATTGTTGTTGGTGTGATATTGGTTAATAGTTTTACTGTAAAAATTAATTAAATTTTAAAGGTGTGCCCTCAGGGTCACCTAAAATCTTTCCATCCTTCATCTTTATTTCACCAGAGATTATTGTCGCTACCGGGGTTCCTTTAAATTCAACATCATTAAAAGGTGACCATCCACATTTACTCTCTATATTCTCATTTTTAATTGTTATTTTTTTATTCATATCAACAATAGTAAAGTCGGCATCATATCCTTCTTTAATGAATCCTTTGTTTTTAATCCCAAATATCTTTATTGGATTTTCACACACCAGATTTATTAATTGATTAAGTGATAATTTTCCATGGTTAACATGATCTAACATTACTGGCATAAGTGTTTGGACACCTGGCATGCCTGATGGAGAATTGGGATATTCTTTATCTTTATTTACTTTTAGATGTGGTGCATGATCCGAGCCAATTGTATCATTTAAATTATTTCTTACTGCATACCACAATCGATCATAGTGAGACTTATCTCTTATTGGTGGATTCATCTGTGCATAAGTTCCAAGTTTATCATAACAATCAGGTGCATAAATTGTTAAATGTTGTGGCGTAATTTCAAAAGTAATATTGCCTTTATGTTGAGATAAAAAATCTACTTCTTGTTTAGTAGTAATATGAAGTACATGCGCTTTCTTGTTATATTTTTTTGCAAGTCTGACTATTCTTCTAGTCGAAGAAATTGCACATTCCTCACTTCTCCAAATAGGATGGGAGTGCACGTCGCCATTTTTAATTAATCTTTTATTCTTATTCAAGATTTCTTCATCCTCAGAATGGACTGCTACTACCTTTGAACTATTTTGAAAAACTTTGTCAATATCTTCCTCAAGTGCTACTAAGAGATTCCCTGTAGAGGAACCTACAAACAATTTGATCCCACAACAGCCCTCTAAATTTTTTAACTCAGCCAATTGACTGACATTTCCTGCAGTTGCACCAAAATAGAAAGCATAATTGCAATACATTCTATTTTTTGCAAGATCCAATTTTCTTTGAAATTCTTTTAAGTTTGAGGTTGGAGGATTGGTGTTTGGCATTTCAAATACTGCTGTAATTCCTCCAGCTACTGCTGCTCTACTTCCTGAGTGAAGATCTTCTGTGTCTGTAGAACCCGGTTCTCTAAAATGTGTCTGAGTATCTATACAGCCAGGTAAGGTAATTTTATTTTTAGCATCATAGACTTCTTTAGCCTCTTCTGATATTTGACCAATGTTAGATATTTTGCCGTCTTTAACAGCAATATCTTTATCCTCTAGTTTTCCATCAATATAACATTGCCCATTTTTGATTATTAGATCTAACATTTGTGAAAAAAGTTATTATATTAAATTTAATGATCAATCAAATATGAATAATAGTGTTTATATATTAAAAGATAGAGCCATACTTTATGTAAATGGTCAGGATGCTAGAGATTTCCTGCAAAATTTAATTAGCAATGACATTAATAAAGTTACAGATAGCTCAAGTTGTTTTGCCTCATTATTAACTCCTCAGGGCAAGTTTCTTTATGAATTTATTGTTGTAAAGCATAAGTCAGGTTTTTTTATTGATTGTGAAAAGTCTCAATCTGAGGAAATATTGAACCAATTAAATTTATATAAAATAAGATCAAAAGTAGAAATCCTTAATCTTAGCAATGAATTTGTTGTTGCAAGTTTTGGTTATGAAAAATATTTATCATTAGATAACTCAAAAGATATTCTTGGTTTTACTATGAAATATAGAGAAGATCCAATAGTTCTAGATCCAAGAAATAAAAATTTAGGTGCTAGACTAATTATTAATTTAGAAAAACTTTATTTATCTCTAAAAAAACTCGAATTAAAAGACGATAAAATTGAGGACTATTATCATCAAAGTCATAAACTTGGGATTGTTCCAAAGAATTTAAATAAACTTAAAAATAAATTATTCGGTATTGAATGTAATTTTGAAGAACTAAATGGTATTGATTTTAAAAAAGGATGTTACGTAGGACAAGAAAATACTGCTAGAATTAAACTTAAAAATAAACTTTCTAAGAGGTTATTGCCAGTTGAGATAATTGATGGAAAACTTGATGAAGGTGAGACGGTATATTGTAATGAGATTGAAATTGGAAAAATTTTGATTAATGAGGAGTATCCGTTTGCTTTGATAAAATTTTCAAATGAAAATTTCAATAAAGACCTTACTTTAAAAAGTAAAAATGCATCATTTAAAATATTTATACCTGAATGGCTAAAGATTTAATTTTTTGGTGCGGCCAGAGAGACTCGAACTCTCATGGACTAGGTCCACACGGCCCTCAACCGTGCCTGTCTACCAATTTCAGCATGGCCGCAAATATGACCCACATTAAATCAATGACAAGTAGGTTTCAAATTGATAAATTTTGCATATGGAATTTAATCAAGAAGTAAAATTGGCAACTGATCCAATTTATAAGAAGATTTCAAAGGTTATGCCTGAGATTGAGTGGGCAGTTCATGCTCCTTATATTCATAAAATTAATAAATTAAAAAAAGAGAAGAATGCTGTAATACTTGCTCATAACTATCAAACTCCAGAAATTTATCACGGTATTGCGGATTTTTCTGCAGACTCTTTAGCTCTTGCCGTTGAAGCATCAAAAACGTCGGCAGATATAATTGTTATGGCTGGAGTTCACTTCATGGCTGAGACTGCAAAATTAATGAGTCCAAATAAAAAGGTTTTATTACCAGACATGAAAGCGGGTTGTTCATTATCCTCTTCAATTACAGGTAAAGATGTCAGATTGTTAAAAGAAAAGTATCCAGGAGTTCCTGTTGTCTCATATGTAAATACATCTGCTGATGTAAAGGCAGAAACAGATGTGTGTTGTACATCTGCTAATGCAGTTAAAATTGTAAAATCCTTAGGTGTGAAAAAAGTTATTTTTTTACCTGACGACTATTTAGCTAAATACGTTGCTTCACAAACTGACGTTGAAATTATCTCATGGAAAGGAATTTGCATTGTTCATGATCAATTCAATGAAAACGAGATTAAAAATATAAGGAAAAATAATCCTGGGATTAAAATAATTGCACACCCAGAATGTCCTCCAGAAGTTATTAAAGCGAGTGATTTTGCAGGATCAACATCGGGAATGATTAATTATGTTAAAGATAATCAGCCAAAAAAAGTAATGATGGTAACCGAATGTTCTATGAGTGATAACATTCAAGTGGAAAATCCGAACGTAGAATTTATAAGGCCATGTAATATGTGTCCGCATATGAAGAAAATTACTTTGCCTAAAATTTTAAACTGTTTAGAAAATGAAACAGGTGAAATTATCATGGACCAAGAGACGATTGACAAAGCTAGATTGTCAGTAGAAAAAATGGTTGCTATCGGTAGATAACAATTCGTGTCAAAAATTAAATTAAGTGAAAATTTTATTAAAGATAGAGTAAAACTTGCACTTACCGAAGATTTGTATCCTTACGGAGATATAACATCTAACCTCATAAACAATAATAAAATTATTGAGGCGAAAATAATTTCTAATCAAAAAGCAGTTGTTGCAGGTTTGCTATTTGTAAAGCAATCTTTTAAGCAAGTTGATAAAAAAACTAAGTTTATAGTAAAAAAAAAAGATGGGTCCACAGTCAAAAAAAATTCTGTAATAGCACTAATAAAAGGTCAAGCTAATTCTATAATGATTGCAGAAAGAGTTGCATTAAATTTTTTATCCCATATTTCAGGAATAGCTACAAAAACAAATCAATTTGTAAAACTAGCTGGAAAAAAATGTAAAATTTGCTGCACCAGAAAAACTTTACCGAATTATAGGATTATTCAAAAATACGCAGTTAAATTAGGAGGCGGTACAAATCATAGATTTAATTTAAGTGATGAATTTTTGATAAAAGATAATCATATCGCTAGTTCCGATTTAAGAGAATTGGTCTCACTGGCGATAAAAAATAAAAGAGAAAAAAAAATTACAGTTGAAGTGGATAATTTAAAGCAACTGAAAAAGATTATTGGTCTTAAATTTAATACTATTTTGTTTGATAATATGAGTATTAAAAATCTTAGAGCAGGTGTAAAACTAGTTAAAAAATATTATGAGACAGAAGCTTCAGGAAATATAAATCTTAAAACTGTAAAATCTGTTGCTGCAACTGGGGTAGATAGAATTTCAATTGGAAGCATCACTCATAGCGCCCCAGCTATAGATTTCAAACTAGAAATCTAGATTATTTGATTTTTTAATTTTTATTTTTCGTGAGCTCAGCCTGTGCCGCTGCTAATCTAGCTATAGGAACTCTGTAAGGTGAACAGGAAACATAATTAAGCCCAGCTTTTGAGCAAAATTTAATACTCCTTGGATCACCACCATGTTCACCACATATACCTAATTTAATTTTTTTGTTTTGTTTTTTTCCTTTAGAAACCGCTATTTCGACTAAATCTTTCACTCCGTCATCAATGGATACAAACGGATCAATAGTAAAAATCTTATTATCTATATAATCATTTAAAAATTTACCACTATCATCTCTACTTATTCCAAAAGTTGTTTGTGTTAAATCATTAGTGCCAAAACTAAAGAATTCAGCGTGTTTCGCAATATCATCAGCCTTAATTGCTGCTCTAGGTAACTCAATCATTGTACCCACAAGAAATTCAATTTTTGTTTTATTTTCTTTTTGAACTTTTCGTGCAGTATTGATTACTAAATCTTTCATTATTTTAATCTCGGCTTCGGTAGAAACTAAAGGAATCATTATCTCGGGAAAAGCAAATTTTTGTTTATTTTTTTTTAAGTCTGCAAGAGCTTCGAATATCGCTCTACATTGCATCTCATAAATTTCAGGAAATGAAATGCCAAGTCTACAACCTCTATGTCCTAACATTGGATTTTGTTCATGAAGTTCTTCAATCCTGCTTTCAATATCTTTTTTGTCTGATCCAACAACATTAGCTACTTCAGAAATTTCTTTATCAGATTTCGGTAAAAATTCATGTAATGGTGGATCTAATAATCTTACTGTAACTGGAAGACCATGCATAATCTTAAATATCTCCATAAAATCTTTTTTTTGATGCGGTAGAATCTTTTTTAAAGCATTAGATCTATCATCTAGCGTTTTTGATAAAATCATTTCTCGTACTGATAAAATTCTTTCCTCATCAAAAAACATGTGTTCGGTCCTACAAAGTCCGATTCCCTCCGCACCAAAATCTCTGGCTGTTTTAGTGTCTAGAGGAGTCTCAGAGTTAGTTCGTACTTTAAGTTTTCTAATTTTATCAGCCCAGCTCATCAATTTTGAAAAATCTCCTGATATCTCAGGTTTTATAGTTGGAACTGTACCTAAAATTATTCTTCCCGTAGAACCGTCAATAGTAATTGTTTCACCTTCTTTGATCTCAGCCGAGGATGTTTTAAAGACTTTTTTATCGTAATTAATTTCAATTTCACTTGAACCAGAAACACAAGGTCTTCCCATCCCCCTAGCTACAACTGCAGCATGACTAGTCATACCTCCTCTTGAAGTTAAAATTCCCTTCGCAGCATGCATTCCTTGAATATCTTCTGGAGAAGTTTCAACTCTAACTAAAATTGTATCTTGCATCATATCATTTAATCTTTCAGCCTCCTCTGAGCTGAAAACTACTTTACCACTTACTGCACCAGGAGACGCTGGAAGACCGTTTGCTATAACTTTGATTGAACTTCTTTCATCTAAAGTAGGATGCAAAAGTGTATCTAAAGAGTTGGGATCAACTCTTAAAACAGCATCATTTTTATTGATTAACTTTTCTCTAACCATATCAACAGCAATTTTTACTGCAGATTTTGATGTTCTTTTTCCAGATCGAGTTTGTAATATCCAAAGTTTGTTAGTTTCAACAGTAAACTCTACATCTTGCATATCCTTATAATGTTTCTCTAGTTTTTTTAAAATTTTATATAATTCGTGATATACTTCTGGCATCGACTCTTCCATAGATGCATCATCAACTTTTGCCTCTTTTCTTGCCTTCTTTGTAATGTACTGTGGAGTTCTTGTTCCAGCTACAACATCTTCTCCCTGAGCATTAATCAAATATTCTCCATAAATATCATTTGACCCATCTGAAGGGTTTCTAGTGAAGACAACTCCTGTTGCACAATCATTGCCCATATTTCCAAAAACCATAGATTGAACATTAACAGCTGTCCCCCATTCAGAAGGAATTTGATTCAACTTTCTGTAAACTTTTGCTCTTTTGCTCTCCCAAGATAAAAATACAGCATTTATTGCCCCAAATAATTGATGATAAACATCTTGAGGAAAATCTTTATTGGTCTTTTCTTTAACTAAATTCTTAAAATCTTTTATTAACCCATCCCAATCTTCTTCATTGAGATCTGTATCAAGCAACACACCTTTTGTTAACTTATAATTTTCTATCAATTCCTCAAAATTATAACTTTCGACACCCATGACTACATTTCCGTACATCTGGATGAATCTTCTATAACTATCTTTCGCAAATCTTCCGTTAGAAGTTTTATTTGCTAAAGCAACCACCGTTTTGTCATTAAGCCCTAAATTCAAGATTGTGTCCATCATACCTGGCATTGAAACTCTTGCACCAGATCGAACTGATAAAAGAAGAGGATTTTTTAAATCTCCAAATTTTTTTGATACATCTTTTTCTATTTTTTTAATTTCTTTTTTTATTTGGTTGGTTAATTTGGAATTTAATTTTTTTTTGTCTTTATAAAAAATTTCACAAACTTTCGTTGAAATAGTAAAACCAGGAGGTACGGGCAAGCCCATTCTCCCCATTTCAGACAAATTTGCTCCTTTGCCACCTAATAAGTTTTTTGGATTTTTTATTTTTTTTGAATCTTTAGACTTAAAATTAAAAATCAGGTTATTCATTATTAGCTTTTAAAAATTGAAAATTTATATAATTTTGAAACGTTTTACATAACATATTAATAAGTTCCAAACGGTTTTTTCTTAAAGTTTCGTTATCTTCATTAACTTTTACGTTATCAAAAAATTCAAAAACTTCTTTTTTACTTTCAGCTAAAATTGATAGTGATTTTTCACAGTTTTCATCATTATTTAAGGTAGAATAATATTTTTTAATATCATTTATCTTTTTATATAAGTTTTTTTCAAATTCACTTTTAAAAATACCAGGATCAGTTGTGTCATTTATTTCAATTTCATTATTTTTCATCTCATGTTCTAAAATATTAGAAGCTCTTTTATAACTTGAATTTATGTCCATACCAATTTGATTCCTAATTACCTTGTTTAGACATTTTGCTTTTTCAAATGACGAAAATAATTTATTTAACGAAAATGATGATAAAGTAGCTTCGATTATATCATAACGTATTTCTTTTTCTTTAAGATAGTATCTAAATCTATCTTTTAAGAAATTATATAATTCTTTTTGTAAATCTTTATTATCAAGATTGTATCCTTGGTCATCGTAAAGGCGTGAAGAGTAATTCATAAGATCATTTATTTTTAAATTCTTTTTATTTTCTATAGTGGTTCTTATTATACCTAGAGCAATTCTTCTTAATGCTAATGGATCTTTTGAACTTGTAGGTTTCTCGTTTATACCAAAAAAGCCCACTAAGGTATCAATCTTGTCTGTAATCGATAATGCAACACTGAATGGTTTTTTTGGGACCATTGAATTGAGACCAATTGGTAAATATTGTTCTGAAATAGCTAGAGAAATATCTTTATCAAATCCTTGATGTTCAGAAAAATATCCTCCCATAAGTCCTTGAAGTTCAGGAAATTCACCCACAAGATCAGAGGTAAGATCGGTCTTACAGATTGATGCAGACAATTCTACTTTTTCTTTACTAATTAACAACTCATCTGAAATCATTCCACCAATTTTTCTCATTCGCTGAACTTTGTCAAAATAAGATCCAAGACCCTTAAAAAAATTCATTGATTTTAATTCTGATACCTTTTTAACTAAATTTTGAGTTTTATCTTTATTCCAAAAAAATTCTGCATCACTTAATCTTGCATCAACTACTCTTTCATTACCTATTTTAATGAGACCTTTTTTATCTTTTTTATTTGTTACAATTAAAAATTCATTTGTAATTTCATTTTTGTCATTAAATGTTGGAAAATATTTCTGGTGAGACTCCATTGTTAGAGTCAAAATCTCTTTAGGAACCGATAAAAATTTTTTATCAAATTTGCACAATAAAACATTTGGGCTATCTACTAAATTTACAACCTCATCTATCAACTTGGGATTTTCATTAATTTTTAACCCTTTTTTCCCTAATATCTTTAAAAAAGATTTATTGATTATTTTTAATCTTTTATTTTGATTAATGATCACTCCATTATCTTCAAAAAATTTTTCATATTTTTTAAAATTTTCAAAAGATCTTTTTTTTTCTTCAAAATCTTTATCTAAAAAAGTCAAATTAGAGGAAGTTAAATGATGAAATTTAAAGCTTACAATTTTTTTATCAAATATTGATAAAATTGATTTTAATGGTCTTCCCCAATTTAAATCAAATTCACCCCATTTCATTGATTTTTTCCATTGATAGTTACTCAAAATTTTTGGAATGAATTCAGTGAGTAAATCATGTGTTTTTAATGAGGTTGCTACAGTTTTGTAAAAATAAAATTCATCCTTTTCGGTTTTTTTTTTAAATAAATCCTTTTTGTTAATTTTGTTTGATCTCAAAAAACCCTCCAACGCTTGTTCAGGAGCACTAGTTTTAGGGCCTCTAATCTCTTTAGATTTAATCTTAATTTGTTTATCTAGGCCTTCAAAAACTAAAACTAATCTATTTGGAGTTGAAAAAGAAAAATTTTTTTTTGATCTAATTGATTTTTCCTCAAATAAATTTTTAAAATCTTCAAAAATTTTTTCTCTTAAATTTTTTTGAAGCCCAGCAGGAATTTCTTCACTAAATAGCTCTAAAAAAAATTCTGACATTCTATGTTTGCGACTGTACCCAAATTGTAGCAGCTTGTTTTGTAATTTCTCTTATTCGACCAATATATTCTGCTCTTTGCGCAACACTAATTGCTCCGCGAGCATCTAATACGTTAAATATATGACTTGCTTTCAAACATTGATCGTATGCAGGTAAAGATATATTTTTTTCAACTAATGATTTTGCTTCACTCTCATGCATATCAAATATTTTAAATAAGTTTTCTGTATTAGCATGCTCAAAGTTATAAGCTGAAAATTCTTTTTCTGATTGATGAAAAACTTCCCTGTAATCAATACCCTCATCATTCCAAACTAAATCATAAACGTTTTTTTTCTGCTGGGTAAACATACAAATTCTTTCAAGGCCGTAGGTTATCTCCACTGACACTGGTTTACATTCAAAACCTGCCATTTGTTGAAAATATGTAAATTGAGATATTTCCATGCCATCACACCAAACTTCCCATCCAAGACCTGCAGCTCCTAAGGTTGGGCTTTCCCAATCATCTTCAACAAATCTAATATCGTGCTCTTTATGATTAATTCCTATTACCGACAAACTATTTAAATAAAGTTTTTTAATATTAATTGGAGAGGGTTTTATTATAACTTGAAATTGATAATAATGCTGAAGTCTATTTGGATTATCTCCATATCTTCCATCTGTAGGTCTTCGTGAAGGTTGAACATACGCTGCTTTCCATGGCTTAGGTCCAAGAGATCTTAGAGTAGTAGCTGGATGAAATGTTCCAGCTCCAACTTCCATATCATAAGGTTGTAAAATTACACATCTATTTTTACTCCAAAATTTTTGAAGATTTATAATTGTATCTTGGAAAGTTTGAAATTTTGGTTTTTTTTTAATTTTTTTAGAGGCCATATTTTTGCCAAACTGATTTTTCCTCTAATATGTTTGCTAATTGATCTACATGATCATTTGAAGACGACAATTTTTTACTAAGCCAGCTTTTTGATTTTTCAAATTTTTTAATAACAACATCTTCTCCAAATTTTTTTCTTAATATCTGATTTGCATTTCCTATATCATCTATCAAACCAAGATCTTTGGCTTTTCTACCTGACCAAAATTCACCTGAAAATAATTCTACTTCAGATTTTTTAAGTTTTGATGACCTGCTTTTTTCGACCACCTCTATGAAATCTTTATGTAGATCTAATTGTATATTTTTTAATCTTTCGATGTCTTCCTTTTTTTCATCTTGAAATGGATCTAATGTACTTTTATTTTTCCCGGCAGTATGCACTCTTCTCTCAACACCTATCTTTTTTATCAATTCTGTAAAACCAAAAGAAGAGTAGATTACTCCTATTGAGCCTATTATTGAACTTGAGTTCGCATAAATTTCATCTCCAGCACAAGCTATTAGATATCCGCCTGAAGCTGCTACATCTTCGGCAAAAACAATTACTTTTTTTTTATTTTTTTTTGCCTGTTGTCTAATTAAGCTGTAAATTAAATGTGATTGAACAGGAGAACCTCCAGGAGAGTTTATTGTTATAGCAACACATGGTGCTTTTTTTAGAGAAAATGCTTTTGTAATAATGTCTTCTTGGCCAGAAAAATCTATACCTTGTTTAAATTTCCCCACATTCCCAATAACTCCACTTAGCTTAATATGTGGAATAATTTTTTTCTTTTTAAAAAAAGAGAACATTTTTAATATTTATAGAATTTTTTTATGAATATAAAGACACCTTATAATTGAAGATTCAGGTGCGTCAATTGATAAGTATAAAAAGCAACCTATTATACTAATTTGCTCAATTAATGGGAAGTGTCATACAATTAAAAAACAAAATTAATAATTCATATTTTCAACTAAAAAATTCAGTTGAAGATAGATTGATGTTAGTTGAAGAAAAAATAAAGTCTAAATTAGAGAGTAAAGTAGACTTAGTTCATAAAATGACAAACTATCACCTCGATACAGGCGGAAAGAGATTAAGAGCCTTACTAACTTTAGGTTCTGCAAAATTATGTGGATATGCAAAAGGAACTAGAGATATTAATTTGGCTGCTTGTGTAGAACTTATTCACTCAGCAACTTTAATGCATGATGATGTAATAGATAATGGATCTATTAGAAGGGGTAGAAAAACTTTAAACAAAGTTTGGGATAACCATTCTTCTGTTTTAGTTGGAGATTATTTGCTTAGTAGATGTTTCGAAATGATGGTAGATGATGGAAATATTGAAGTCTTAAAATTATTATCTTCAACTTCATCTAAGATTGCTCAAGGTGAGGTTCTTCAGTTACAGCATAGAGGTGAGGTGGATATGTTGGAGGAAACTTATTTAAGAATAATTTCTGCAAAAACTGCTGAATTATTTGCAGCAGCTACTAAAGTTGGTGCAATTTTGTCAGATGTGACATCAAAAGAAAAAGAGGCTTTAGAATTTTATGGAAGGAATTTGGGTTTAACTTTTCAAATAGCTGATGATACTTTAGATTATAACTCTGAATTAAAATTATTCGGAAAAAAAATTGGAAAAGATTTTTATGAAGGGAAAATTACTCTTCCAATAATCTTATTATTTCAAAAAGCAAATTTGAAAGAAAAAGAAACTCTTAAAGATATTTTTTTAAAAGACAATAGAAATGAAAGTGATTTTGATTATACATTATCTTTAATCAAACAATATGAAGTTATTAAAGAATGTTATAAAAAAGCAAACCATTACATAAATTTAGCTTCAAACTCATTATTGATATTTAAAGATTGTAATGAAAAAAATATACTTGAAAATTTAACTTCATTTAGTTTGTCTAGAGATTTTTAAGGACTTAAAAGACTTTTTGTCCAACTACCATTTTTATCTAAAGAATACTTTAATCTTTCATGTATTCTGTTATCTCCATCTAACCAAAATTCAATTGTGGAAGGTGTTAAATTCCAACCAGACCAATGGCTTGGTCTAGGTACATTATCTTTGTCATTATATTTTTTTTTATAATTCTCTAAAGCATCTAAAAGTTCATCTCTAGAATGGAGAATACTACTTTGTTTTGAGGCCCAAGCACCTATTCTGCTATCATATGCTCTTGAGTTATAGTACTCATCAGCAGTTTGATCATCTACTTGTTTCAATGTTCCAACTATCCTTATTTGTCTTAGTAAACTTTTCCAATGAAAGCACATTGTAGCATTCGGGTTTTCTTTAATTTCATTACCTTTCTGACTGTTTAAATTTGTATAAAAAACAAATCCTTTTTCACTATGACCTTTGAGCAGAACCATTCTTACTGAGGGAATACCCTCTTTATTTGCTGTACCAAGTGCTAAAGCATTAGGATCATTAATTTCTTTTTTTTTAGCCTCCTCAAACCATCTTTGAAATAGTTGAAATGGATTATCAAGATCTAAAAAGCATTTATTAAGCCCAAGTGAGTTTTTTTGATTCATAATTTTAACAAAATAATCTATACAATATAAATAATGTCATTTAATACTTTTGGAAAGTCTTTTCGTTTTACAACTTGGGGAGAATCCCATGGTCCAGCTTTAGGGTGTGTTATCGATGGGTGTCCACCATTAATACCATTAAAAGAAGCCGATATTCAAAAAGAATTAAACAAACGGAAACCTGGGCAATCAAAGTTTACTACTCAAAGAAAGGAGAGTGACAAGGTTCAAATTCTTTCAGGAGTTTTTGAGGGAAAAACGACTGGGACACCAATATCATTGATAATTTACAATGAAGATATGCGTTCAAAGGATTATAATGATATCAAAGATAAATTTAGACCAGGACATGCTGATTTCACATATTTTAAAAAGTATGGAATAAGAGACTACAGAGGTGGTGGTAGATCATCTGCAAGAGAAACAGCTGCAAGAGTTGCAGCAGGTGCTGTAGCAAAAAAAGTTTTAGAAAATAAATTAGGAAAAAAATTTAAAATCACTGGAGCTGTTACCCAACTTGGAATATTAGGATGTGATACTAATAAATGGGATGATAAAATAATTTCTAAAAATCCATTTTTTTGCCCAGATAAATCAATGTTAAAAATTTGGGAAAAATACTTGTTAAGTATCAGAAAAGCTGGATCGTCATGTGGAGCAATAATTGAAGTAAGAGCGAACGGTATTCCTGCTGGATTAGGCGCACCTATATACTCAAAATTAGATTCTGACATAGCATCAGCAATGATGAGTATAAATGCTGTAAAAGGAGTTAATATTGGCTCAGGTATGAACTCAGCGCAATTATCTGGTGAGGAGAATTCAGATGAAATTTCTCAAAATAGAAAAAAAACAAAATTTAAATCTAATAATGCTGGAGGTATTCTAGGAGGTATTTCTTCAGGTCAAGAAATAATTGTTTCTTTTGCTGTAAAACCAACGTCATCAATTTTAAAAAGTAGAAAAACAATTAATAAGTTTGGAAAGAATACTAGTATTTCAGTAAAAGGCAGACATGATCCATGTGTGGGTATTAGAGCTGTGCCAGTGGGTGAAGCAATGTTATCTTGCGTTTTATTAGATCATTATCTTCTACACAAAGCTCAGTGTAGTTAATTTTGTTTTTTCAAAACTATATTGGAATTTAATAAATCTAAAACTTTTTCCTCAATTGAAACTGAATCAAGATTTGCCACTTTATACATTTTGTCTGGAGTATCTTGATCAATAAAAATATCTGGTAATGTTAATGATCTAAATTTTAAATTAGAGTCCATTAAACCTTTTTTTGTCAAAAAATTCACCACATGAGATCCGAAACCACCAATTGAACCCTCTTCAATTGTCATAATTGCTTCATGAGTTGTAGCTAATTGCCAAATGAGATTTTCATCTAGAGGTTTTGCAAATCTAGCATCAACAACTGTTATTGGCACACCTTTTTTTAATAAATTTTCTGCAGCCTTCAAAGTCTCACTCAATCTTGCTCCAAAATTTAAGATCGCTAATTTTTTTCCTTCTTTGATAATTTTTGATTTTCCTATCTCAATTTTTTCAGTTATTGATGGAAGAGTTGAACCTAATCCTGTTCCTCTTGGGTACCTGAATGCACAAGGTCTATCATTGATTTCGGTTGAAGTATTTACCATTCTTACTAGCTCAGCTTCATCACTTGCTGCCATGACAATAAAATTTGGTAAAGTGGTTAAATATGTTGTATCAAAACTACCAGCATGTGTTGGTCCGTCAGCTCCAACAAGTCCTGCTCTATCTATTGCAAATCTAACAGGTAAACTTTGAATTGCTACATCGTGAACTACTTGATCATAAGCTCTTTGAAGAAATGTGGAATAAATAGCTGCGTAGGGTTTAAAGTTTTCAGTAGCTAAACCTGCAGCAAATGTAACTGCATGTTGCTCTGCAATCCCAACATCAAAAGTCCTATCTGGAAATTCTTTGCGAAAAATATCTAGACCAGTGCCATCAGGCATAGCAGCAGTAATAGCTACAATTTTACTGTCCTTTTTGGCATGTTGAATTAAGGTGTTTGCAAAAACCTTTGTATATGATGGTAATTTACTTGTACCCTTTAGTTGCTCACCAGTTTTGACATTAAACTTTGATACTCCATGATAATTGTCCTTTGCCTCCTCAGCAAAAGTATAACCTTTTCCTTTTTTCGATTTAATGTGAATTAAAATTGGTCCTTTATGCTTAGAATCTCTCGCATTTTTTAAAATTGGAATTAATGAATTTAAATCATGGCCATCTATTGGACCAATGTAATAAAATCCAAGTGAACTGAACAAAGTTCCACCTGTAACAGCAGATCTAAGTAAATCTTCTGCTTTACCAGCCTTTGCACTAAACCTTTTTGAAAAGGCTGACATTATTAATTTAATAGTCTCTCTTAAACTAAAATAAATTTTTCCCGAAAAAATTTTTGCTAAATAAGTACTCATTGCTCCTACTGGTCGAGCAATCGACATATCATTATCATTTAGAATTACGATCATCTTAGTTTTTGAGGCACCAGCATTATTCATAGCTTCATAAGCCATTCCTGCGCTAATTGCGCCGTCACCAATTACTGCAATTACATTGTCTGATTTATTAGACAGTTTATTTGCTTCTGCTATACCTAGTGCTGATGAGATTGATGTTGAACTGTGCGCAGCACCAAATGGATCGTATTCACTTTCAGATCTTTTTGTAAAACCAGAAAGACCATTTCCTTGTCTTAAAGTTCTTATTCTATCTTTTCTGCCAGTTAAAATTTTATGTGGATAACACTGATGACTCACATCCCAGATTAATTTATCATTTGGTGTATTAAAGACATAATGTAAAGCAACAGTTAATTCTACCACTCCGAGACTTGCCCCAAGATGTCCACCAGTTACTGACACGGCATCAATCATTTCATCTCTTAATTCATCAGCAACTTTTTGTAATTTTGACTCAGGTATTTTTTTTAAATCCGATGGAAAATTAATCTTATCTAACAGTTCATATTTCTTTTTCATTTGTTTCTATTCAAAATATAATTTAATGTTTCAAATAAATTTCTTGATTTAGATCCATATCTTTTTAATTTACCATTAATTTTTAAAATCAAATTATCAGCATATTTAATAGTATTTTTGTATCCTAGTAAACTAATTAGAGTTGCTTTTCCTTTTTTTTTATCCTTACCAGTTTTTTTTCCTGCAACAAGCAAACTTCCTTTATAATCAATCAAATCATCAGCAACTTGAAACAACAAACCTATGTCAGCACCAATATTTTCAAATTTCTTAATATCATTTTTGCTTTTTTTCTTAATTATCAAGGGTGCTGTACAACAAAAACTAAAAAGTTTTCCAGTTTTTTTAATTTCCATTTCTTCAATCTTATTTTGAGAAATTTTCTTACGTTCATAATTCAAATCTAAATACTGTCCTCCTGCTATTCCAAGATGACCCGAGCTTTCAGAAATTTTATTAATTAAATCAATCTTAATTTTTTCACTAATTTTTAAGTCCTTATGACTTAAAATTTCAAATGCCATTGTTAAAAGTGAATTTCCAGCTAAAACTGCTGTAGCCTCTCCAAATTTAATATGCGCTGATGGTTTACCTCTTCTTATAGAGTCATCATCCATACATGGTAAATCGTCATGTATTAATGAATACGCATGAATACATTCAACTGCAGCACCAATAGCGATCAGAGTTTTATAATCTAACTTAAATAGAAACCCAACATCAATTAAAATTTTTGATCTTATTTTTTTTCCTCCAGAAAAAAGACCATATTTCATTGCAACTATTAAATTTGATTTTTTTTGTTTAGCAATAAATCTTCTTAAAAACAAATTTGTATCTTTTGCAATTTTATTTAATTTTCTTTGCATTATTTTTTTTGATTAATCTTGGATATGTTTTCTTTTGTTTTCTCATTTATTTCTTTGATATTCTTTTGAAATTTTTTCTCAATTATATTATTGAGTTTAATTAAATCTTGATACTTGTCTAAAGAGTTTCCTAAATCCTTTTGATTTTCCAATTCTTCAATCATCTTATTTGCCTCAGTGGTTAATTCTTCAAGAGATAATGAATTATAATCATTTGGTAAATTTTTATCTTTCATATAATACTCTCAAATAATACATGAAAATTAATCTTGCAAATATTAAAAAAGCGAGGAATCTCTTAAATAAAAGAGAGTGTGTTGCTATACCAACCGAAACTGTTTATGGAATAGCTGGGAATGCATATTCTGATACAGCGTGTAAAAAAATATTTAGATTAAAAAAAAGACCAATGAATAACCCTTTGATTATTCATTATTATGATTTAAAAAAATTAAAAGATGATTGCGATCTAAATGTTGATTTTTTAAGATTATATAAAAAATTTTGTCCTGGGCCAATAACATTCATCTTAAATCAAAAAAAAAAATCAAAAATTTCGAAAATTGCAAATAATAAAAAGAACACTCTTGCTGTGAGATTTCCAAAACATCCAGTAGCAAGAATTCTGTTAAAACATTTGAAATTTCCTATTGCAGCACCTAGTGCTAATATTTCTTCAAGAGTTAGTGCGGTAACTTCTTCAGATGTAAAGGACGATTTTGGAAAAAAAATTAAGTATATACTTGAAGGAGGAAGATCTTCGGTTGGGATTGAGTCTACAATTATTGATCTAAGAAAAAAACCAAAAATTTTAAGATTAGGTGGTTTAGAAGTTGAAACTCTCCAAAAAATATTAAAGAAAAAAATTTTAATAAATATAAATCCTTCCAAGATTTCAGCTCCTGGACAATTAAGAATTCATTATTCACCTGGAATCCCAATCAGACTTAATTTTAAAAAAATAAAAAAAGATGAGGCTTTTTTACTAATTAAGAAAAATAAGATTAACAAAACAAACTATTATTTTTTATCAAAAAAGGGCAATTTAAAAGAAGCTGCAAAAAACCTCTACACAATTTTAAGAAAGATAAAAAAAGATAATTACAAATCTATAGCTGTAGACAAAATCCCAAATATAGGAATCGGCAAAACTATTAACGATAGATTATTAAGAGCTTCAAAATTTTAATGACTATTCCTCTTGAAATAATTGATTTATCAAAAACTTATGACTCAAAAGAAGCTGTTCGAAATATTTCTTTTAAAGTAAATGAAAATGAAATCATTGGAATTCTTGGACCTAACGGATGTGGTAAAACTACAACAATAGGTATGATTCTTGGTTTACTAAAGCCTACTAAAGGGAAAGTTCTTATAAATGGTATTGAAATTGAAAAACAAAGAGTTGAATTATTAAACGAATTAAATTTTATTTCACCATATATTGAGTTACCAAAAAAATTAACTGTAAAGCAAAATCTTGAAGTTTATGGAAGACTTTATGATGTAAAAAAACTTAGAATTAAAATTGATTATCTTTGTGAAAAATTAAGACTTAATGAATTTATTAATAAAATAACAGGAGAACTTTCCTCTGGTCAAAAAAATAGAGTCAGTCTAGCTAAATCTATAATTAATGATCCATCAGTTCTTCTTCTTGATGAACCAACTGCATCTCTAGATCCTGAAACAGGAGATTTTGTTAGAAGTTTTTTAGAGGAATACCAAAAAGAAAAAAAAACTTCTATTCTGCTTGCTTCGCATAACATGGCAGAAGTTGAGAGATTATGTTCTTCAGTTCTAATGATGAATAAAGGATCTATTATTGATCAAGGAACTCCTGGCGAATTAATTAAAAAACATGGAAGGAGAAACATGGAGGAAGTTTTTTTAAAACTTACAAGAGATTTAATATGAATCTAAACAAAATGTATGGACTTTTTTTGAGACATTTTTATCTCATCAAAAGTTCTTTACCAAGAGTTTTGGATTTAATTTATTGGCCAACAATACAAATTATTCTTTGGGGATTTATTTCTAAATTTTTTTCAATTTATAGTGATTATTACAATAATACGCTTGGAATAATTCTTACATGCGCAATTCTTTACGACATTCTTTTTAGATCTAGTATAAGTTTTAATATGCTTTTTTTAGAGGAAATCTGGAGTAGAAATTTTACGAATTTATTTATTGCTCCATTGAAGCTGAAAGAAATAATTATATCTTTAATATTTACTGCTTTGATAAGGACATTAATCGGTCTAGTACCCGCAATTATTTTAACTTCTCCATTGTTTGGAGTTTCAATTTTAAAATTAGGTTTTCCACTCTTTATATTATTTTTAAGTTTATACATATTTGGGATTACACTAGGTTTATTTGTGAGCTCAGGTTTAATGAGATACGGACCATCCTTTGAAAATATAGCTTGGTCATCATTATTTTTACTTGCTCCATTAGGCTGTATCTACTATCCAATAGAAATCCTTCCTGAATTTTTCCAAGTAATTGCAAAGGGACTGCCATTAGTTTACATTTTTGATGAAACCAGAAATATTTTAATAAATGGTCTTGTAGATTACGAAAATATAAAACAAGCTTATTTATTAAATTTAGTTTATTTAATTTTTGGAATAGGGCTGTTTTATCTATCTTTTTTAAGGGCAAGAATAAAAGGGACTTTAATAAATATGGGTGAATAATTGGTGCGCCTGCTAGGAGTCGAACCCAGAACCTCCTGATCCGAAGTCAGGCGCTCTATCCAGTTGAGCTACAAGCGCATATCATATTAATATATCATTTTATGGAAAAAAAAATAAATTTGACAGTTGATAAGACCGAAAATGAACTCCGTGTTGATATTTTCATTAAAAAGAGAGAGAATATTATTAGTCGAACAAGAATAAAAAATCTTATTCAAGATAATAAGTTAAGAATAAATAACAAGGTAATAACTGATCCATCAAAAAAAATTTTTTTTAATGATGAAATAAAATTAGTCATACCTGAACCAAAAAAAGCTTCCTTAAAACCTTACAAGTTTAATTTAGATATAGTATTTGAGGATAAAGATTTAATTGTTTTAAACAAACCTTCTGGAATAGTAATGCATCCTGGTGCAGGTAATTTTGATAATACAATCGTAAATGCACTTATGAATTATAGCAATAATTCTTTCTCTAATATTGGGGGTGAACTAAGACCTGGAATAGTACATAGAATTGATAAAAATACATCTGGATTGATTGTAATTGCAAAAAATAATCAAACTCATGAACACCTCTCTAATCAATTTAATAAACACACAATCCAAAGAGTTTACCAATTACTTATCTGGGGCAAGGTTAGACCATCTAAAGGTAAAATAGAAACTTTTATTACAAGAAGCTCAAAAAATAGACAAATGATGGAGGTTAGTAACAGCAAAGGAAAAAAAGCAATTACAAACTACAAAACTTTAGAAATTTTTGAAAATAAAAATATACCAACTTTTAGTTTGTTAGAGTGTAAATTAGAAACAGGTCGAACTCACCAAATAAGAGTTCATATGAATTATTTGGGAAACAGTATAGTTGGTGATGATAAATATAAGAAAAGATTTAAAAAGTTTAAAGATATAGAACAATCATTAGAAAAAATTCTAATTAAATTAAATAGGCAATTTTTACATGCCAAAACCTTGGGCTTTATTCATCCAAAAAAAAATAAACAAATGATTTTTAACTCAATTTTACCAAATGAACTTGAAATAATACTAAAAACACTCAGAAATATGGGTAAATAAAACATTGAAAAATTTTTATTATTAATTAGATAAACTGTTTATGAGCACAACTATGAATAGCAATTTACCTATCTTGAGTAATGAAGGTGGTCTGTCTGCATATCTCGAGCAAATAAAAAAATTTCCAATGCTTGATGCAGAAGAGGAGTACATGCTCGCTAAAAATTGGAAAACAACAGGAAATATTAAGTCAGCAGAAAAACTTGTAACAAGTCATTTGAGATTGGTTGCAAAAATTGCGATGGGTTATAAAGGTTATGGACTACCAATTAACGAAATGATCTCTGAAGGTAATATTGGACTTATGCAAGCTGTCAAAAAATTTGAGCCAGAAAAAGGTTTTAGATTAGCAACTTATGCGATGTGGTGGATAAAAGCTTCTATTCAAGAATATATCCTAAAATCTTGGAGCTTAGTAAAAATTGGTACAACAACTGCACAAAAAAAATTATTTTTTAATCTCAAAAAATTGAAAAATCAAATTGCACCACAAGCTGAGGGTGATTTAAGAAATGAACATGTAAACGAAATTGCTGAAAAATTAGATGTGAGTAAAGAAGAGGTTGTCTCAATGAATCGTAGACTCTCTGGAAAAGAATTTTCTCTTAATGCTCAGGTTGGTGAGGATGGTGACGAATGGCAAGACTGGCTAGTAGATAAAGAATTAGACCATGATCTTAAATTTGCTCATCAAGAAGAAATGAAACAAAGAAAAGATTTATTAAAAGACTCAATTAAAGTTTTGAATGATAGAGAAAGGGAAATTCTATATTCAAGAAGATTAAACGACGATCCAACAACTTTAGAAGATTTAAGTAAAAAATATAAGATTAGCCGTGAAAGAGTAAGACAAATTGAGAATAAAGCATTTGAAAAATTACAAAAGCACATGCTTTTGCTAGCCAAATCAAAAAATCTTTTGCCTGTTAATTAAATCTCAAAAGGATTTTCAACTAAAATTGTATCATCCCTCTCGGGGCTGGTCGATATACTTGATATTTTCGCTCCAATGAAGTCCTCGATTGCAAATACATATTTTTTAGCATTGTCAGGGAGGTCATCAATATTTTTGATACCATTTGTTGGAGTTTTCCATCCGTCAAATGTTTTGTAAATAGGTTTGATTTTAAGCTGATCTTCAACTGCTGCAGGAAGATAGTCTATTTTTTTTCCATTTAAATCATATTCCACACACATCTTTATTTCATCTAGTTCATCTAGAACATCAAGTTTTGTTAAAGCAATACCATCAATTCCAGAAACTTTTATTGTTTGCCTTACTAAAACACCATCAAACCATCCACATCTTCTTTTTCGGCTTGTTACAGTTCCAAATTCTTTGCCTCTTGTTCCTAATAACTCACCTATTACATCAACTAATTCTGTGGGAAAAGGTCCTTCGCCCACTCTAGTTGTGTAAGCTTTGGTTATCCCTAATACATAATTAATTGAATTTGGTCCACATCCAGTTCCCGTTGCAGCACTTGAAGCCACGGTATTAGACGAAGTGACAAAAGGATATGTTCCGTGATCAACATCTAATAGAATTCCTTGAGCACCTTCAAATAATATCTTTTTTTTTTGTTTTTTAAATTGATCAATCTTAAGCCATACTGGTGCTGAAAATTTTAAAATATCAGGTGCAATTTTTAAAAGATCTTCTTTAAGTTGATTTTTCTCATATACTTTTTTTCCTAAACCTTTTCTGATCGCGTTATGATGTAATAAAACTGTTTCTAATCGTTGATTTAAATTTTTTTCAGATCTTAGATCCATTACTCTTATTGAACGTCTTCCGACTTTATCCTCATAAGCAGGTCCAATACCTCTCCTAGTAGTTCCTATTTTACTTTTACCAGCTGCATCCTCTCTTATTTCATCCATTTCTCGGTGAAATGGTAAAATTAGGTTTGCAGCCTCAGAAATCATAAAATTTTCTGAATTTACATCGATACCTTTTTCTCCAATTTCTTTAATCTCATCTAATAATGCCCAAGGGTCTACAACGACACCATTTCCAATAATTGAAATTTTATTTTTTCTAACTATTCCAGAGGGAAGTAATCGAAGTTTGTAAGTTACTCCATCTATAACTAAGGTATGTCCAGCATTATGACCGCCTTGAAATCTAATTACAACATCAGCTTGCTCTGATAGCCAATCTACAATTTTCCCTTTTCCTTCATCTCCCCACTGCGAACCAACTACTGCAACATTTTTCATTATTTATAAATTTTTTTTAACTCAATAGAATTTAAATGATTTATTGGACCATGTCCTATACCAATTTTAGGGTTTGTTAATATTGCAGAATTTACATATTTAACTCCCAACTCACAAGATTTCTTTAGAGTTTTTCCACATGAAAAAAAAGAAGTTATTGCAGTTGATAGTGTACAACCTGTGCCATGAGTATTTTTAGTATTAAATCTTCTATTTGAAAATACTTTAATCTCTTTTTTGTTAACAAATATATCATGTACTTTTTTTGATTTTAAATGGCCCCCTTTTATTAATACATTTGGTACACCCAGTTTAATAAATTCATTTGCAGCAAGAATCATATCATTTTGGTTTTTTATTTTGATACCAGTCAAAATTTCAGCTTCAGGAATATTAGGTGTAATTAAAGAAACTTTATTTAATAATTTTTTTTTCATCAATTTTACAGCTGAGTTTGTAATAAGCTTAGAGCCACCTTTGGCAATCATCACTGGGTCTAAGATAATCTTTTTAACTTTCATTTCATTCAATGATCTTGATACATTGTCTATTACCCTTGTGGAATGAAGCATTCCAATTTTTATAGCATTGGGCCTTATATCTTTAATTGTATGAATTATTTGATTATAAATTTCATTTGGTGGAACAGGTATTACTGATTTCACACCTTTTGTATTTTGGACTGTGACTGCGGTTACTGCTGTCATAGAATACACACCTAGACTAGTAGCAGTTTTAATGTCTGCTTGAATACCTGCACCGCCAGATGAGTCAGATCCTGCTATTATTAAAATTTTTGATTTTATTTTCAAATTATCTAATTTTTTTCAAAATTATATTAACACATTTTACAAGAAGTCTTTTATTTTCACTTTCTCCCATAATTCTTATTTTTGATTCTGTTCCCGATTTTCTTACAAGAATTCTGCCACTACCTTTTATTAATTTTGAAGCTAGTCTAATAGATTTTTTAATTTCAGGTTTGTTGATTATATTTTTATTTTTTGTTTCAATATTTTTAAGTAATTGTGGAGTTTTTTTAAAATTTTCAAAAAATTCACTGGCCCTTTTTCCCTTTCTTAGAGCAAATAAAGACTCCAAAGCAACAAGTAAGCCATCTCCTGTAGTTGCAAATTTACCTAGAATAATATGTCCTGATTGCTCTCCACCTAAATTAAACTTATTTTTTTGCATTACCTCTTTTACATATCTGTCACCAACATTAGCACGTATAAATTTAATACCTTTTTTTTTGAAATATTTTTCAAGGCCATAATTGGACATTAATGTGCCGACAACCCCGCCTTTTAACATTTTTTTATTTTGCCATCTTGTTGCTAGTGCAGCAATAATTTGGTCACCATCTATGATATTACTTTTTTCGTCACACATAATAATCCTATCTGCATCACCATCTAGCGAAATACCTATATGGGCCTTATACTTTTTAACTGCAGATTTTATTTTTTCAGGAAATGTAGAACCACAGTTTTTGTTAATATTTAATCCATTAGGATTAACTCCTATTGCAATCACTTTAGCTCCCAAAGATTTTAATAATTCTGGTCCAGCTTTGTACCCTGCTCCATTTGCACAATCAATTACAATTCTAAGACCTCTTAAATTGAATTCTTTGCTGAAATTTTTTTTTAATATTTTGATATAATCATTTGTACCTGTCTCTAATCTTTTTACTCTACCTAATTTTTCTGGCTTAGAGAGATTTTTGATGATTTTTTTATCAATTAAATTTTCGATTTTTTTTTCTATTTTGTCTGATAATTTCATGCCATCAGGTCCAAATAGTTTTAATCCATTATCATTGTGAGGATTATGAGAAGCTGTAATCATAATTCCCATATTTGCCTTCATAGCTTTTGTGAGCATCGCTAAACCATTAGTGGGTAAAGGTCCTAAGGTATATACATGCATACCTGCTGATGCCAATCCTGATACGAGTGCTGGTTCTAAAGTGTATCCAGATAATCTAGTATCTTTTGCAATTATTGCCGTTTGTTTTCTTTTTTTTTGAGATTTAAAATATGTTCCACTTGCTAAGCCAAATTTAAAAAACATATCTCCATTAATATTTTCACTATTAATAGCTCCCCTAATACCATCAGTACCAAAATATTTTTTTGTCATTAATTATTTATTATATTCTTAAAGATCTTAATGCCTTGTATTGTTTCATTAACATCATGAATTCTTAAAATTTGAACGCCTTGCATCATAAGATATATTGATGATGCTATCGTTCCACCATTTCTAAATTTACTGTCATTTTTTCCAGATAACTCCATAATAAATCTTTTTCTTGAATTGCCTACAAGTATTGGAAAACCAAAAGAGTGGAAAATGGAAATATTGCGTATCAAACTCATATTATGTTTCAAATTTTTTCCAAAACCTATACCGGGATCTAGGATAATTTTATCATGTTTAATACCTTTCGATCTTAATAGTTTTATTTTTTTTTCAAAAAAATCGTATATATCCAATAATTCATTTTTATATTTGGGATTTTTTTGCATATTTTCTGGAACTCCTCGTGAGTGCTGAATTACAAATGGAATTTTGTATTTTTTTAGTACATTCAACGTTTCAGGGTCAAAATCTAATCCTGAAACATCATTAATTAATTTTACCCCTAAATTTATTCCTTTAATCATAATTTTTGACTTTCTAGTATCTAAAGATATTGGTATTTTTTTCTTAAGTAATAATTTCAAAATTTTATTAATTCTTTGCCACTCTAAATTTTCTCTAATCATTTTTGATCCTGGACGAGTCGACTCACCACCAACATCAATTAAATTTGCACCACTGTTTAGTAAATGTACCGCGTGATTAATTCCTTTTTTTTTTGAATTAAATTTTCCACCATCTGAAAAACTATCAGGTGTTAAGTTTAATACTCCTAAAATATTTGGTATTTTTTTGAAATCTAAATTTGAGAAATTTTTTTTTTTCGATTTAATTTTTTTTAAATCAAAATTAATTTTTTTCCTTATCAATTTAGGTAGATATTTTATCTGATTAATAAAAATTTTTTTTTTTGAATTTCTTGTTATTATTTCTATTTTATCAAATGAGATTTCCTTAATCCCATTAAGTGATATTGCTTTCTTTTGGTTAACTAGTTTTTTTGAATGATTACCATAATAGAAATTACACACTCTTGTGTAATATCTAAGCATTAAAATTAATGAACAATCTTAGGTTTGAGTCCCATAGCACCTAAAGCAGAACTCTTGTCATCATCAACTTTTAAGTCTTGTTTATCAGCAGGATATATGTTTTTTGTAATAATATTTTCTATTTCTTCGCCTGTTAAAGTCTCATAAGTTATAAGAGCTTTTGCAATTTTATGTAAATCATCAATTTTTTCAGTTAGGATTTCTTTAGCTTTATTATACCCTTCATCAACTAATTTTCTGATTTCTTTGTCTATTTTTTGAGCAACTTCTTCAGATACTGATTGTGTTTGAGTTACAGATCTTCCTAAAAAAACTTCCTCTTGATTTTCACCATACTCGACTGGGCCCATTTCTTCGCTCATTCCATATTTTGTTACCATAGCTCTTGCAAGTTGAGTTGCTTGATTTATATCTGAACCACTTCCCCCACCTGCTCCTGTTGAAATATTATCTTTTCCAAAAATTACTTCCTCTGCAACTCTGCCGCCAAAACAGACTGCTAATCTTGCTTTTAAGTATTTAATTGAATGACCATGTTTGTCTCTTTCAGGTAAATTCATAACCATACCTAAAGCCCTACCTCTTGGTATAATTGTTGCTTTATGAATTGGATCGTAACTAGGCATATTAAAAGAAACTAAAGCATGTCCACCTTCATGGTACGCCGTTAATTTCTTTTCATCTTCAGTCATAACCATTGAGCGTCTCTCAGCTCCCATCATCACTTTATCCTTCGCTTCTTCAAATTCATTTAAAGTAACAATTCTTTTATTTTTTCTAGCAGCTAATAATGCAGACTCATTTACTAAATTAGCTAGATCAGCGCCTGAGAATCCCGGAGTTCCTCTTGCTATAGTTCTCAAATTTACATCAGGAGCCATTTTAATTTTTTTAACATGAACTTTTAAAATTTTTTCTCTTCCAATTATATCTGGATTAGAAACTACAACTTGTCTATCAAATCTACCTGGTCTTAATAATGCGGGGTCAAGAACATCGGGTCTGTTTGTTGCTGCGATTATAATAACCCCTTCGTTTGTATCAAAACCGTCCATCTCAACAAGAAGCTGATTAAGAGTTTGTTCCCTTTCGTCATTTCCACCTCCTAAACCTGCGCCTCGACTTCTTC
Organism: uncultured Pelagibacteraceae bacterium; assembly: GCA_902531765.1. Lineage (GTDB taxonomy): Bacteria > Pseudomonadota > Alphaproteobacteria > Pelagibacterales > Pelagibacteraceae > Pelagibacter. Next base: position 35,733 of record CACAFC010000003.1, on the reverse strand, counting down.
CTACAGCATCAATTTCATCAATAAATATTATACAAGGCGAATTTTTTTTTCCTTGCTCAAACATGTCTCTCACTCTTGATGCTCCCACGCCAACAAACATCTCTACAAAATCTGATCCAGAGATAGTGAAGAAAGGAACACCTGCTTCCCCAGCAATTGCCCTAGCTAATAAAGTTTTTCCTGTTCCTGGAGGACCTACAAGAAGTGCACCTCTAGGTATTTTTCCACCTAGCCTACTAAATTTTTTTGGATCTTTTAAGAACTCAACAATCTCTTCGACTTCCTCTTTAGCTTCTTCTACACCTGCAACATCGTTAAAGGTTACTTTACCTTTCATTTCATTCATCATTTTTGCTTTAGATCTTCCAAAGCCCATTGCTCCACCTTTTCCACCTTGCATTTGTCTCATAAAGAAAATCCAAACTGCTATTAATAATAACATCGGAAACCATGAAAGTAGAACTCCAAACAAAGAAGGCATCTTTTCTTCTATAGGTGCTGCAGAAATACTTACACCCTTTTCTGAAAGTTTTTCTATTAAATTAGGATCATTTGGTGAATATGTTTTAAAACTTTTTCCATTTGCATATACACCATTTATATTATTTCCTTGAATTTCGACTTTTAATACCTCACCTTGTTCCACAGACTCCAAAAATTCTGAAAAAATTACTTCATTGGAACTTCTGATGTTTGATTGAGGGTTCTTGAACATATTATATAGACCAATCGTTAAAAAAACGATTATTGCCCACATTGCTAAGTTTTTGAAATTCATGCCTATAAGATAAGAATTATTATTAATTAAACAAGTCTATTTTTACTGTTCTTTTGTCAAAATCACAGTGTGATTTACCATCTTAATGACGCATCCACCCAATGTTTCTTTTCTAAGTTTCCTTTCTTTAATTTTATTCAAAATATTCTCAATTTTCTTGCCCCTCACAAAATTTGCCTTTTTTCCCACCAAATGAATTAAATCTGATAAAGACCTAAAAATGACCTCATGTGAATTATCAAAAAAATTTTCTTTTAAAATTAGTTCAACTTTTCTATTATTAAAAGTTGAATTCTTCCTCTTATTCTTTTCAACATAAAATTTTATTGATTGATCCGACCCTCTTAAATTTTCTATAGTTAATTGAAATTTTTTCTTATCAAGGCCAAAATCATTAAATCCCTTAATTAAATTTCTTATTTTAATTCTATTGAATTTAACATCATGATTAGAGGGATCATCTACGTGAAAATTAAATATAAATTTAGATATAAATAGTAAATCTTTTTTTTCAAATTTTATCAAAGGTCTAATTAAATTTATATCTTTGATTTGTGTGTTCATACCAAGCGATACAAGTCCTTTTAGGCCACTTCCCCTGGCCATTCTAAGAAAAAAATTTTCAATTAAATCATCTAAATGATGACCTAAAACTAAGTTGCTAATTTTAAGTTTTTTACATTTGGAAAATAATAACTCATATCTTTTATTTCTTGCTAAAGATTGAATATTATTAACTGGTTTTTTACCTTTCCAAGTGAGAACATGTGCGTTAATTTTTAAAGATTTAAGAACTCTTTTTACTTTATCAGCCTCATTAGTAGATTCTTTTCTGAGCTTATGATCTACAATAAAATACCTTGGATTTAAGTTTTTTTTTAAAGCATATACTTTTGTCAAAAAAGCCAAAGCCAAACTATCTGGCCCCCCTGAAACTCCAACAATAAAATTAGTATTTATTTTGAATGACTTTTCAAATTTTTTAAAAATTTTATTTACTCTTTGATTTAAAAGTCTTGATTTATAAATGTTAGGAATTTTGTTTCTTACACTCAAATTTTTGAGACTCATACTTTGCTTTTTGAATAACAGACTGTTTTGCGTTTGGATATTGTTGTTCAACACCACTTATCATTTTACAGCCTTGATCTTTTTCTCCAATCTGTATCATTGATACACCTAGCTTTAACAAATTAATAGGTGCTTTTTCTCCTTTTGGATATTTTTGATAACCCTCTAAATAAGCTGAAGCAGCATCAGTGTATAATTGTCTTATTCTAAAAGTTTCAGCGTACCAATATTGTGCGTTACCAGCCAATTTATGATCAGGATTTGAAATTACAAATTCTCTAAATGCTCTTTCAGCAGTAGGGTAATCTCCAACTTTTAAAAAACTCGTTGCAAACTCATATTGCTCAGAAGCTGAAACATCTGGTAAAATTTTTTCTTCTGCTTGAAATGTCTCGGTAACAATTGTTGCGGTTGTTTCGACTGATTGTATTTTTTGAGTTGTATCGCTTGTAGAATTATCTCTGTAAGATATTGACCCTAAGTCTTGTGGTTGAGATGAACCTGGTAAAATTTCTGTATCGGATTCTGAAGTTTTTTTTGAAGTCAAATTGATACTTTCACCATTTGATAAAGCAGTTTCTAAATCTTGAAATCTTAATTGATTATCTGATTGAACTTTTGAAAGTCTATTTGATAACTTATCTAGTTTAAAATTTATTTCTTCAAATTTATTAGTAAGTTCCTGAAATTGATTTTCAATTTCAGATAACTTCAATAAGTGTCTTGTAAGAACATCTTCAGAGTTGCTATCAACGTTTGATGATGCTGAATTTGTATTATTGAATTCACTTGAATTTGAGTAAACAGCTTTTTCTAAAGTTTTTAAATCCTTTTTGATCAACTCCAGTGTGTCGTAAATATTATGATTATCAGCGAGAGAGGAAAAACTAACTAAAAAATTAAAAAACAAAAAAATTTTATATTTAATTAATACTTTAAAGTATTTCATGTAATTAGGTTATGTCTAAAATAATGGCAAAAAAAAGACCTCTTAAATCATTATAATTTAAGAGGTCTTAAATATTAATTAAATATTTTAATTTGCTTTAACTGTTACAGATCTTCTATTTTTTGACCAAGCTAATGGATTAGACCCTGAGTCCACTGGTCTTTCTTTACCATAACTTAAAACTGAAATTCTGTCTGAAGATATTCCGTAAGTCATTAAATAATCTTTTGCTGCATTAGCTCTTCTTTCACCTAATGCTAAATTGTATTCTCTTGTTCCTCTTTCGTCAGCGTGTCCTTCTAAAACAATTGTAATTTTAGAATTTTTTCTTAACCATGCAGCTTGTTTTCTTAGAGTTTCTCTAGAAGCAGTAGTTAATACTGACTCGTTAGTTGCAAAAAATACTCTATCAGGAACACCTGAGGCTAAGTATTCAACTGTATCTGTTCCAGTATAAACATCGCCTTGCATTTGTCCCGTAGATTTTTTTGATGTAGCACATGCAGAAAGTGCTAAACAAGCAACTACTATTAAAAATCCATTTTTTAGAATTTTGCTTAATTTCATTATTACTCCTTGATCAATATTTCTTTAGTCTTAGTTTTTCACAACTAATTAGATCTTTCAAGGCTAAAAATCAAGCGAATTAATTATTAATTACTTAATAAAGATGACCATGATGGGTCTGATCCGTCAGTTGGAGTAGGAACCTGTCTCTCATTATAGCCAGTTAAATCTATAGACCATAATTTTGCAGAAAAACCCTTTCCTTTAGAGTCTGTTTTCGTCTCCCTATAAAAAATCAATACTCTCCCATTAGGAGACCAGGATGGAGCTTCTTGATAAAAGTTTTCTGTTAATAATCTTTCTCCACTTCCATCAGTTCTCATTACACCAATATAAAATTTTCCTTTATGTAATTTTGTAAATGCAATTAGATCTCCTCTTGGAGACCAAACTGGAGTACCATAAATTCCTTTACCAAAAGATATTCTTTTAACATTACTTCCATCACTCTTCATTACGTAAATTTGTTGATAACCACTTCTGTCAGAGTTAAAAGAAATAAATTTTCCATCTGGAGAATAAGAAGGTGATGTATCTATGGATGGATGATTTGTAATTTTTTCCACTATTCTATTTTCTAAATCCATCGTGTAAATTTCAGAATTTCCATCTTTAGCAAAACTCATAATTATTTTTTTTCCATCTGGTGAGAATCTTGGTGCAAAAGTCATACCAGGAAAATCTCCTACAACTTCTTGAGTTCCTGTTTCAATATCTAACAAATAAACTCTTGGTAAATTTCTAAAATATGAAAGATAGGTTACCATTTGACTTGTTGGATTAAATCTTGGGGTTAAAACAAGTTCGTTTCCTAACGTCAGAAATTTATTGTTGGCACCATCTTGATCCATGATAGCTAATTTTTTTACTCTTTGAGTTTTAGGTCCTTCCTCTGCAACATAAATTATTCTAGTATCAAAATAACCTCTTTCACCCGTTAATCTCTCATAAACTTTGTCAGTGATGATATGACCAACACGTCTCCAATTATTTGGAACAGTTGTAAAAGCTAGCGCCATCATTTCTTTGCCTGCAAGCACGTCCCACAATCTAAACTCTACTCTTAGTTTTTCTTCGACATAACTAACCTTTCCAGTAATCAAAGCCTGTGCTTTAATTAAATTCCAATCTTCAAATCTAGGCTTTAAATTTGCAATGTCTGGTTCTTGCAAAAATGCATCTTTATTTAATGGACTAAATAATCCTGAAACTTTTAAATTATTTTCTACAATTAAAGATATTTCCGAACCGATATTTTTCTTTTTAAGTATACTCTCAAAATTTTTTCTTGATTTCTCGTCAATAGATAGTGGAGAAACTGCTACTGGTAATGGGTTTAAATTACCTCTAGTTATATCAACCTCTATCAAACCAAAAGATTTAATTGGTATTAAGATTATAATTAAAGTTATTAAAAAATTTTTCATTTTTTTATAAGATATATTAGCCTTCTAGCATTTCTCTTGCATCAAAATTTAACTGTAATTCCTTCCATCTTTCGTAACCAGTGCTAGGAACTCTTAAAGGCTGACACAATTTAATAGCTCTTAAAGCACTTTCGGCTAATACTTTATAAAAGCCTTGTCCTGGTTTATTCATTCTTGCATGATCTAAAATTTCTGACTTAATTACTGATCCATCAGGCTTTAATTCAAGTTTTATTCTAACAAGTAAGTTCTCATTATATGGTAATCCAAGTGGGATACTCCAACAACCAAAAATTTGTGCTTTAAGAGCATCTTCCTCACTTAAGGATAACCCTGTATTCTCAAAATTTTTATTTTGATCTTGGCTTAAATCTGGATTTTTCTTTAAGGTTTCTGCTTTACTTTCTTTAGATTTGTCGATTAAAGCCGCAATATTATTTGGATCAAATAACTCCTCTTTTTCAAATTCTGATACTTGCTTAACTTCATTATCAATTTTTTCAGGATTTTGTTTATCTTCTTTTATTTTTTCCACTTTTTTTACTTTATCCTCTGGCATTGGAACAGCATCAGGTTTGATTTTCTTAACTTTTTTTGGAGGGGCTTGTTCTGATACAAGCTTTTTCTCTTTTTCTTTTACTTTTTCAATTATTTTTTTTGCCTTAGGCGCAAAGGGAATATTTGTTTTTTCAGTTATTTGAATTAATTCTACTGATACAATCGGCGGAAGATCAATTGGTTTTTTTGCTAAAAAAGGAAGGCTCATTGCTGTTAAAAAAATAACAAATAGGTGTAAAAAAGAAGAAATTACAATACTCCTATTCACAAAAAAATTACCTTTCTTTGTACGGTTCCGAAATTAAAGCTACTTTTGTAAATCCTGAACCTGAAAGTAAACCCATAATTTCAAGAACTCTACCGTAATTTATAGTTTTATCCCCCCTCACATAAATTCTTGTATCAGTCCGATTTTTTGAGACTGCTAAAACTTTTGCAATAATTTTTTCATACTCAACTTTTGACTCTTGTATAAAAATTTCACCTTTTGAATTTATAGTTAATGTTAAAGGTTCTTGCTCCTCTGGAAGTGAGTCAGCTGAACTTTCCGGTAAGTCTACTTGAACTCCTACAGTTAACAAAGGTGCTGTCACCATAAAGATAATTAATAAGACTAACATCACATCTACAAATGGTGTCACATTGATTTCACTCATTGGTTCCTTAGATGAACGATTAAACTTGAATGCCATACTAAATAATTGTTAAAAATCTTTTAGAAAAGTTTTCTAACTTTTGTGAATATTTCAAAGAGTCATTGTTAAATTTGTTGTAAGCAATTACTGCAGGAATAGCTGCCAACAAACCTAATGCTGTAGCGAAAAGAGCTTCTGCAATTCCAGGAGCTACAATCGCTAAACTAGTATTTCTTGAAATTGCAATAGATTGAAAAGAATTCATTATACCCCAAACAGTTCCAAATAAACCTATAAAAGGTGCCGTTGATCCAACAGTTGCTAAAAAAGTAAATCCTTTTGTAATTTTAGACATTTGTTTCTCTATCCCGGTCTCTAACATTGAAGTCATTCTAGCATTCAAATCTGTCTTGGATCTCCTTTTAAGAAGATTTTGCATAGCATCTTTAAAAATAAGAGTCATAGGATCATTAATATTTCCTGGAAGATTATTATAAAAAGACTCCGCAGATTTCGAGTTCCAAAACTTAGTTTCAAATTCTTCTGAACTTTGATTTATTTTTTTAAATAATTTAAATTTTTCAATGATTACCGCCCATGAATAAACTGAACACGCAATAAGAATAATAATGACTGATTTAACAATTATATCAGCTCTTATAAATAAGTTCACAAGTGAAAAGTCAGCACTTGATGCAAGTCCGACTGCTTGTGATGAAATATCAGCTTCCATAAGGTCTTCTCACACTTAAATGTGTCATGAATTTGACTTTAAAAATCTAGGATTAATCATCTTTTTGGTGAGTTTCATGGTAAAAACTCGCAATTAAAATAGCATCAGCTTTGTTAGAATCTTTTTTCTTTGAAAGTTGTGTTGAAAAATATGGAAATATTTCGATCGCTCTTGTTCTACTAGCATCTTTTTGAGAATTAATTAAATTAAAATATTTTTTCCATTTTGCTGGTCTAACAAAAAACATTGGTAATTGCATTGCGGAACATATTCCTTTTAAAATCCCAAAAGATTGACCAAAATTAAACATACTTGTTACACCTTGCCCTGGCATAGCAGAAACTTGTTCTATCACCACTCTCACTTCATCATCTTTTTTTTTATTAATTCTATTTGAAAATTCGTTATAAATTTGAGCACCATTAACTTGTTTTTTATTTTTTTTACCCTCAGTCATGACTGGCATTTCAATTACTTCAAGAATTTTCCCATCTTCAAAAAAACAAATCGAGCCTGAAATACCTGGATCTATACCAATTATAAGCATATTTTATATCTAGTTTGAAAATTTAACATTTGAATAAATATTTTGTACATCATCATCCTCTTCTAATGTCTCAAAAAAATTAATTAATTCATCTTTTCTCTCATTTGGAATTTCAACAGCATTTAAAGGCACCCACTCTATTCCCGTTGAAATAAAATTACTTATTTTCTTCTCTAACTCTTTTTTAACATTATAGATATCATTTATTGAACATTGAATTTCATGAAATTCTTTATCTGATTTACACTCATTTGCACCTGCATCAATAGCAAGTTCTAATATGTCTTCATCTGAAATTTCATTTTTATCGATTTTAATTACACCTAATTGACTGAAATTGTGTGATGCTGAGCCTTGAGTTCCGAGGCTTCCCCCTGATTTTTGAAAAATTGTTCTTATATTGGAAGCGGTTCGGTTTTTGTTATCAGTTAAAGTTTCAATTATGACAGCAACTTTTTCAGGTCCAAAGCCTTCGTATCTCAAATTTTCAAAATTTGATTGATTACTCATTGAGGACTTATCAATAGCTCTAGTTATGTTATCTTTTGGCATATTTGCTGACCTTGCAGCTTGAACAGCGGAACGTAATCTTGGGTTCATAGCTGGATCTTTATCTCCTAACTTAGCCGCAACTGTAATCTCTTTAGATAGTTTGGAAAAAATTTTTGATCTTTCTTTATCAGCTTTACCTTTTTTATGTTTTATACCTGCCCAATGAGAATGTCCTGCCATAAAAAAATTAAGTATTTTTTAAAAGACCTCCAAATATGTAACTTTCTACACTATCTGCCAAGCCTGTTTCTAAATTACAATTTACTATAACTCCACTTAAAGAGGCTTCTCCAAGAGCTGGAAAATGTTTAATAGAATCTTTTTTCATAAATCTATTAATAGAATTATCTTTATTCATTCCTATAACTGAATCGTAATCTCCGCACATACCTGCATCTGTCTGATAAGCAGTGCCATTTTTTAAAACTCTTGCATCATTAGTGGGTATGTGAGTGTGGGTTCCAATAACGAGTGTTGCTTTTCCATCAAAATAATGACCAATTGCATTTTTTTCGCTTGTTATTTCTCCATGGAAATCAACAATTAGAAAATCATAATCTTTTTTCAGATCATATTTTTCTAAAAATTCTTTTGATATTTTAAAAACATCATCACACTTTTTCATAAAAACATTTCCCATCAAATTTAAAACTCCTATCTTGTAATTTTTTTTTGTTTTATAAATCTCAAATCCTTTACCAGGAGCAGGTTCAAATAAATTTTTTGGTCTTAATAGTCTGTTTTCATTATCAATAAAATTCATTATGTCTTTTTGATCCCAAACATGGTTTCCAGTTGTAATAACATCAACTCCATTTTCAAAGAAATCTTTACAAATTTCTTCGGTCAAACCAACACCAGTATCATCAGCGTTCTCACCATTTATAATTACAAAATCGATATTATTTTTTTTAATCTGACTTGATAAATCATTAGTTATCTTTCTACATCCAGATGATCCAACAACATCGCCTAAAAATAAAATTTTCATAAAACTATTTATTTGTTATAATAAAATCTAACTTAATATCATAATTATTAGTTGGTATTTTTTTTACTTTTTGAAAAGAGTAAGCAAATCCAATTGTTAAAACCTTTTTTTGTTTTCTAATTTTCTTAATATAACGATCGTAGAAGCCTCCACCGTAACCAATCCTATTGAAATTTTTGTCAAAAGCTAAAAGAGGTACTAATAAAACATCTGGGTATTTTACCACTTTGGAAATTGGTTCTGGTATCCCAAATTTATTAATTGATAAAGGATCATTTTTTGACCATCGAAAGAAGTCCATTTGTGAGTTTTTCTTAATTTTTGGTAATGTTATTATGAATTTTTTTTGCTCAAACTTTTCTAAGATTTGTAAAATATCTATTTCATAGTTATAAGGATAATAACCACCAAGTATTCTGCCTGAAACTTTCTTTTTTTTTAAAATATCTAAAATTAAATCAAAATTAAAAATAAATTTTTTAATCGTCTTTTGTTTTCTTATCTTTAGTATTTTTTTCCTGATTTGAGATTTGTTCACAAAATTCTATTAAGATATTTTATCTATATTTGCTTTTTCAACAAAATTTGAAATCTCATCAGCAGCAGCATCAATTAGCTTTTCATAATGTTTTTGATTTAGTTCAATTTCGTCTTTTAATTCTACATGATTTTTATTTAAATTTTTAATTTCTTCTTCTTTTCTGTCTTTGTATTCATAAACTAGTGATTTTAACTCTCTAAATTTATTTGAAAGTTCTTTTAATTCTGTTTTTTTTTGTTCAACTTTTTTTTTTGTTTCGTAGTATTCATCCATTACTTTTACTGCAGTAATCAATAAGAGTTTATTTTCACCGATATTTCCTAAATCATTTTTTAAATCATTAAATTTTTGATTGATTTGAATTAACAACTCCTCAAGATGTTCTTCTTGACCATCATCACATGATAACAAAAACTCTTTACCATTGAATTTTATAGTTACGTTTGCCATTTATCAATCTCGTCCATTAAAGTATTAGTTTCTTGATTTAATTCATCTATTTTTTCTGAAAATTCTAATCTTTTTTTTTCCTCAATTTTTTCTTTGTTTTCCAATTCCTGCAATTTTCTTGTTAAATTATCATGTTCATTTACCAAATTTTTATATTTTTTCTCTATTTCAGATTTTTCAATTTCTAATTGATTTTTTTGTTCACCAAGAATTTCAATATTTTTTTTTATATCTGGATTTTCTAAATTCAAACTTTTTAGTTTAGTCAAAGCTAAATTTAGCTTTTTTTCTTTTTCAAGAATAGAATTCATATATATATGTTTATATTATTAAATAGAATCTTCTAAGTCTAGACAGGATAATTTTGAAAAAACTTTATAAAGAATTAGCTAATTGTATAAGATTTCTCTCAATTGATGCTGTCCAAAAAGCAAACTCAGGGCACCCTGGAATGCCAATGGGAATGGCTGATGTTGCTACAGTTCTTTTTAAAGATTTTTTAAAATTTAATCCAAAAAATCCTAGCTGGATTAATAGAGATAGATTTGTTCTCTCTGCTGGCCATGGATCAATGTTGCTTTACTCAATTCTATATCTAACTGGTTACAAAAGTGTCTCTTTAAATGATATTAAAAATTTTAGACAATTAGAATCTATATGTGCTGGACATCCCGAATATCATCCTAATACTGGTATTGAAACTACTACAGGTCCATTAGGGCAAGGAATTTCAAATGCAGTTGGCTTTGCAATATCAGAAGAAATTTTAAAAAAACAATTAGGAAAAAAAAAAATTGACCATAAAACTTATGTGCTCGCTGGCGATGGATGCTTAATGGAAGGTATTAGTCACGAGGCATTAAGTTTAGCTGGACATTTGAAACTAAAAAATCTTATTTTATTATTTGACAATAATTCTGTCTCAATTGATGGTCCTACTAACTTAGCTGTTTCAGATAATTACGAAAAAAGATTTAAAAGCTACGGATGGAACTACTTAAAAATTAATGGACATGATTTCAAAGAAATATCTAAAGCTTTAAAAAAAGCACAAAATTCAAAAAAACCTATAGCAATTTCATGTAAAACAACAATCGGTTATGGATCTCCTAACAAGGGGGGTAAGGCTTCATCACATGGAAGTCCACTAGGTGATGAGGAAATAAAACTTGTAAGAAAAAAACTTAAATGGAAATATGAACCCTTCAAGATTCCAGCTGAATTATTAAGTGAATGGAGAAAAATTGGGGAAAGAGCCTCACAAAAAGCTCAGAAAAATAAAACAATTTTTTCAAATTCTAAAAATTTAAAATCACTAAAAAAATTAATTGAAAAAGCAAAAGTTCAATATTTTGGAAATATGAAACCAATCGCTACAAGGAAATCATCCGAAATATTTTTAAATATCATAGCGAAATTTCCTAATTTGATTGGTGGCTCAGCGGATTTGGCTGGATCAAATAATACTAAAACTAAAGATCACAAAATAATCAAGCCTGGTAATTTTTCTGGAAATTATATTCATTATGGAGTTAGAGAGCACGCTATGTGTGGAATAATGAATGGAATAGCCTTACACAGTACCCTGATTCCTTATGGTGGAACATTTTTAATATTTAGTGACTACTGTAAGCCATCTATCAGATTAGCCGCAATGATGAAACAAAGAGTTATTTATGTTTTTACACACGACTCTATTGGCTTAGGCGAAGACGGCCCAACTCATCAGCCTATTGAGCAATTAACAAGTTTGAGATCCATTCCAAATTTAAATGTTTTTAGACCCTCAGATACGATTGAAACTTTTGAATGTTGGCAGTTAGCTCTTGAAAATAAAAATACTCCAAGCGTAATTTCACTAACGAGACAAGGAGTCAGTCCTATTAGACTTAAAGACTCTCTCAAAAATGAGTCATCTTTTGGCGCTTATGAAGTTTTGAGAACCGGAAGCAATATAAGTGTTACAATTTTAGCAACTGGATCTGAAACCAGTTTAGCAAATGATGTAGGTCATAAATTAGCCACAGATGGTATTTATTCCAAAATCATATCAATGCCTTGTCAAAAAATATTTGATAATCAAAGTGAAGAATATAAAGACAAAATATTAGGTGAAACAGAGCTTATTGTATCTATAGAAGCCTCTGAGACAAGTTATTGGAAAAAATATACTGGTAAAAATGGTTTAAATTTTGGAATTAACGATTTTGGGAAAAGCGCTCCTTATAAAAAAATTTATGACCACTTTAAATTAAATTCTGAGAGCATAGTGAAAGAAATTAAAAAAAAATTATGAAAATTAAAATTGGGATCAATGGTATGGGAAGAATAGGAAGAATGATTCTTCGTTCAATTTTTGAAGGGAACAAAAAAATAGAAATCAAACATATTAACAATAGAACAGATTCTGAAACTTGCTCAAATCTTTTAAAATATGACTCAGTTCATGGGAGATTTAAAGCAGATATAAGTTTTGATGAAAAAAACCTTATCGTAAATAACAACAAAATTTCTTTTGGTCAAGAAACAGATTTAAATAAAATTAATTGGAAAAAATATGACGTTGATTATGTTTTTGAGTGTACTGGAAAATTTAATTCTATGGATAAATTACAGCCACACCTATATAATGGAGCGCAAAAAGTAATTGTTTCGGCTCCATGTAAAAATGCAGATAAAACTATTGTTTATGGAGTAAATGAATTTGAATTAAAGAAAGAAGATAAAATTATTTCTGCTGCATCCTGTACAACAAATTGCTTAGCACCAGTCGCACATGTTTTAAATGAAAATTTTGGAATTGAAAAAGGGTTTATGACAACAATACATGCATTTACAAGCGATCAAAGAATTTTAGATAATTCCCATAAAGATCCTAGAAGAGCTAGATCTGCTAGTCAATCAATTGTACCAACTTCTACAGGTGCATCAAAAGCTATAGGTGAAATTATTCCTTCTCTTAAAGGGAAATTAGAAGGTGTAGCAATGAGGGTACCAACACCAAATGTTTCATTAGTTGAACTTATATTTTGTACAAAAGAAGATTTAAGTATTGGAAAAATAAATTCAGCATTTGAGAATTTTAGTAAAAAAAATAAAATTATTGAAATTACAAATGAAAAACTTGTTTCTATTGACTTCAATCATAATCCTGCTTCATCAATTATTGACGCGAGTTTAACAAATGTGGTTGGCGGGAATATGGGAAAAATCTCAGCGTGGTATGACAATGAATGGGGTTTTTCAAATAGGATGTGTGATATAGCTGAATATCTTCATAAAATCTCCTAATGAATAGTATAAAAGACCAAGAAAATCTTGATAAAAAAAAAGTTTTGTTAAGATTGGATTTAAATGTTCCATTGAAGAATGGAACAATTACAGATGAAACAAGAATAAATAAGATTATTCCAATTGTAAATTTTTTAATTAAAGAGCAATCAAAGATTATAATAATTTCTCATGTAGGAAGACCAAAGGGTAAAGTTAATACGGATCTTTCACTTAAACCAATCTGTGAAAATTTAGAAAAAAAGATAAATAAAAAAATCATACTAGTAAAAGAAAATATTTTTAAATTAAAAAAAGAAAATTTGTTTGAAGATCCTAACGTCCAAATAGTTTTTTTAGAGAATATTAGATTTTATGAGGAAGAGGAAAAGAATGACACTAATTTCGCACAACATTTAGCTAAACTTGCTGATTTGTATGTAAACGATGCTTTTTCTTGCTCTCATAGAGCGCACGCCTCTGTAAGTAAAATAACTGAATTTCTTCCCTCTTTTGCTGGATTACAGTTTGAAACAGAAATTAGTGCATTAAAAAAAGTTACAACAGAAATCAAAAAACCAATCACTTGTATTATTGGAGGGTCAAAAATTTCAACAAAAATTGGAATAATCAAAAATTTAATATCTAAGTTTGATAATCTTATCATTGTTGGTGGTATGGCTAATAACATTATTAAATACAAAGGAAACCAAATAGGTAAGTCAATTAGAGAGGAAAATTGTGATCTAATGATCAAAGAGATTTTTGAAACTTTAAAAAGTCATTCTTGTAAAATTATTTTTCCAGATGACGTATTAATTGGAAAAAATTTAGATGACGAACCTCAAATCAAAGAACTTAATAATATTCAAGATAATGATATAATTTTGGATATTGGTCCTAAAACATTAAATAAGATAAAAAGTATTATTGAAAATAGTGAAACAGTTCTTTGGAATGGACCGGCGGGTTATTTTGAAAATCCAAATTTTGCCAATGGGAGTTACGAAATCGCTAAAGCTATTACAAAAAAAAATAAAAATAACTCTCTTTACTCAGTTGTAGGAGGTGGAGATACAATTGCTCTTATCAATAAGATTAAATTAATAGAAAATTTTAACTTTGTTTCAACTGCCGGTGGAGCATTTTTAGAATATCTTGAAGGAAAAGAGTTACCTGGTATAAAAGCCTTAAACTAATATGTCTGAATTAAATAATATAGTACTAAAAATACTTAATAACGGAAAAGGTATTCTTGCAGCTGATGAGAGCACTGCAACTATGACTAAGAGATTAGAGTCAGTTAAAGTTAAATCAACAGCTGAAAACCGTTTATTATTTAGAGAAACATTGTTTAGTGCATCTGGTATGAGTGAATATATTGGAGGAGTAATCTTATACGATGAAACAATAAAACAAAAAACTTCAAAAAAAAATAAAATCCCAGAATTAATTTCTGCTATGGGCAGTGCTTCAGGTATTAAAGTTGATACTGGTGCAAAAGTTTTAGCTGGTTCACCAAATGAAAAAATTACTGAGGGTTTGGATGGATTAAGAGAAAGATTAAAAGAATATTATAAACTTGGAGCCAAGTTTACAAAATGGAGAGGTGTTTACAACATATCAAAAGAACATCCAAGCAGACTATCAATTCAATCAAATGCACACGCGTTAGCAAGATATTCTGCATTAGTTCAAGAATGCGATATGGTTCCGATTGTTGAACCTGAGGTCTTAATGGATGGTGAGCATTCAGCAAAAGAATGCTATGAAAAGACTTCTGAGGTAATAAAAAAATGTTTTGAAGAATTAATCTTACATAAAGTTGATTTGAAAGGAATTATATTAAAGCCAAATATGATTTTAGCTGGTAATAAATGTAAAAACAAAATATCAAACGAAGAGGTTGCAAAGTTAACTCTTAAATGTTTAAAAGACTCTGTTCCGCCAGAGGTACCAGGGATAGCATTTTTATCTGGAGGTCAATCAGAAATAGAGGCAACAGAAAATTTAAATTTGATAAATAAATACAATGATACCAGCTTTATAATGAGTTTCTCTTATGGACGAGCTCTTCAACAGAGTGCATTAAAATTTTGGTCCCAAGACACAAAAAATATTGAAGGCACCCAAAAAATTTTTAACCATAGAGCAAAAATGAATACATTAGCTGCTCAGGGTAAATGGTCTAAAGAGCTTGAGAATTAATAAAAAAAAATTCATTTATGTCATTTCACCAACAAAAATTTATAAGTCATTCTATCAAGATTTAACCAAGGTCCTTCAACAAAAAAAAGTTGGTTTTTTCCAGTTGAGGCTTAAAAAAGGATCTCTTAAAAAAAAATTAATCATCGGTGAAAAAATTAAGAAAATTTGTAAAAGGTTTAATGTTAAATTTCTAATTAATGATGACGTTTTTATTGCCAAGAAATTAAATGCTGATGGTTGTCATTTGGGTCAAAAAGATATGAATATTATTAAAGCAAGGAAATTAATTGGTAAAAAGATAATAGGTATTACCTGTCATAACTCTGTAAAATTATCAAAAATTGCTGTAAAAAATAAAGCTGACTACATAGCCCTAGGAGCTTTTAATAATTCAAAAACCAAAAAAATAAAATACAGAGCCTCAATTAAATTACTCAGAAAAGTCAAAAAAATCACAAAAACTCCTGTTGTTGCCATTGGTGGTATCAATTCTAGTAATTATAAAAATCTTTTATTGAATAAAGCAAACTTTTTGGCTATTTCAGGCTACATTTGGAATAACGATAAATTAAAACCTAACGAAGCAATTAAAATTTTAAAATGAAAATAAATGCTGGAGAAATAAGAGTTGGAATGTTGCTAGAGCATAAAAATGATTTATGGGAAGTACTAAAAACCCAACATGTGAAGCCTGGAAAAGGAGGTGCATTTGCACAGGTGGAAATGAAAAGTTTGAATAAGAATACTAAATTAAACGAGAGATTTAGATCCAGTGAAACTGTTGAAAAAGCCTTATTAGAGGAAATAGATTACAATTATTTATATGAGGATGAAAATAATTATTTTTTTATGGAGCCAAAATCATTTGAACAAATTGAAATAAAAAAAAGTACAATTGGTGATAAGGGAAAATTATTAACTGAAAATCTAGAAGTATCTGTTAGTTTTCACAACGGACAACCTATTTCAATAGATTTACCAAAACAGGTGGTGTGTAAAATAGAAACCACTGATGTTGCATTAAAAGGCCAAACTGTCTCCTCATCTTATAAACCAGCAACATTAAATAATGGTTTAAATATTCAAGTGCCTCCATTTATTGAAGCTGGTGATGAAGTAGTTATAGACACAAGAAATCTTGAGTATATTAAAAAAAATTAATTATGAACTCAATTTCTGCTAATTTAAATATTATGATTAAAGCTTCTGAAAAAGCATCAAAGGTACTAATTAGAGATTTTGGCGAAATTGAAAAATTGCAAGTAAAAAAAAAGGGACCTTCAGATTTTGTTACTAATGCAGATTTGAGAGTTGAAAAAATAATCATTGATGAATTAAAAAAAGCAAAACCAAATTTTTCAATTTTAAGTGAGGAAGCTGGATTTAAAAAAAACAAAGACACAGAGAATACTTGGATTATCGATCCCATAGATGGGACTATAAATTTTTTACATGGTATACCTCATTTTGCTATTTCCATTGGTTTGATGTCAAATAATGAGATTAAATCTGGTTTAATTTTTGATCCTATAAAAAATGAAATGTTTTATGCAGAAAAAAATAATGGTGCTTTTTTTAACAATGAAAGAATTAGAGTTTCTAAAAAAAATGAATTATCAGAATGTTTATTTGCTACAGGGGGGAAGAAATATAACTCTATAAATGAAATTTCTACTAGGAAGTCAGGTTGTGCAGCGTTAGATTTAGCTTATGTTGCTTCAGGAAGATATGATGGTTATTGTCAATCTAATCTTAATCTTTGGGATATAGCAGCTGGATTAATTATTATTAAAGAGGCAGGTGGAGTAATTAATGATATTGACCTTAAAAATCATAAAAATTTAAATGTGATAGCATCAAGTCCTAATATTAATGATAAATTTATTAAAAAAATAAGTAACTTTTAATTGTTTTAAAAAAAACTTTTGCTATAAGTCTCCAAATGAAAAAAAAAATTCATCCAAATTATCACTCAATAAAAGTTGAGATGACCGATGGGACTCAATTTGAAACTAAATCAACTTGGGGAAAAGAAGGCGATTTACTAAAATTAGAGATTGATCCAAAGTCTCATTCTGCATGGACTGGTGGAAAACAAAAATTAATGGATAAAGGAAGAATAAGCAAATTCAATAAAAAATTTCAAAACTTTAAGAGTGAAAAGTAATTAATGTCTAACGCACCATTAATGCCAATGGCAACAGCTGTTTGGCTTGTAGAAAACACCACTTTAACATTCAAACAAATTGCTGAATTTTGTAAACTTCATGTTGTTGAAGTTCAAGGCATAGCTGATGGAGAAGTTGCAAAAGGCATTAAGGGATATAATCCAATAATTGCTGGTCAGCTCACAAGAGATGAAATAAATTTATCTGCGGAAGATGAGACCAGACCTTTACAAATTCAAAATACTGATGTCGAAATATCTTTTTCTGAAAAAAAAAACAAAAAATACATTCCTCTATCTAAAAGACAAGATAAACCAGACTCTGCTTTATGGTTAATTAAACATTACTCACAATTAAAAGACTCACAAATAGCAAAATTAATAGGTATGACAAAAAATTCTGTTACATCAATTAGAAATAAAAGTTACTGGAATTTTAATAATTTGAATTCTAAGGATCCTGTAGCCTTAGGTCTTTTTTCACAAAAAGATTTAATCGAAGCAGATGAAAAAGCTCAAAGAAGAATAAAGAGAGAGAAAAAAGAGAAAGAAAAAGCCTTAAAGAATCAATGAGCCTATCAGATAAAACATATAGACATAAAATTTTAAAAATGCTAACTAACCATCTTTTTGGAGGTAGTTATTAAAATAGAAGTAAAAGATAACAATGTAGAACAAGCTCTTAGAGTTTTAAAAAGAAAACTCCAGAGAGACGGTTTTTTTAAAATTATAAAATTAAAAAACACATACGAAAAGCCCTCAGAAAAAAAGAAAAGAATTTTGCAAGAAAATATTAAAAGAGTAAAAAAACTCAACAAGCTAAGAAATAGAATTTAAGTATATCGCGGGGTGGAGCAGTCTGGTAGCTCGTCAGGCTCATAACCTGAAGGTCGGCGGTTCAAATCCGTCCCCCGCAACCAAATTTTAATTAATGCAAAAAGAAGTTTATAAAAGACATATTAACAATTACTCTAATCACTGGTGGTTTCAGGCTAGAAAAAAAATAATAGAAGCAATTATAAAAAAAAATATTTTAAAAAAAAACATCAGTATATTAGATTTTGGTTCAGGATCTGGTGTAAATGTCAATATGTTGTCAAAATATGGTCATGTAAACATTTATGAACCACATTTAGTTACACGAAATTATTTAAGAAAAAAATTTAATTCAAAAAAATATTCTGTAATAAAAGAATATACTAAAAAAAAATTTGATTTAATATTGTTAGCAGATGTTTTAGAGCACATTAAAAATGATAAAAAAATTATCCAAAGTTTAAGTAAAAATCTTAAAAACAACGGACTTATTTTAATTACCGTTCCAGCATATAAAATATTGTTTTCAAAAAAAGACTTAATTTTAGGTCATTATAGAAGGTATTCAAAAATAGAAATTTTAAATCTTTTTAGAAACTTTAAAACAGTAAGATTAACTTTTTTTAACTCTATTTTATTTTTTCCAATCTCATTCATCATATTATTTTTTAAATTTTTAAAGATAGACTTTATAGATGAAGTAGAAAAATCCCCAAATAAAATTGTTAATTTTATTCTCTTTAAAATTTTCACTATTGAGAAAAGACTAATTAATCACTGTAATTTACCATTTGGAATATCTATGCTAGGATTGTTTCAAAAGAGATGATTAGATCAATATCTATTGTATTTCCATGTTATAACGAAGCTAGTAGATTAAAATATACTTTTAACGATATTAAAAAATTTCAAGAAAAAAAAATTACTAATGATTTTGAAATTATTTTTGTAAATGATGGAAGCTCTGACAATACGTTTCAGATTTTGAAAAAGTATAAAAATGAAAATGCAAAACTTAATAAAAAAATTAAAATCATAAGTTATCAAAATAATAAAGGTAAAGGATATGCCTTAAAAAAAGGTATAATGATTGCCAAATATGATTGGATATTAACTTTAGATACAGATATTTCTGTTTCAATTACACAATTAAGTGAGTGGATAAAACATAAGCAGATTAATAAAGAAAAGTTTATATATTTTGGATCTAGAAATCTTATAGACTCTAAAATTAAATTTAAAATGTACAGAAAATTAATGGGTTTAATATTTATTACAATTATAAAAATTTTTTTTAATATTAATTTATCAGATACTCAATGTGGATTTAAGCTTTATAGAAAAGATATTGCTAGAAAACTATTCTCAAATTTAAAAATGTTAGATTTTACACATGATATAGAAATTGTTTTAATATCAAAAAAAAAAGGATATAGAATTAAAGAACTACCAGTAAATTGGATACACAAAAAAGGCAGTAAAATCTCCGTTTTTAAAGATAGTCTTAAAATGTTTATTTCTTTATTAAAAATGAAGTTTATATTTCCTAAATAATACTAATAGATTTTAGTATTATTGATTTCTTTTCTCTATTTAAACCTTTTTTTAGATCATACAAAGAAATTGGATTATCGATCTTAAATGTAAAATTATAAATATTGCTTGTTTTACAGTCCAAATCTAAAATCAAACTGCCAAGATTATTTGTGTCAAAGTTAATGATCTTATGATTCCCGTCGTTTAATGAAAATTTAATATTTTTTTTAAGATCTTTATAATATTTTTCAATATGAAATTTAATTCTATTTTTATTTTCACAAGTAATACCTTCTATTTTCAAAAGTAACGATGAATTATAACCATAAGATACTAAACCCTGATCTTTATTTTGATTTTCCCATCCAATTGAGGGTATTAAAAAATTATTTGATAGATCAATTTTAGAATCATCTTTAACATTTAATTCGGCAATGATATCCAAACTGAAATCATACTGTGAATATCCTCTTATTCTATCATTTGTTATAATCCAGATATTGTCTTGAAAATAGATATAAATTTTGTCTTTAAATAAATTTTTAAGATACAATGCAATATTTTTATTTTCTGTCAAAAATATTTTTTTGTCAAATATACTCAAATTTTTTTTATTAAATTCTTCAATGAGATTGTATTTAGCAAAAGTTGTTTCTTGTCTATTTACTCTTGCTAAATTTACTAAATCAGTTTTTATAAAATTTTCTTCTATTAAATATCTAGAAAGTTGAAAGAAAATACTTGATTGGTTTTTACTCTCAATTAATCGTATTTCATTGAATTGTTTTGAAAGACCCAACCAAAATGGACTTTTTTTATCCTCTTGAAATACTGAGTATTGAGAACCAAATCTATAATTTTTAATACCACTATGGATGTCACTTATCTGAAGTACAAATAGTGTCAATAAGACTAAAATTGATTTAGATTTAAAGTTTTTATATATAAAAATGATTCCGATAATAAATATAATATAATATACGGGCCAAATCATTCTTCCACTTGCTCGAAAAATGCTGAAAAAAGCATATACAAATTTATTTAAATCAATTGAAACTATATTCATATCTCCAAAATTAATATTGGTTGATATAGAAATTATTAAGAATGGTAGAATAATAATTAACCAATTAAAATTTTGAAAAAAAATGTTAAATTTTCCCTTAAAAATATTAAATAAAAATACTATAAAAAAAATAATTCCAGATAATCCTAAATAAGAAAATCCCTCAATTTCTTTATTTTGATAATTTTGTTTTGTTAAAAAATTTGACCATGAAAAAGATCCAACATTATTTTGACCACTCGGATTTATAAAACTATTCAAATTAAAATTATAATAGCCATAGCCCCACCCTAAACCATCATCTAGATTTATAGAAAAATATCCAACCGAATACATTAAAACTATGGAAAAAATAATCATAAAAATTAATTTTTTTAATATTTTCGAAAAGGATTTTCTTAAAAATAATAATTTATAAAAATCTTGAAAAAAAATTAGTATTATTAACATTAAAAAAAAATAAAAATGGACAAGTAATGAAAGTAATAAAGTTATTAATCTTAAAAAATCTTTTTTACCATTTTCTGAAATCTCTATGTAGATACCACAGAGTATCAACCACTGCCCGAGTAAACTAAGATGAATTCCTGATCTGTTAATAAAAATAGATGCAGTAAGAAAAAATAAACTACCTAATAATGAAAATAATCTATTACCAGTTCCAATATAAATTATTTTATATGAAAATAATATTTGAAGATAAATACATAAAAGTATCCAAATAGAAAAATATTGAAATTTTTCTGGCAGTAAAAAATTAAATAATTTAAAAAAAATTGCAAAAATTGGTATAGAATCCGAATAAATGATATTAGAATCTGAGTAAATTCCATAATTTGGATTTAAGCCAATTGGAAATCTCCATTTATCATCTCTAAAATATTCCCAACCTAATTGATAAGTAGAGAGGTCACCAGAATTTAACCAGTCTAAATTCGTAGGTTTGATGTAATCAAACCCTAATAAATATACCCAAGATATAATTGAAATTATTAAAAATAAAAAATGGTAAGTTGATAAATATAATTTTTTCACTTGATTAGTACATTTTTAATTAATTTATTCTCATTGTGATACTAAATTTTTAGTTTATAAAAAATTATGTTTAAAAAAGAAAATTTTAAAAAACTAGACAATAAGTACAAAAGCCATGCTTATGAAGGACTGATGGGTTTTTTTATGAAAATTTGTCATAAAAATCTTGAAAAATATAATTTTCCAAAAAATATATCGAAAGTTTTAGAGATTGGCGCTGGTGATGCACCTCACATAGAATACATTAAACACAGTTTCGATGAATACCATATACTTGAAACTTCTGATTATGCGGTAGGTCAGAATTTTGATAATTCAAAAATAAAAATTTCAAAATATGATGGAAAGAAAATCCCCTATCCAAATGAGACTTTTGATAGGATTATTATATCACACTGTTTGGAACACATTCCTTTTCCAGAAAAATTTTTATTTGAAATGATGAGCAAGCTTAAACAAGGTGGTATCTTATCTATTTCATTACCGACAGATCCTGGTCTTCTTTTTAGATTGGGTAGACTTTATTTGAAGTTCTTTTCAATAAAAAAAAATTACCAAATTACCAAAGAAGAGTTTGATTACATGAATGCAACTGAACACATAAATTCGATTTTTGCATTAAAATCAATTATCAAATTTCATTATAAAAATAAGATTAAAGAATTTTATTTACCTTTCAAAATTCATCTTATAGATATTAATTTATTTTATAATGTTCATATTACGAAATAAATTTAAATTTTAAATTTTGATCTTTTGCTATCTTTGAGAAAGCCTTTAACTGTTTCAATTGAAAGATCAGAGAATGACTTACCGAATTTTTCAATTTTTTCGATTATTTTTGGTGGAACGGTAATAATATGACAACCTAATTGTTTAGCCTGTAAATAATTATATGGCTCTCTTACACTTGCCCATAAAATTTCAATATTTTTATAACCCTTGGACATTTTAATGCTTTTTTTAAACTCTGGTATAGGATCTTTTCCTGTATCTGCTGCCCTTCCTGCGAAAATTGAAATTATTACCTTAGATTTTTTATTTAAGCATTTTATAATTTTTTGAGTTTGATGAGCATTATATACAGCTGTAATGTTTAATTTTATATTCTTTCTATTTAATTCTTTAATAATTTTTCCCATAAAAATACCTTTTGAATTTATAACTGGTATTTTTACATAAACGTTTTTGCCCCATGAATTAATTATTAATGCTTGACTTTTCATGGAATTATAGTCATCACCAAAAACTTCAAATGAAATAGGTTTTTTACAAACTTTTAATATTTCTTTTGAATATTTTTGGTAATCTTTGGCCCCAGCTAATCTCATAAGACTGGGGTTAGTTGTAAATCCTTTAACAATTTTTTTTTTACTAAACTTCCTAATTTGATTTACATCTGCAATATCACAAAATATTTTTGTGCTCATCAAAGATAGATTAAAGGTTTTTAGTTATATCTTCTGTCATTTTTTTAGCATCAGCAAATAACATAAGAGTATTTTCTTTATAGAACAAATCGTTATCTATTCCTGCATATCCTGGAGATAAACTTCTTTTTACAAATAAGACTGATTTACATTTCTCCACATCTAAAACAGGCATTCCATAAATTGGACTTTGAGGGTCTGTTTTAGCAACTGGGTTTGTAACATCATTTGCACCAATTACAAAAGCTACATCTGCATTAGCAAAATCGTTATTGATTTCTTCTAATTCAAAAACTTCATCATATGGAACATTTGCTTCGGCTAATAAAACGTTCATATGTCCAGGCATTCGTCCTGCAACAGGATGGATTGCGTAAGAAACTTTTATGTCATTTTTTTTTAATGTATCAACCATTTCTCTTAAAGCATGTTGAGCTTGAGCTACTGCCATTCCATATCCTGGAACAATTATAACTGATGATGCATTTTTCATTAGGAATGCAGCGTCATCAGCATTACCACTTTTGACTGGTCTTTGCTCTTTATTTGCAGAGCCGGAATTGCTATCTGTTGCTCCAAATCCACCTAAAATAACATTAAAGAATGAACGATTCATGCCTTTACACATTATGTAAGATAATATAGCTCCAGATGAACCTACAAGTGCTCCAGTGATTATCAATGCAGTATTCTCAAGAGTAAATCCAATTCCTGCAGCCGCCCATCCTGAATATGAATTTAACATTGAGATTACCACTGGCATATCTGCTCCACCGATTGGAATGATTAAAAGAAACCCAATTAAAAAGGAAACAGCCAATAAAATCCAAAATAAATTAGATGATTGTGACGCACATAATAAATAAATTAAAACAACTATGGAAATTAGAATTATTGCATTCAAAGGATGCTGACCTTTAAAAACTATAGGTGAGCCAGACATAATTCCCTGAAGTTTTAAAAAAGCGATTATAGATCCAGAAAAAGTTATTGCACCAACTGCTGCTCCAATTGACATTTCGATCAAACTACCAAGTTTAATATTTCCTTTTGTTCCAAGATTAAATGCTTCAGGATTTAGAAAAGCAGAAATTGCAACAAAAACTGCAGCCAAACCAACTAAACTGTGAAATCCAGCAACTAGTTCTGGCATTGCTGTCATTGGTATTCTGTAGGCTATAAATGCTCCAATTGAACCTCCTAACAAAATAAACAACAAAACAAAAATAAACCCTGTTGAAAAATTTCCTATTGATAGAAATGTTACTGTAATTGCAATAATCATTCCTAATATTCCAAATAAATTACCTTGCCTTGAAGTTTCAGGTGAAGATAAACCTCTTAATGCCAAGATAAAAAGCACACCAGAAATTAGATAAAAGATCGCTGATAAATTTGCTGATATCATTATTTATCTTTTTTTTTTTTCTTATACATTGCTAACATTCTTTGAGTCACAAGAAACCCTCCAAAAATATTTATCGCGGCTAATGCAATAGCTAAAAATCCAAAAATACTTGAGGTATTAAATATACTATTAGAATTTCCAGATAATCCTGCAATTATGGCACCTACAATAATAACTGATGAAATTGCGTTCGTGACTGACATCAACGGTGTGTGTAAAGATGGGGTTACACTCCACACTACATAATATCCAACAAATATTGAAAGAATAAATATGCTCAATCTAAAAATTAAAGGATCTATTTCCATTTTATTTAATTAGTGTTTTTTCAATTATTTCATCTTCTAGGTTTATGTTTATCTTTTTATTCTTTTTATCAAATAAATTATCGACAAAATTAAACACATTTTTTGCATATAAACTAGATGATGAAATTGGTAATTTATTTAAAATATTACTTTCTCCCATTATTTTAATGCCATTTTTTTCAACAATTTTATTAACTTCTGTAAAAGCAGTATTTCCACCCTGGATTGCTGCTAAATCATAAATTACAGAACCAGGTTGCATATTATTAATCATGCTGTCTTTGATTATCAATGGAGCTTTTTTTCCAGGAATTAAAGCAGTACAAATTACAATATCAATCTTTTTTAAGGTTTCAGATAGTAGTTGTTCTTGCTTATTTTTAAAATCCTCTGAAGCTTCTTTTGCATATCCACCTTCAGTTTCAAGATTTTCAGATCCTTCAACCGTTAAAAATTTTCCACCCAAGCTTTCAACTTGCTCTTTAGAGGCCATCCGAACATCTGTAGCAAATACTATTGCACCCATTCTTTTAGCTGTAGCAATTGCTTGAAGTCCAGCAACTCCAGCTCCAACAACTAAAACTTTAGCAGCTGGAATTGTTCCTGCTGCAGTCATCATCATTGGTATCGCTTTTTCAAAGTTAGCAAAAGACTCAATTACAGCTTTATATCCAGCTAAGTTTGCTTGCGATGACAGTATATCCATAGATTGGGCTCTTGTTATTCTTGGAAGTAACTCTAGGGAAAAAAGGTTAATTTTATTTTTAGATAAATTTTCTAACTTATCTTTATTTTCATAAGGATTTAAAACTCCGATTAATATTTGATTTTCTTTTATTACTGAAGCTTTATCATCCGGAAGCATTCCTAACTGAACGATAATGTCTGAAGAGCTTAAAATTTCTTTATCATCTTTAGAAATCTTTACACCCAATTTTAAATATACATCATCACTAATTCCAATATGACGACCATAATTTTCACTTAAAAAAACTTCAAATCCTAAAGAAGTGTATTTTTTTATTATATCAGGAGTAATAGATATTCTTTTTTCAATCTCTTGATTTTCTAAAACAGATCCGATTCTCATAGAAGAACCTTACAATAAGAAAATTGCCATTAGTACTAATACAACTATAACTGCGACAGTTCCCCATAGAACCAATTTGGTAAAATTATTCCAAGTATTTTTGTGACTTTCATTATCCATAAGGACTATTTTTGTCTTGCTTTAAATTTTGGATTAGTTTTGTTTATTATATAAATTCGACCTCTTCTTCTAACAAGTTTAGAATTTAAATCTCTTTTTTTTAAAGACTTTAGTGAACTTTTAATTTTCATAACCTCTTATTTCAATGCCGGCAATGTCCTACTCTCCCATGTCTTAAGACAAAGTATCATCGGCGCAGAAAGGCTTGACTTCCGAGTTCGGAATGGTATCGGGTATAACTCTTTCGCAATAATTACCGGCAAGGGGTTTATACATAAAATTAGTTTAATGTAAACTATTTAAGACTCTCTTTTTTTACTATTTATAATGATTTTAATGTAATTTTTAAGGCTAATTTTACCAAATATTTTATAAACCTTATTTGATAAATTCATATTAGTCAAAGCAGAGGCATATCGTTCACCTTTTCTTGGAGCTAAAAATTTTATTTTTGTACCAAACATCTTAGCTACCTCTAAAATTGTGTAACTTTTTTTTGTTGAAATACTATAGTGTCGACATTTGTTTTTTTTCCATGCGTAAAAACATGCATCGACTGTATCATTAATATGTGTAAATCTTCGAGATTGATTACCAGGTTTTACAACTGTTAAAGTCCTATTAGTTTTATATTGATTTTCAAAAATACCAATTACTGTTGCCATAGGTCCAACAGCTATTTGTTTCGGTCCATATACATTATAAAAATACAAAATCTCATACTTAAAATTGAACCAATTCTTGAGGTTTTCTAGCATTTCTAAATTTTTAGATTTTGTAAAAGCATATGGTGATAAATTTTTATCTTTTCCTTTATTTCCTATAGTTGCAGAAGTGGCTGAATAAACTAATTTAATCTTATTTGATAAACAAAAATTAAAGACTGCATGAGTACCTATTGAATTTGACATGATACATTCATCCATTTTTAAAAAACTTTGATATATTCTTGAGAATTCACCAAAGTGAAAAATTGTATGAATCTTAGATTTATATTTATTTAGTGCTTTTGAAATATTCGAAGTTGAGTCCTTTATATATCTTACTCTTGGATCTTTGATATGATTTTTTATTGAACCAGAGCTATAATTATCAATACTTACAATTTTATATTTTGTTTCTCTTAAAAGTTTTTCTATTAGATTTCCACCAACAAAACCTGCTCCACCCGTTACTACAATAATTTTATTCATCATTTATTAAATGAAGGTTATTAATTAAATTTCTATCTAAAACAATATAAAATTTTTTTTTATCAATATTTCTTTTCTTCTCTGCTTTTAACAGTAATTCACTGGAACTATATGCATCTTCATTTATATAGAAATGAGCATTAACCAGTGGGTTGTAGTTATATTTGTCAATCTCTTTTAAAATTCTATTAATATTTTTTAATGAGAAAACAAAGAAAGATATTAAAATTAGAGAGATAATTTTTTTTTTTAATTTAATATTTAAATTCAGCCTGCTTTCAATAAATATACTTAAAGGTATAAAAATGGATAATGCAATAAGTGTAAAACCACCATATCTTAAAGCTGGATGATTTAAAAACCATTCAAGAAGTAAAAGTAAGACCAAAGTATATAATAGATAAAAATTTTTTTTTGGTAATTTTACTTTTTTAAATTTAATCAGAAAAATTGAAGTAATTATTACAATCAAAATTAAAGATAATAAAAAGTCTGAAATTTTGTTAAAAAAATGATTTTGTACCCAATTGGGAAACCAATTAAGACCAGTTAAGTAAAACTCAACATCATCTATTCGATAAGTAGGGCTTGCCCCCGCTTTTGACCAAAGTTCATACCAAGTTTTCATTTCTATTACCTCTTTTTTTGGTATTGACCAAGAAAATGACTCTATACAGCTAAAACTGGCAGGATAAATCAAACATCCAGTATTTGAGAAAATTGTAAATACAATAATCAAGGTCCCAATTAAAAAATAATAACTCACCCGTTCAAAAAAGATTTTCTTGTAAAAGTTTTCTGTAAATAAAATTTTCCTAAACTCAAATAATAAGATGAAAATGAAGGTTGTATAAATTAAATAAAAACTTTTTAGTGAAACTATTAAAAGAGCTATAACTAATATTTTTTGATAATAGTGTTTGAAATTTATTTTACTTAATTTTTTATTTGTTCCCTCAAGATAGTAAATAGCTAAAATAAAAATAAGAATTAACGCTGATCTATCAGTCCCATGTTCAGCTAATCTGTAAAAAATTGTATTTATAAACAATAATGAAAATAGCGATAATATTAATATAAAATCAATTTTTTTATTTTTTAATAGATTAAAAACTTTTTGAATGAAAAATATATTCGAAAAAATCAAAAAATATATTGCACCACTATTAATAAGTGATTTTTCCAAAATTGGTAAATAAAATAAAGAGTTAAAGTAAAATATAGAGGATGGTGTTCGCCATCCATGCTCCAAATTGCCTACACCAAATATTTTTTTAAACTCAATTAATGAAATTGTATATTGGAAATGATAATAAAAAAAATCGTCATGAGTTTTATACATTAGAATTCCTATGAATAAAACAGACGCAACTAATAAAATGAGTTTAATTTTTTTCCTGAATAATTTTTTTTTTGATATTAAAAAAAAAGAAAATAAGCCTATTGTCAAAAATATTGAATTGTGAATAAAGCCATGTGAAACAAATAAATTGGTTATATATGACAGAATTGTCATAAGTAGAATTCCACTTAAACCTAATTCTCCAAGAGAAAGTCTAATTGATAAAAGTTTAGAAGATAAAAATCCAAAACCAATAATCGAGAATAAAATAACCAAATATCCAAAATAAAGTATAGGTATATTTATCATTTAAAATTTAACAAATTTGTACTTACTTAAAAAAAGTATTTTGAATTAACTTTTATTTTTTTAACAAATTTTTTTAAGTCTCGTAATTAATAAATAATTATCATTGACTTTTACCCCAAATAAACTTTGTTGTAAAAATTAAAAATCAATATAAAAATAATCATTAATTTCTGATAATGATATCAAAAAAATTAGATATAAAGCATTACTTTATTATTTTTTTATTTGCTACACTACCTGTGGCAACAATTATTGGAAATTTTTTTATAAATTTTTATCTTCTTTGCATTTTTTTAGTATTCATCATCAGTATCTTTAAAACTAAAAATTTTAATCAGTTTAAAGAAAATAATTTTTTAATACTTTTCACATTTTATTTATATATTTGTGCAAATTCATTAATTAATTATTATATCAATCCAGAATTTGGTTATGATGGACTTATACGCTCGTTGTTATTTTTAAAATTTTTGATTTTACTTCCGGCTGTACCCTTACTAATAGATAAAAAAGAAATATTAGAAAAAATTTTCAAATTCTGGTTATTGATAATTTTTATAATAATGATAGATATTTTTTTTGAAAAATATAATGGGTCGAATATTTTTGGTTTTAAAAGTCTAGATGAAACAAGAATAACTAGTTTTTTTTACGATGAAAATGTAGTTGGTACTTTTCTTTTCAGTTTTGGATTTATAACTACTATTTTTTTCTTACAAAATAAGGTTAATAAAAAATATAAATTTATCCTAAATTTAATATTAGTTCTTATATTGTTAAGTATTCTTGTCACTGGTGAAAGATCAGCTTTTTTAAAATCAACTTTACTTTTTTTAATAGTGTTTTATTTTATAGATGAAAAAAAGTTATTTATAAAAAAATTTTATTTACTTTTACTTACAATTTTCTTAACAGTATCTTCATTTTTTATTTTTCCAACTGTTCTTTCTAAACAAACAGAATTTTTAAACAGAGTTCTTAATGTAGAAAACCCAAAATCTTTTTCCCAAAGATTAGAAAATATCAGATATTTCGCCCACTATGACACTGCGATTGAGATCTTTAAAGATAAAAAATTGAATGGCATTGGAAATAAAAATTTTAGATTTCAATGTCATCATAAAAAATATTTTAAAGAAAATCTTAAGTTTACAAACCTACGATGCTCAACACATCCCCATCAAATTCATTTTGAATTATTGTCAGAGCAAGGATTAGTAGGATACTTTATCTTTATTTTATTTTTATTCAGTTTTTTTAAAGGAAAATTTTTTAATGATTTAAAGGAAAGAAATATTTTTAAAATTACAATAAACTTTTATTTGATCATCTTTTTAATTCCAATTTTGCCAAGTGGGAGTTTATTTTCAACATTTAATGGATTTTTATTTTGGTTTTTTTTAGGTCTTGCCAATCTAAAAAAATTATCCTAACTAAAATAGTATGATAAAAAAAAGAAGAAATTTTATAAAAATCCTAATCTTAAAAACAATATTTTTATTTGGTTTTACACGATCGTATTCTGATCATAAATTCCACTCTAAAAAAATATTAGACAAAAGAAATTTCAAAAAGTTTGTTTGGTACTTAGATAAAAATGACTAATGATATATAAAAATACAAATGCAATTATTGGAAAAAATTACCCAGTAGTAATTGTGGGAAGTGGCCCAGCGGGAATATCTTTAGCTCTTAAACTTGAGGAAAAAAAAATTAAAACTCTAATCCTGGAAGCTGGCTCTGATGATTATAGTGAAAAATCTCAAGAATTTT
This sequence comes from uncultured Pelagibacteraceae bacterium, assembly GCA_902531765.1. Classification (GTDB taxonomy): domain Bacteria; phylum Pseudomonadota; class Alphaproteobacteria; order Pelagibacterales; family Pelagibacteraceae; genus Pelagibacter. The sequence goes on along the minus strand of CACAFC010000003.1, from coordinate 4,863 downwards.
ATAAGTCTAAAATATTTGGCGATGAAATTACTGATTTGAGATCCAGCAGATTAAGACAATTTGGTGGAACAAGTGGGTTATGGGGCGGATGGTCTAAACCAATGGAAAATTATAATCTGTCTGAGTGGGGAATTCAACATCATGAACTTGATAATTATTCAGATCAAACTTCAAAAATTTTAGACATAAATAATACATTTAAAAAAAGTAATATTAATAAATACTTTAATCAAATTGAATTTCAATATTCGAAAGTCAGATTTAATGAAAAATTTAGAGACCATATTAGTAAATCAAATTACATTGATTTACTTATGAACGCTCAAGTTTTAAAGTTTTCAGGTGAAGAGAGCGTAACAAAAAAAGTAGAATTTTTATTCCATGGCCAAAGATTTAAAATTTCATCTGCTTTTTTTGTTTTAGCATCAGGAGGAATAGAAAATTCAAGAATATTATTATATACAAAACAACAAAATAATTTACTTAAGAATAATTCATCCATTGGAATGTATTGGATGACACATCCGTGGTTTTTAGGAGGGTATGGTGTATTAAAAAAAAAAAAATTATCTGAGTACCTCGGAATAAATTTTATAGATAGGGATGGACCACTACATATAGCTTCATCAGAAATTTTAAAAAAAGAAAAAAAAATAATGAGCGGATCCATCTACATGGATGCAAAAGAAAATAAGAATATTGTAAAAGAAATTGTTAAAGACCTTTTATGTGTTGCTCCAAATTTTGGTAAAAAAGTTACAAGAAGTATTTTCAAAAAAGATTTAAAATGTGGAAATATATTCATGCATTTAGAGGAAGCTCCAAATAAAAATAATAGAATAACATTGGATGATAAAATTAAGGATGGTAATGGCATTCCTATTTCAAATCTTTATTATAAAAAATCTATCGATACATTGATCTCTGCTAAAACTATTTTAAAAGAATTTGCAAATATTTGTAGAAATTTAGATATAGGGAGAGTGGCACTTCAAAAGAGTATAGATGATTTAAACAATTACGACTCTTTAGGAGTTTACCATCACATTGGGGGTACGAGAATAGGAGTTGATCTCAAAAATTCAGTAGTTGATTATAATTTAAAAGTTCATAATAATAAAAATTTATACGTGTCAGGAAGTTCTGTTTTCCCAACATCTGGATACACCAACCCCACTTTTACAATTGTTCAACTTAGTCTTAGATTAGGAGATCATATTTCTAAAATATTATAGATTAATTATGTCACTTTCAATTGTCATGCCAGTAAGAAATGAAGAAGAAATAATTTTAAAAACATTGGAAAAATTTAATAACTCATGGTTAACTCAAATAGATCACGAAATAATCATCATTAACGATAATAGTTCTGATGAAACAACAAAATTAATAAAAAATAATAAGTTTAAAAAAATCAATGTTATACTTAAAGATAATTATAAAAAAGATTTAGGTTCGGCAATTATCACAGGGATAGATAATTCATCAAAAAAATATCTTTCTATCTATATGGCAGATATGTCTGACAGTTTAGACGATTTAAATTCTTATTATAACAAAATAAAAAATGATGACACTTTGGATGCTGTTTTCGGCTCTCGTTTTATAAAAGGATCAGAGGTTACAAATTATCCAAAAATCAAATTTTTTTTGAATAGGTTTTCAAATAATTTGATTAAGATAATTTTTTTTTCCAAATACAATGATTTTACAAATGCTTTTAAGATTTATAAGAAATCGACTTTATTAAAACTATACCCTCTAGTTTCTGAGAACTTTAATGTTTTTTTAGAAATTCCGCTTAAGATTGAATGTAGAAGATTAAAATATAAGATTATTCCTATAAGTTGGAAAGGTAGAACTTTAGGTAAGTCTAAATTTAGAATTAAAGAAATAGGGTCAAAATATATTTTTACGATGCTTTATTGCCTTTTAGAAAAGATACTTTTAAAAAAATAATCAATTATTATCAACTAATTCCTCAATTATTTTCATTGTATCGTATTTTTGTTTCCAATTTGGATAATGCTTTTTAAATTTACTTAAATCTGAAATATACCATATATGATCCCCTACTCTTGGGTTATTAGTAAATTTTTTTTTAATTTTGATATTTTTTATTCTTTCAACCAAATCTATAGCCTCAATTATTGAACAATTAGAGTATCTTCCGCCACCAATATTATATACCTCGCCACTTTTTGGACGCTTATAAAATTCCCAAAAACAATTTACTAAATCAAAGCTATGAAGATTATCTCTAACCTGTTTTCCTTTATATCCAATAATATTATATTCTCTATTTTTTAAACTTAATTTCACTAAATATGATAAAAATCCATGTAACTTTGCGCCACTATGATTTGGTCCAGTAATACACCCGCCTCTAAAACATACAGTTTTTAATCCAACATTTTTACCATATTCCTGAACTATTAAGTCAGCATATGTTTTTGAAACACCAAAAAAACTATGTGTACAATCATCTATTGAAAATTTCTCATTTATACCTTTAAAATAAAAATCGTCTTTTTTTAATTCCCACCTACTATTTTTTTCATAAAGCTTTAACTTGTTTGGATTATCTCCATAAACTTTATTTGTCGACATAAACACAAATTTTGCATCATAACAATACCTCTTGGTTAATTCTAAAAGGTTTAAAGTTCCAGTTGCATTTACATTAAAATCAATAATAGGATAATTTTTCCCATAATCATGAGATGGTTGAGCTGCACAATGAATTATTAAGGAAATTTTTTTTTGATATTTTTTAAATATTTTTGATAATTTTTCATAATTTCTTATATCAACATTTAAACTTTTAAATTCTTTATTTTTTTTTAGCAATGAATTTCTTACCCATAAAGTAGAACCTTCGGTGCCAAAGAAAAATTTCCTTAAATTGTTATCAATTCCAATAACTTCAAAACCTTTTTTGCAAAAAAAGTTTACTGACTCCGATCCAACTAAACCTGACGATCCTGTAATTAATACAACTGACATTACATAAATTTTTTAATTACCTTTTTCTGACTTACTAACCAACTGTGAGTATCATTAACAATACTATATATATTCCTTTTTGGTTTCCATTTATAGGTTCTACTAACAGCTTTATTGCTACTAACAAAGTAAGGAAGGTCGTATATTGACGTTTTTCTTAATTTTGAAAATTTTATTTTGTTATTAGTAATTTTTTGACAAATTAAAGTAAGTTTTTTCAAAGAAATTGAATTCTTTAATGATCCACCAATTGTGAATATTTTATTATTGATTATATTAAATCTTTTAATTTGTATCTCAATTATTTCGCACAAATCCTTAATATGTAGAACATCTCTGACTTGGTTCCCAAATCCGCCAAACCCAATATATTTATGTTTTTTTTTAGTAATATGTCTCCATATCCAAAGACTTACGAAACCTTGATCTTGTTTTCCAAACTGAAGAGGGCCAGAAACAACTCCCAATCTATTTATTATATACTTTAAGTTAAATGCAAATGAAAATTCCTCTATAAACATTTCTGATGCATGCTTTGTTAGACCATATAATGATTTTGGACTACTTGTATCAAAATTTTCATTAATTGTTTCTTTGATTTTAATTTGATTTTTAAAGTCATGACGTAGGAACATTTTATTAATAGTTCTAATCGAATTAACTCTGCTTGAGGATAAAAAAATTATTTTTGAATTATCTTTCTTCACTTTTTTCAGAATATTAATAGTGCCGATCAAATTAGTATTTATAACTCTATCGATATCTTTTCTGGAAACCTCAACTGCAGCCTCAGCACAACAATCAATTATTATGTCAAATTTAGGAAGTGAATTTATTTTTTTTGAATTAGATATATCAAATTTGAAATTTTTTATTTTTAAATCACTAAGTAACTTTAAATTATATATTGATCCTTTTCTAGACAAGTTATCAAGAGAATATACTAAATAATGTTTTTTTTTTAGATAGATACAAAGATTTGTACCAATAAAACCACACCCACCTGTAATCAAGATTTTTTTTTTCATTTACAAAAAATTGTAATATAAATACTGTCATATTCATATCTATCAAAGATTACTTAAAAAAAAAGATTAATGATAAAGCGCTATTTTAATTATAAGAGGTTAATACTATCTTTTTTAGTGCTGGTATTATTATTTTCAACCAATTTTCTCAAAAATTTTTTAAATATTTATTCAAATGATCTTAACAAAAGAGTGAGTTTTGCTTATGGTTTTTGTGGAAATGAGAGTGTGGGTTATCTCAAATATTTAAAAAAAGAATTTTGGCTTGATAATAATCCAACAATTATAAATTATGTTCATACTCCTCCTGTTGAATGGTCTATTTTTGAACCATCAAAATTAAATAAATATTCAAATGATATTATATTGTTAAATTATCCTGGAGAAATTATAAATCTTAATTATCAAAGAAAAGATGGCAATATATTTGAAATAAGCAATTTAAGTTTTTTTGTAAATAAGATTGAAAAAATAAACAGTATTCTAATTTCATTAAATAAATCAATAAATTTAGATAATGTTGAGATTGATTTATTGTCAGAGATAAATTTTGGAAAAAGAAATCTCATAAAGAACTTCAATCAACCTAAAAAAATTAATAAAAATGAAATTGAGTTTAAAATTAATTTAAGCATAAATGATCTCTACCCTAAAAATAGCAACATTGTTTTCAAAATACACAATCTAAATAATGAATATATTTCTGAAGTTAAAATACTTGCAAAAAATAAATTTATTTTAGAAAATTTTAGCATTGTAAATAATCATACTAATTGTTTTTTAATAAGAGATGAATGAAATACTTAAAATTGCGATTATCTTTTTTATT
>CACAFC010000002.1 GCA_902531765.1 uncultured Pelagibacteraceae bacterium | reverse complement strand
AAAATTTATTTTTTTTTACTAATTTTATTATTTTTTTCTTTAAAATATAAATTCCAGCATTAATGAGATAACTTAGCTTTGGTTTTTCATTTAACAGATTCTTATTATCAAAGTTTATAACACCATATGGAATATCAACCATATGTAATCTTGCACAAATTGTGAGGTCATTTTTTTTTTTTTTGTGAATTTTCATCATGTTTGAATAATCAAGATTGCCATATAAATCTCCATTAGTTACAATAATATTTTCCCTAATATTTGCAGTTTTAATAAGACTTAATGACCCTGCTGTACCCAAATATTTTTTTTCTTTAGTGTAATCAACTGTAATATCAAATAACGAGCCGTCTCCAAAATGCTTAACAATCTTATCAGATAGATGTTTTGTTGAAATAATAAAGTTTTTAAATCCTGATTTTTTAAAAGATTGAATAATTTTTTCCAGGATAGGTTCATTATTTATCCTTAACATAGGTTTTGGAGTTTTCTTAGAGACTTTTCCCATTCTTAGGCCTTTCCCACCAGCTAAAATGAAGACTGTGTTTTCCTTGTAGTTTTTGTTTGATTGTTTAATTATCAATCCTTTTAAAATCTTATTTTTTCCAATTATTGGAATTTGATTTGAATATTTATAAAATTTGTTCTTTTTAATAATTTTATTGTATGAAATATAATTAAATTCCTTTTTACAATATTTAGAAATTTTTTCGTTTAGATCAATTTTTTTTAACAACAGTCTTCTAATATTTCCATCTGTGAATATACCTCTTACTCTTTTTTTATGATCAATTACCACTGCAAATCCTTTTCCATTTTTATTTATTGTTTTGATTAATTGATAAAAAGTTGAATCTTGCGATATTTGATAATTTGATAGATGGGTTTTAAGTATCATCTTTTTAAATCATGAAATTTTTTGTAACTCAAATTTTTAAAATTCACTTTATCTAAAATTTGAAGTATTTTACCACTTGTGTTTTTAATTGAATAAATATTTTTTGTTCTCTTTAATCTCAGGTTATATTTTCCTTTATAAAAATTTTTTATAGTTTGAGTTATTTTTTTTGAAGATATATCTAAATTAATAATAGATTCTGCTTGTAATCTTCCATGCTGTCTGTCACCCAAATTTATTGTAATTTTTTTAAATGAGGGCATTTCAAGTATTCCACTAGATGAATTTCCTAGCATAAAATCAACATTTTTAATTAATGAAAAATATTTTTTATATCCTAGGGATTTGAATAAGTAAGAGTTTTTATTTTTTTTTACAAATTTATTTATTTCATTTGATATGTAATTACTACCTTTATCAATTCCAGGCATTGTAAATATTTTATTAATATCTTTAAATTTTTTTAAACTTTCTAAAATTTCTTCAATTTGTTTTTTTTCACTTTTCAAATTTAATGTTTCAGGGTGAAAATTGATCAATATGTTTTTTTCAAGAAATCTAAAGTTTAACTGTTTCTCTAAGTTTTTTTTGGATAAATAATTTATATATTGAATATTTTCAGCACCTAAAGAACCTACAACAAAAATATTTTTTGGATTTTCACCAAGTTGAGCAACTCTTTTTTTATATTCTTTATGTGAAACAAAATGTAAATTAGATAATTTTGTAATTGAATGTCTCATTGCATCATCTATTGAACCTGATGTTAATTCTCCACCATGAATATGTGCAATTGGTATCCGAAATAAATGAGCAGTTATTGCTATCGATAGTGTTTCGTATCTGTCTCCTAACAAAATAATTAAATCAAATTTATAATCTTTAAGAATGAGTGAAAATTTTTTTAATGTTTCTGAAAAGTTATTTATAATATTTAAATTATTATCATCAAATTTATTCCATTTAATTTTTTTAAAAATTTTTATATTATCATTATTAATTTCTTTAACTGTCTCTCCATATTTTTTTGAAAAATGAGAACCAGACACAACTAATTTCGTTATATATTTTTTTTTTAATCTTTTTATCAATCTATGAAATAAACCGTAGTCAGCTCTAGTACTGGTAAAAATTAAAATCTTTTTCATGGATAATTTTTTTAAATATTTACGAATTCACCTTTTTTATAGTTTTTTTTTGCAGTTTTATTTAGTACTTTTTTCCAATTTATTGATTTTAATTTTTTTCTGGGTCTTAAACAAATAAAGTCACTTATCTTATATCTTGATCCCTTTTTGACATCATTATTAAAAAAAACAGACCTTTTAACCATTTTAAAATTCTTCTTTTCGTTTGGAGTAATTTTTTTTGATCTTTTACCTAAAACAATTTGCGTATCTCTAATTAATCTTACAAAATTTTCAAATTCTTTTTGATTCATACTTGATGAATGATCTGGCCCAGGCAATTTTTTATTTAGAGTGATATGTTTTTCAATTACTTCTGCTCCAAGAGTGGTTGCTACAACGGATGCTAGACTTCCATTTGAATGATCTGAAAAGCCAACTTTTACTTTAAACCTCTCTTTAATAAGTTTAATTGCCATTAGATTAAGATCATTTTTTTTGGCAGGGTAATCGCTCACACAGTGTAATAAGATAAGTTTACTTTTTCTAACATTTATTTTTTCTAAAAATTTTATTGTTTTCGATATATCTGAGATCGAACTCATGCCTGTTGATAGGAAGATTTTTTTTACACCATTTCTTAGATTGTATAAAAGTGGAAAATTATCTAAATCAGGTGACGCTATTTTAAAAATGTTTAATTTTAATTTTTTTAAATTTTTTATACTAGTTACGTCGAAAGGAGTGCATAAAAATTTTATTTTTTTTTTTTTTGAGTAAATCAACAATTTTTTAATATCCTCAAAACTTAATTCATATTTTTTTAACAAAGTTTTTTGAGAATAATTAAATTTTGTATTTTTTTTTTGATAAGGAGCAAGTGAAGCGTTATCTCTCACGAGACTTTCAGTATCATATAGCTGAAATTTTATATAGTCGGCTTTAGCGATAGCTGCCAGGTCGATTAGTTTCTTTGCCAAAATTAAGTTACCGTTATGATTAACTCCTGCTTCAGCTATTACAAATATTTTTTTCACTTAATTGTAGAGTTTGATTTAATACTTTTTTTTATCCTCTTGCCCATACCAATGACAACATTATTACCAATTTGAGTATTATTTTTAACAATTGCCCCACTACCTATAAATGAATTTTTTCCAATTTTTACTGAGCCATTTATAATTGCACCAGTTGAAATGTGACAATTATCTCCAATTATAGAATCATGTTCAATTATTACACCATTATTTATAATGCAATTCTTTCCTATAAATACATTAGAATTGATAATGCAATTGTGAAAAATCACTGTTCCTTCTCCAATTTTTGTAGATTTGTTTATATCAGAATTTTTTGATACGATTGTCGGAAGTTTAAAACCTATTCTTTTTAATTTATTAAACACAGAAGTTCTTATTTTATAATCTTTGATTTGACCGATTCCAATACAACAGTTTTTTGTGTAAGATCTAATAATTCTTTTTAAGTCTTTATCAGTCCCAATCACTGGATAATTCATCAAATTCTTTATTTTTCTATTTTGATTTACTATCCCAACAATTTTAAATTGTTTATTTGACTCAATCAAATTTATAGTAGATACAGCATGACCACCAGATCCAATCAAAATAATTTTTTTTTTCATCTATAAAAAAGAGCTACTAGGTAAATTAATAATTCTTTTTGAAAAATTTTCAGTAACTTTTAGATTTGTTTTGGGATATTTCTTCAAATAATTAACATTATGCAACAACTGCCATACGGGTCTGGCACCATAACCATTTTCATTTAGAGTTTTTAAAATTTTATTCAGCAATTTTAAACTAGGTCTTTTTAAAATCATTGTTTGAAGCCAATAATTACTCCTTGAAAATTTTGGTTCAGAAAATATTTCTAGTGAGTCGAATTTAGAAAACATTTTTTTATATTTAAAATATAATTTTCTTTTTCTTCTTAAAAATTGATTAATTTTGCTCAGTTGAGCTAAGCCAATAGTGCAATTTAAATTTGTTGTTTTATAATTATACCCTAAATCATCATAAACAAATTTATAAGGATGAGGTTTTTTCGAAATATTTGATAGCTTGAATATTTTATCAGCAATTTTTTTTGAGGAAGTTAGCACTGCACCACCACCAATAGTTGTTACAATCTTATTTACGTTAAAGCTTAATATGCCAATTTCACCAAAAGTTCCTAAATGTCTATTTTTATAATAACTTCCTAATGCTTCAGCGGCATCCTCAATTAAATAAATTTTATATTTTTTACATATTTTTTTAATAGATAAAATTTCTGATGAATGTCCAAAAGTATGTAGACATATTAAAGCTTTAATTTTTCTTTTTGTTATTTTATTTACTAAAGTATTATTTTTAATTTTGGTGATTTTACTTAAATATAATTCTAATTTATTTGGATCAACACCTAAAGTTTTACCTGATATTTCAACAAAATGTGGGACCGCTCCACAATACAAAGTCGTGTTAGCGGATGCTATATAATTTAAAGATGGCATTAAAACTTCATCATTCTTTTTTATACCAATTGTCTTCAAAGCCAAATGTAAAGCAGATGTTCCGCTATTTAAAACGACTACATACTTACTATTTGTATATTTAGATAATTTAATTTTAAAATTTTCAAGATCTTTTCCGAAAGAACCCAGTGAATTTTTTTTAATTAATCCTTTGATATTCTTGATTTCGATATTAGAGAAAAAAGGTTCATGAATTGAACTTTTTTTAATCTTATTTTTTTTTAATGTTAATAAAATTTTATTATCTAGATCAAGACTTTTCATTAAATATTATATTCATTTACTCTAAAAAACTTTAAATTATTTGAGTCTTCATACCATTTAATAGTTTTTTCTAAACCCTGTCTAAAACCGTATAAACCATTGTGTTTTGGTTTCCAATTCAAAAGTTTTTTAGCTTTTATATTAGATGCAATTAATCTATACACTTCACTTTTCTTAGGTCTTAATCTTTCTTTATTAACCTTAATCTTAAAATCAAATTTAAAATCTTCTTTTAAAATATTTATAATTTGACCAATCGAAATATCAAAACCGTTTCCTAAGTTTATTTCTTCACCAATAATTTTTTTTGATTTAATTGCCATTAGAAAGGCATCAACCGTATCATCTATATAAGTAAAATCTCTTTTTGGTGATATATCTCCAATATCAATTATTTTTTTCCCTGAGACTAATTGAGAAATTATAGATGGAATAATTGCCCTTAAAGATTGACGTGGACCATAAGTGTTGAACGGTCTGATAATGGTGACTGGTAAATCAAAAGATCTATTATATGATAGGCTAATTTTATCAGCAGCTACTTTTGACGCTGCATAAGGTGATTGAGGATTTAATGGATGCCTTTCATTTATTGGAACTTGTTGCGCAGTTCCATAAACCTCACTTGTAGAAGTCATTATAACTTTTTTAACACCATTAATTTTAGCTGACTCAAGAATGTTAAATGACCCAAGTATATTGCTCTCCAAACTACTGTATGGTGCTTTGTAAGAATAAGGAATTGAAATAAGAGCTGCTAAATGTAAAATAACATCAATTTTTTTTGTAATTTGTAATAAGAAACTTAAATCTCTGATATCTCCAGCAATAATCTCTATTTCTTTTAATGTCTTTTTATCTAACGTATCGAGCCAACCATGAGAATTATTAAAATTATATAAAACTAAAGCTTTAACTTTGTAGCCTTTTTTAACTAGTTTCTCTACAATATGAGAACCTATAAATCCTTCTGACCCAGTAACTAAAATTTTTAAATTCATAATTTAAACAAAATAATCAATTCAAATTAACTATAAACAAAATAATTGATTAATAACTTAAATATATTAGTGATTGTTTTATATGATATTAATACATAATCAATAACAATTAAATGAATGCAAAATATTTAATCAAAAGATTATTTCATACAATTAAAAATGAAAATTTAAAAACTGCCATTAACAGAGTGTTCAGATATTTATTTTATTCATCAAAAATTGACTTAGATAAAATAAATTTTGAGAATGATGGCAATTTAGATAATTTATTTATAAGATTTGGTACTGACAAAGGATCAATCGACTCAAAAAAGATTTATGAGTTTAAATATAAAAATAAGAATAAATTCAATAACTATTATGATTGGATTAATCGAAAAAATCTTAAAGAGGATGAGTTTCATTTGGGTTTAAATTCCTCAAAAATTTATGAAGAAAAGTTCAAAGATAAAAAAGATGATAAAATTAAAATATTAGAAATTGGTGTTGCTAATGGGCACTCAATAGCCAGCTGGCAACAATATTTTAAAAAGGGAACTATTTATGGTTTAGACATAAAAGATAAGCAGAGCTTTTTTTATAAAAGTAAAAGAATAAAATATTTTCAATTAGATATTTTTCAAAAAAAACAAATTATTTCTTTCATAAGAAAAAATGGACCGTTTGATTTTATTATTGATGACTCTCTTCATGAGGAAAAAGCGATATTTCAAAATTTTGAAAATTTTTTTCCAAGCTTGAAAAATAATGGAATTTATTTCATAGAGGATTTTAAAGCCCTTGACCATTTTAAAGAAAAAGTAATTAAATTTAATAATGATAATAAAGGCCAATATATGCTCTCAAGCCCACACACAATTAAAGAAATTTTAGAATTCTTAAATAAGAAAAAAAATTTTAAAAACCCATATTTAGACTTTAATTCTCAAAATAAACTTTTCAATTTAATTGGTAACGTTGAAATTTTTGATGCTGAGAAATATTATGGCAACGGACATCCTTTTGCCTCAATAGGTATAATTTACAAAAAATAAATGAAAAATGTTTTAGTAATTGGAACTGGCTCTATTGCTCAAAGTCATATAATTAATTTAAAGAAAATTGGGTATGAAGTAAGTATTTTTTCAGAAAGTGGAAATAAAATCAACAAAATTAAAAATATTAAGTATATAGAAAATTTAAAGAACTTAAAAATTTTTGATTTTGTAGTTATTGCGAATGCCACAAACAAACACCTCAAGTATTTAAAAATATTAATAGAAAATAAAAAACATATTTATTGTGAAAAACCAATTTTTTTTCAAAAATTTAATTATTCTAAAATAAGAAAAAGTATAATTAAAAATAATGTTTTATTTTTTTCAGGTTATCAGCTCTTAAGACATGAAAAAATTCCCTATCTTAAAAAAATTTTGAAAAATGAAAAAATAATTTCTTTTTTATTTGAGGTTGGATATGATTTCAAGAAATGGAGAAAAAAACAATCTTTTTCAAAAAATTATTTTTTAGAGAAGAAAAAAGGTGGAGGTGTAATTTTTGAACTTATTCATGAAATAAATTTAATTCAAAATCTTATTGGTAAAATAGAATATATCAAAACTATAAAAAAAAATATTAAAACAAACCAAATGGAAGATTTAGCTATTTCAACGATTAAAACAAATAATGGAATTGTAGGATCACTTTATCAAGACATGATCTCACAAAAATATTTTAGATCCTATAAAATAATTACAACAAAAAAAATTATGATATTGGATATTGCTAATTCAAAAATGATTATCAATAATAAAATTCTTAAAATTGATAATAAAAAAAATTCTCAAAAAGAATTATTAAAAAGAAACATTAAACTTTTCTCAAAATTAATTAAAAAAAAGAATACATTGAAATTTTTTGATGAATCTATAATTGATTTGAAAATAGCTTTAAAAATGATTAAGTAATATCAAAGAAATTATTTATGACAAAAAAAAAAATAGTTCTGATTGGCGCATCTGGGATTTTAGGAAGTTATTTCTACAGTCAATTGAAAAAAAATAAAAAAATCAATTTAATCATAGGGGCTGATAAAAAAATTAATAAAAAATTTAGCTCTAAAATCAAAATTTTAAATTTAGATATAACTAATAGTCTTGATGTAGAAAATTTTTTCAAAAAATTAAAAGAAAAATACGGAAAATTTGATTGTTTAATAAATGCAGCTGGCTTTACAATCGAAGGTTCATTAAAAGAAAAAAAAATATCAAATGATTTTTTTGATGACAAAAACTGGAAAAATAATATTGATATAAACCTTAACGGAGTATTTTATTGTATGAAAAATTTTATAAAATTTCATAACAATGAGAAGAAAATACAAAAAATTATTACAATCGGAAGTATATATGGAACCAAAAGTCCTGATCATGCTATTTATAATGATGAAAATTTTTTTACTCCGATAGGATATTCTGCCTCTAAAGCTGCATTACTTGGTTTGAATAGTTGGGTTGCTAACAAATATGGATCAAAAAAAATTTTAGTGAATATTTTATCTCCTGGAGGTGTTTTCAATAACCATTCAAAAAAATTTGAAAAAAAATATATTAAAAAAGTTTCTTTAAAAAGGATGGCTAGCAAGGAAGATGTTTATGGTTCTCTAGAGTTTTTGTTAAGTGAAAAATCAAATTACATTAATGGAGCAAATATACAAGTTGATGGTGGGTATGCTTTATAACTAATCGAAATTATATTTTTTATAGATGTATTTTACCAAATCAAAATCTAATTGATTATCTACATCAAATGCTTGAAAATCTCTCAACAAATAACCTTTAATATTTCCTTGGTATAAAAAGTTATTTTTTTTTACAAAATTAGCATTCATACAGTATATGCTAGCTACCTGATCATAAACTTTTGGAGCATCTTGCCTTCTTGATGGCCAATTTTTTTCTTTTTTTGATATTTCTAAATATTGATAGTTGTTATATTCCACCATATTAAAATATGGATTTTTTCTTGAATTTGCAATTGAAACTACCGCATCAGATTTATCACTTCTTAATTTTATTTTTATTATATTATCAATATCCTTTGTGTATCTAAGTGGATTAGTGCAATCTAAATCTACCAATAAGTCTATATTATTTCCTGAACTTTTTTCATAAAGTTTTATTGCGTGTTTCCATACATCAAATTTTGGTGCTGTAGATGAAGATAAATTTTTTGGACGTTTAATTATAAAATCAACTTTATTTTTTCTTGCCTCTTCTATAATTTTTGGTGAGTCCGAGGAAACAATAATTTCTGTATAAAATTTTGACTTTTTGATTTGATCAATAGTAATTGATATTAAAGATTTATTATTTATTTTTTTTAAATTTTTATTTAGTAGTCCTTTACTTCCACCTCTAGCACCAATAAAGAAAATGATGTTCTTGTTATTTTTTTTTATCATTAAATTAAAGATCTATACTAATTTAAAACTTTTTGGATCACAATTATAGATGCTAAAACAGAATCTTTCTTATACACGACTATTTCTTTCTCCATAAATTTTTTTGATTTATAATATTTGCTTTTTTTAACGAAAAATTTAATTTTATCTCCAATATAAATTGGCTTAAAATAATTTATATTCCATGATACTGATATTGCCTTATTACCATTTAAGGTTTTGCTCAAAACATAAGATAACTTTGCAGTAATAACACCACCATAAACAACCACATCTTTAAAGTTATTTTTTTTACAAAAAACTTTATTCGAATGGATTAAACTTTTATCATTTGATAAATTTTCAAAAGATGAATAATCTTCTTTTGTTATCTTAAAGAAAAATGTTTTCTTATTTTTTTTTATTTTTTTTTTCAATATTTTTTATCAATTTTTCAATTGAATTTAAATTAAGAAACTCTTTGTAGGAAAAATTAATGTTAAACTCTCTTTCCAAAGACATCATGAAATTAAGATGATTAATGCTATCCCAATCATCAAAATTATTTCTTGATATTTTAAAATTGTATTTATTTTTTTTTAGTTTAAAAATTGACAAAAAATTTTTTTTGATTTTATTCTGAACTTTATTGTTTTCAAGTTTCATGATTTCATTTTATATAAAACTCATTTTTTTTAAAATTGTTTAATGTTAATTCAAAATACTTTTTATTATGCAGATTTTTAATAATTTTAAAACCAACATCTTTGTAATAGTTTTGAAATTGAGTATTTCTATCAGTTTTAATATACAAAGAATTTAATATTTTTATTTTTCTTTTTTTTAATAAGTTAATTAATTTGTCTATAATATAATACTCCACTCTTCTCTCGAAAACTCTGCATGAAATTACAAAAGCATCTATTTTGGCTTCTTTTTTTTTTATATCAACACTTACCATTAGATTTGAGATAATTCCATGATCAATAAACTTATCTTTTAATTGAAAGGTAAGCCCAATATTGTTTTTATTTTTTAGAAATTTTTTTACCTCGAATGAACTAGTTCTTTTTAAATTAAGATTAAACTGATTAGTTTTGTTAATTAGCTCTACGAATCTTGACATATTACTCTGATTCACTTTTGTGACTTGCATTTTCATTTTTAAATTTTTAAGATATTTTTTATATTCCGAACTATTATTTTTTACTAAACTTAAATTTTCAGAAGACTTGATACTTTTTAGTCTGTTAATTTTTTCATTTGAAAATTTTTTAAAGTAATTTGATCGCTCAATATTTTGAGAAATATTTAAAGGACTATCAAAACTTAGAACATTAATTTTCGGGACATTTTCTAAGACCTCAAAAATTTCTGATTTTGAGTCATCAATAAATAAGACATTTTCAGGTGAAAGATTGGTTTTTTTACAAATTTCTTTGATATTTTCAGATTTAGGATTCCAATTAATTTTTGTTTCTACAAAATTTGTAAACTCAAATGGTAATTTTTTTTTTTTAAATATTTTCTTTATCAAGTTATTATCATTTTTTGAAGCTGCAGCTATTAGTATATTTTTTTTATTTAATTCTTTTAAAAATAATTGGTAATTATAATGCGGCTGACCCAGAGAGTCGCCAGGTAAAAAATTGATCTCCTCTTTTTTATCATCCGCAGCTAAACCTCTCCACATCGTGTTATCAAGATCAGTAATAATTAATCTAATGTTGGATTGAAATTGAAATGAAAGATAGCTTGCTAAGTCGTTAAATATTAACCCAGAAAATTTTGGATTAAAAAAGATTTTATTATCAAAAAAGTATTTTGTGTCGTGTAATTGACGAAATCCTATTTTGCCTTGTAATAAATTTGTTTCCCACAAACTAAAATGATTTTTTTTGCAAAATTCATTTAAAAATGAATTGTACTTATCAATTAAGTTGTAATTAGTAAAAACCTCAGAAATTTTAGGATTATCGCTTACCATAATTTTTGGATTTATTTTTTTAATAGATGCGATATTTTTTTTAAATTGATTAATATTTTTTTTAATATCCAAATTATAGTCATAATTTATAAAATTTGAGTAAATTATTAAATCAAATTCATGTAGTTGGTTTTTTATATTTTTTGGTAACTCATTATAATTGAGTTGATTTACTCCACCAAATTTGACGTCTAAGAACAGGTTTTTTTCTATTCCACATAAAAGTAAGTCAAATCTGAAGTTTTCAAGGTAATGATTTGACAAAAATAAAATTTTAATTTTCCTGAGACTATTATTCTTTAAGAATAGACTATAGTCAGACTTTAAAATTTTTTTTAAGCTGTTTTTTTCATGTTCATCTAAAGAAAAAAATAATATTTTTTTAATTTCAAAAATAACTTCATTATATTTTTTTAATTTATAAAGATGATTAATTTTTTTAAAAATTTTTTTTTTAAATGAAGTATTATCTATTTTCCAATTTTCCATAATTAAAAGTATATTTTTTTGAAATATGGCTCGAAAACATTTGAAGCTGTCTGTAAATTTACATGAAGATAATCTTTTCTATACTTTTTTTTTTCATTTAAGTTATTAAAAATTTCAATAGCAGGAAAATAAGATATATTTTTTGAAGATAAATTATTGAAAGCAGCTGTGTATGTGCTTTTAGAAAATGTATCACTAATTTCTATGTCTTTATTTTGATATGTTGACCAAAGTTTATTTGGGGAAGTCATTAAAATAATTTTTTTTTTTCCAAACTTGTTAAGGATATTTATTATTTTAGTCAAAATATCCTTGATATCGTAATAACTTAATATTTTCAATTTTGCTCGATTTTTATAACATTTTTGATTAAAAAGATTTCCATAAAATGAATACCATGCTCTTTTAGATTTTTTATCAACCCATACCTCGGTTGTTTCGAAACTTAATAAGACTACTGTTGATTTTTTAATTTCGTTAATTAAATATTCATCTACTTCATTCATCCTAGAAATAATTTCATTTAATTTTTTTGTTTTATATCTGGCTTTATGATGAAGATTAATAAAGTGCCCAAACTCCTCGCTAAAAATGAAATCTTGTCTATTAAAAGTCCATTTTTTAAGTATTATTCTTTCAAGACAGTGTAACAAATTTAATGGATTGTAAAAATTTCCAAAAAAAAATCTTAGATGATTATTTACTATAACACTCGGTTTGTGATCAAATAATATATTATATTTTTTTTTTTGAAGTGCGGTGCAAAATATATCTAGAAAACAAGTTCCTAAAGGTAAAATTATTTCCTTTTTTTTATCTAACTTAAATACCCTATCTAAATCTAAAGTTTTTTTTTCTTTTAGAATTTGTTTATGAAATCTAGATGAAAAATGCATAACTATATCTATTATATAAAAATTGTGTCTATTATTTTGAAATATTTTTAACATAAAACATTAAAAATTTTTTTCAGTGCATAAATCAAGCCAATTGAGCTATTAGTACTGGTCAGCTGCACGCATTACTGCGCTTCCACATCCAGCCTATCAACGTGGTGGTCTACCACGGCTCTATAGGAAGAACTAGTTTTGAGGTGAGTTTCCCGCTTAGATGCTTTCAGCAGTTATCTCGTCCATACTTAGCTACCCGGCACTGCAGCTGGCGCTACAACCGGTCCACCAGTGGTATGTTCAACCCGGTCCTCTCGTACTAGGGTCAACTCCTCTCAATTCTTCTACACGCATAGCAGATAGGGACCGAACTGTCTCACGACGTTCTGAACCCAGCTCACGTACCACTTTAATTGGCGAACAGCCAAACCCTTGGGACCTGCTCCAGCCCCAGGATGTGATGAGCCGACATCGAGGTGCCAAACACTGCCGTCGATATGAGCTCTTGGGCAGTATCAGCCTGTTATCCCCGGCGTACCTTTTATCCGTTGAGCGATGGCCCTTCCACTCAGAACCACCGGATCACTATGACCGACTTTCGTCTCTGCTCGACTTGTCAGTCTCACAGTCAGGCAAGCTTATGCCATTGCACTCTACGAACGATTTCTGACCGTTCTGAGCTTACCTTCGCACGCCTCCGTTACTATTTGGGAGGCGACCGCCCCAGTCAAACTACCCACCATACAATGTCTTGGTGCCGGATAACGGCTACCAGTTAGATATCAAGAAAAACAAAAGAGGTATTTCACTGGTGACTCCACAAAAGCTGACGCTTTTGCTTCAATGTCTCCCTCCTATGCTAAATATGTTTTTCCTAACACCAATGTAAAGTTGCAGTAAAGGTGCACGGGGTCTTTCCGTCTAACTACGCGAACTCCGCATCTTCACGGAGAATTCAATTTCACTGAGTTGATGTTGGAGACAGCGGAGAAATCGTTACGCCATTCATGCAGGTCGGAACTTACCCGACAAGGAATTTCGCTACCTTAGGACCGTTATAGTTACGGCCGCCGTTTACTGGGGCTTCAGAAATGAGCTTGCACCCATCGCATTAACCTTCCAGCACCGGGCAGGCGTCAGACCCTATACATCCACTTACGTGTTAGCAGAGCCCTGTGTTTTTGATAAACAGTCGCTTCTCCCTGGCTTGTGCCACCATTAAATAGTTGCCTAAATAATGGTCTTCCTTATTCCGAAGTTACGGAAGCATTTTGCCGAGTTCCTTCAACATCATTCTCTCAAGCGCCTAAATATACTCTATTAATCCACCTGTGTCGGTTTAGGGTACGGTCTAATGATGGAGCTATTTCTTGGAACCTTTTCGCGGCAAATTCAATCCATTAAGAATTCACAACTTACAAGATCCGTCACTACCATCTGGTCAAGGAATATTAACCTTGTTTCCATCGACTACGGCTTTCGCCCTCGCCTTAGGTGCCGACTAACTCTGCGCGGATTAACCTTGCGCAGAAACCCTTGGATTTTCGGCGAAGAAGTTTTTCACTTCTTTTATCGTTACTTATGTCAGCATTCGCACTTCTGATACCTCCAGGATCCTTCACAGGTATCCCTTCACAGGCTTACAGAACGTTCCGCTACCAGTTATAATTTTCGAAAAAATTATAAATCCACAGATTCGGTATATGATTTTAGCCCCGTTACATCTTCGGCGCAGAAACTCTATTAGACCGGTGAGCTGTTACGCTATCTTTAAAGGATGGCTGCTTCTAAGCCAACCTCCCGGCTGTTAAGGAATTTCCACATCCTTTCACACTTAATCATAATTTTGGGACCTTATCTGGTGGTCTGGGCTCTTTCCCTCTCGACCATGGACCTTAGCACCCACAGTCTGTCTGCTGAAGAACAATGTTTAGCATTCGGAGTTTTATTAGGTTTGGTAAGAATCTCTTCCCCCTAGCCCATTTAGTGCTCTACCTCTAAACATCTATTTATTCAACGCACTACCTAAATAGTTTTCGCGGAAAACCAGCTATCTACGAATTTGGTTGGCCTTTCACCCCTTACCACAAATCATCCAAAGACTTTTCAACGTCAACTGGTTCGGTCCTCCGGCAAGTGTTACCTTGCTTTCAACCTGTTCATGGTAAGCTCATTCGTTTTCGGGTCTAATTCATTAAACTAATCGCCCTATTAAGACTTGCTTTCGCTACGCCTACACCTAGATGGCTTAAGCTTGCTTAATAAATTAAGTCACTGACCCATTATACAAAAGGTACGCCGTCACTCTAAAAAGAGCTTCGACTGATTGTAGGCATGCGGTTTCAGGTTCTGTTTCACTCCCCTAATAGGGGTTCTTTTCACCTTTCCCTCACGGTACTTGTTCACTATCGGTCACTGAAGAGTATTTAGGCTTAGAGGGTGGTCCCCCTATATTCGAGCAGGATTTCACGTGTCCCGCTTTACTCAAGAATTTTGTTAAACATTACTCATACGGGACTATCACCCTCTATGGTTAGCATTTCCAAACTATTCTAATTTTTTTAACAAAACTACTGGCCTACTCCGGTTTCGCTCGCCACTACTAACGGAATCTCAATTGATTTCTTTTCCTCTGGTTACTTAGATGTTTCAGTTCTCCAGGTTGTCTCTTTAAACCTATGTATTCAGTTTAAAGCACCACATAAAGTGGTGGGTTTCCCCATTCGGAAATTTTCGGATCAAAACTTACATACAGCTCCCCGAAACTTATCGCAGTATATCACGTCCTTCATCGGCTTTCAGTGCCAAGGCATCCGCCACACGCCCTTAAACGCTTGATTTATGCACAGAAAAAAATTCTGTGTTGAATCAAATTTTTATTTGAACATTAATTAATAACATTTTTAATGTTCGGATATAGATATTGATATTAATTATTTATATTTACAATTTTAGATAACTAAGTGTTTTGGTGGAGGATAGCGGGATCGAACCGCTGACCTCCTGAATGCAAATCAGGCGCTCTCCCAGCTGAGCTAATCCCCCTTTAAATTTTTGGTGGGCCGAGAAAGACTCGAACTTTCGACCCCACCCTTATCAAGGGTGTGCTCTAACCAACTGAGCTACCGGCCCCCATTCAAGAGAAACACTAAACTTTTTAGAAGAGAAATGAGGACGGTCAACATTAACCTGTGTATTTTTTAGAATAAAATTTTACTTTTATTCATCCTTAGAAAGGAGGTAATCCAGCCGCAGGTTCCCCTACGGCTACCTTGTTACGACTTCACCCCAGTCGCTGACTATACCGTGGTCAAGGGTTTGAAACCTTGCCTTAAGGTAGAACCAACTCCCATGGTGTGACGGGCGGTGTGTACAAGACCCGGGAACGCATTCACCGTGGCACGCTGATCCACGATTACTAGTAATTCCAGCTTCATGCACTCGAGTTGCAGAGTGCAATCCGAACTGAGGTATCTTTTTAGGATTTGCTAAACGTCGCCGTCTTGCTTCCTGTTGTATATACCATTGTAGCACGTGTGTAGCCCAACACGTAAGGGCCATGAGGACTTGACGTCATCCCCACCTTCCTCCAGCTTATCACTGGCAGTTCTTTCAGAGTGCCCAACTAAATGATGGCAACTAAAAGTGAGGGTTGCGCTCGTTGCGGGACTTAACCCAACATCTCACGACACGAGCTGACGACAGCCATGCAGCACCTGTGTTTCGTCCGGCCGAACCGAAAACTTTAATCTCTTAAAGTCGCGACGAACATGTCAAGTGTTGGTAAGGTTCTGCGCGTATCTTCGAATTAAACCACATGCTCCACTACTTGTGCGGGTCCCCGTCAATTCATTTGAGTTTTAACCTTGCGGTCGTACTCCCCAGGCGGTGTGTTTATCGCTTTCACTGCGACACTGAAAATAAATTTCCAACGTCTAACACACATCGTTTACGGCATGGACTACGAGGGTATCTAATCCTCTTCGCTACCCATGCTTTCGTTCCTCAGTGTCAGTAATGATCCAGAAAGCTGCCTTCGCAATTGGTATTCTTTCTAATATCTACGAATTTCACCTCTACACTAGAAATTCTGCTTTCCTCTATCATACTCTAGCTGAAAAGTTTTGATGGCAGTTCCAGAGTTAAGCTCTGGGATTTCACCACCAACTTTTTCAACCACCTACGAACTCTTTAAGCCCAGTAATTCCGAACTACGCTAGGTCCCTTCGTATTACCGCGGCTGCTGGCACGAAGTTAGCCGGACCTTCTTATTCGGGTACAGTCATTTTCTTCCCCGACGAAAGAGCTTTACAACCCAAAGGCCTTCTTCACTCACGCGGCATCGCTGCATCAGAGTTTCCTCCATTGTGCAAGATTCCCCACTGCTGCCTCCCGTAGGAGTTTGGGCCGTGTCTCAGTCCCAATGTGGCTGATCATCCTCTCAAATCAGCTATTGATCACAGTCTTGGTAGGCCATTACCCCACCAACAAACTAATCAAGTGCAGGCTCATCCAATGGTGCATAAAGCTTTCTCTGTAAAGACTTATCCGGTATTAGCACAAGTTTCCTCGTGTTATTCCAGGCCATAGGGCAGATACCTACATGTTACTCACCCGTCTGCCACTAAGTATTGCTACTTCGTTCGACTTGCATGTGTTAGGCGTGCCGCCAGCGTACGTTCTGAGCCATGATCAAACTCTCAAGTTTAAAAACGGCGCACACTAGCTTCCATATAAATTCTAAGAATAAAATTTATATGATGTTGAAGTGTGTACGACAAATTTTGGTAACCTTAACCGTCCACACTTCTCTTCTAAAATTTTTACTTTTTTAATAACTAATTGAGCTAAAAGGCTCAATAATCCTCAATAATTTATTGTACTTATATTAATTTTAATGAGAAAGTTCAGTGCTTATAGGCTAAAATAAAAGGAAATCAAGCAATTAACATCAAAAATTTGATAAAAAAGCCTTATTTAAAGGGGTTTTTTTTGATTTTTTTTAATTGTTAAACTAATAATTGATATTCAAAAACTTTCTATGATTAAAAAATTAGATATAAAATTTAAAGGTAAAAATGAAATTTTTGCGCTGATAATACTAATTATTTTAACTAGCATTTTCACGATTTACCACAATCAAACAAAAGATAAAATAAATAATAACTATAAAAAAATTATAGAAAATTTTTACTTTAAAAAAACAGTAAATCATTTTTTTAGTAAATTTGAACCAAGATTTAAAAAAATTTCCCATAAAGTTAGTGATGGTGAGACATTCACGAGTATTCTAGATTATTACTCTTTAGACAAAAAAGAAATTTTACTTATCAAAAAAAAAATACATAATAAGATGAATTTAAATAAATTAAACACAGACCAAAAAATCCTTTTTACAATTGATCAGACCAATAATTCAATCAAAGAATTTATTTTCCAAATATCAAATAAAGAAAGAATAATTTTAACACGAGACTCTGAAAGCAAAAGTTTCAATCATAAAATCGTTTTAACTAAATTGGAAAAAAAAATTATTTATAATGAAAGTTCAATTCTATCAAGTCTTTATAAATCGGCAATAGACCAAAAAGTTCCGACTAATGTTATAATTGAGTTTGCAAGAATTTACGGTTTTCAAGTTGACTTTCAAAGAGATATTAGAAAAAAAGATAAATTTCAAATTATGTATGAGGCATTTGTTGATGAGAATAACAGGTTGATTGAAGCAGGGAATATTTTATTTGCCAATTTAGTTTTAAGCGGTGAGGATAATTCTCTTTACTATTTTGATGAAGAAGGAAGTACCGGGCATTATGACAAGAATGGTAAGAGTGTTAAGAAAGCATTAATGAAAACTCCTATTAATGGTGCAAGACTTTCTTCTCCATTTGGCATGAGAAAACATCCAATAGATGGATTTAATAAGATGCATAAAGGTACTGACTTTGCTGCGCCAATGGGAACTCCTATTATGGCTTCAGGTTCAGGAGTGGTTAAAAAAGCTGGTTGGTGTGGTGGAGGTGGAAATTGTGTAGTTATAAAACATAATTCAACATACCAAACCATATATGCACATATGTCAAAGTTTGCAAATGGAATAAGAAATGGTGTAAGAGTGAAACAAGGTCAAACTATTGGATATGTTGGCTCAACAGGAAAATCAACAGGACCACATTTACACTATGAAGTATTAATTAACGGAAAAAAAGTTAATTCTCAAACTTTAAAACTCCCATCTGGAAAAATTTTAAAAGGAGATAATAGAAAGTTATTTGAAACAAGAAAAATTAAATTAAATGTTTTAAAGTCTGAAAAAATTGTAGGTTTGAACTAATTTCTGAAAGTTTTCTTAATCCAAGTTATTGATTTTTTCACTAGTATTATTTTGTTCTTTGTTTACATCAACCACGTTTTGTTGAGAGTTGTTAAGATTATCATTTGTAGAATTAAGTTTTCTTTGAGCATCTTGATCATTTAAAATCCTTGTAAAATGATCTGCATGCTGAAAGTAGTTTTCTGATAAAATTTTATCACCACTCGATAAAGCCTCTCTTGCAAGATTGCTATATTTTTCAATTAATTTAGATGCATTGTGATTATTTCTTCCTGGAGATTTTCTTTGAAAACTTTCATTTTTTGAAAAATTAGAGCCATATTTAGACCTATCTATATTGGACTTAAAACCTCTATCATTTCTTCTAAAGTTATTTCTTCTTAAGTTATTATTATTTCTGAATGTAACCATAAATTTATATTTTTGTGCTAATTATACATCTGTCATTTTTTGCTAAATCTTTTAAAATTCTATTATTATAGAAGTTATTTTCATTTAACATTTTTATAACCGGTTCTCTTTGATCATAACCAATCTCTAAAATTAGCTTACCATTTAATTTTATCAATTCAGATGACTTTCTAATTACTTTTCTGATTACTGATAAACCTTCTAAACCACCGTCTAAAGCCAGTTTTGGCTCATAATTAATCACTTCCTTATTAAGTTTTTTCAAATCAAACTTTTTAATGTAAGGAGGATTAGAAATTATTAAATCATATTTGCCAAAATTTAAATTGTCAACATCTGATTTTAGCAATTTTATTCTATTACTAACGCCAAGTTTATTTGCATTATATTTACATATATCAATACTACCTTGACTTAAATCTACGCCAGTTCCTAAAAAGAACTTTTTTTCTTTTAATATTGAGAGTGCGATACATCCTGAGCCAACTCCAACCTCTAAAAAATTAAGATAATCCTTATTTTTATATATCTTTAAAACTTGCTCTACTATTATTTCTGAGTCTGGTCTTGGAATTAAGACCTTTTCATTGACTTGAAAATCACATTTCCAAAATGACTTAATACCTGTCAAGTATGCAAGTGGTTTTCCTTTTGAACGTTTTTTTATTAGATCTCTAAAGTTATTCTGGTCATTTTGATCAAGTTTTTTATCAAGATTTAATAATATATAGTTTCTATCTTTTTTAATTACCTTTGATAAAAGAAGTTCACTATCTAACAAAGCTGATCTTATCTTGTTTTTTTTTAGCTTTAAGGATGCATTTTTGATCGCAATTTCAATATTCATTAATTTATAATATTTAAACTTTCTTTCTGTGCTTGGAGTGTTAAAGCTTCAATCATTTCATCAAATATCTCACCTTCTAAAAATTCATCAAGCTTGTGTAGTGTTAAATTTATCCTGTGATCAGTAACTCTTCCTTGCGGAAAATTATATGTTCTTATTCTTTCAGACCTATCGCCTGAACCTATTTTGCTTTTTCTGTCTTTTGATCTTTCATTTTCAATTCTAGATCTTTCAAGCTCATACAATCTAGATCTTAAAATTTTCATTCCTTTAGCTTTATTCTTATGCTGAGATTTTTCATCCTGTTGCGAAACTGATATACCTGTAGGGATATGGGTTATTCTAACGGCACTATCGGTGGTATTAACTGATTGCCCACCCGGACCACCAGCTCTAAAAACATCAATTCTTAAATCATTTTCATTTATCTTAAGATCAACCTCCTCTGCTTCTGGTAGAACAGCAACTGTTGCTGCAGATGTATGAACTCTACCCTGTGTTTCTGTATCTGGTACTCTTTGCACTCTATGAACACCGCTCTCATATTTTAAAGTAGAGTAAATATTATTTCCTTTAATAGATGCAATTACCTCTTTTAAACCACCAGCCTCACTTCTAGAAATTGAAATTAATTCTAGGCTCCATTTTTTTTTGTTACTTACTTTTTCATACATTTTAAAAAGATCTGAAGCAAATAAACTGGCTTCTAAGCCACCTGTTCCAGCTCTAATTTCAATTATTGCATTTTTTTTATCTGCTTCATCTTTCGGTAATAAAAATAACTTTAATTTTTTTTCATTTTTCTCGTTTTGAGTTTCTAAATCTGTCAATTCTGTTTGGGCCATTTTAATCATGTCTGCATCAGAATTTTTATCCTCTAAAATTGTTTGAATTTCCTTTTTATTTTTTTCAAAAGAGATATAAAATTTGGCAATTTTAATAATTTCATTTAGATTAGAATATTCCTTAGATTTTTCAGCAAATGAATTTTTATCAATTTCTCCAGAGGATAACTCTTTTTCTAGTAGTGAATGTTTATTAATCAAATCGTTAACAGTTTTTAATGGTATCATTTCAAATTCTCTAGTTCAGAAGCTTTTTTTTCGACCTCACTTACCACCTTATCAATCATATCATTTGTAAAAACTTTTTCAGATTGTACTCCAGATAAATAAAGCATATTGTTTCCTTTTTTACCTCCAGTTATTCCTACATCTGTTAAAGCTGCTTCTCCAGGACCATTAACTACGCAACCAATTACAGATAAAGTAATTGGGGTTTTTATATGAGAAAGTTTTTTTTCCAAGATTTTAACAGTTTCAATTACTTCAAAGCCTTGCCTTGCACACGAGGGACAGGAGATTATTCTGACTCCTCTCTCTCTTAAATTAAGAGATTTTAATATTTCATTTCCAATTTTGACTTCCTCGACAGGATTGTCTGATAAAGAAATTCTGATAGTATCCCCAATACCCTCTAAAAGTAATGTTCCTAGCCCAATAGAGGATTTTACACTTCCTGGTATGAAGCCTCCTGCCTCTGTAATTCCTAAATGGAGTGGATAATCAGTCGATTTTGATAATTGTCTGTATGCTTCAACTGATAAAAAAACATCTGATGACTTAACACTTATCTTCAAATTTTGAAAATTTTCATTCTCGAGTATCTTTATATTTCTTAGAGCACTCTCAACTAGTGCTTCTGGACAAGGTTCTCTATATTTTTCTAAAATATCTTTTTCTAAAGATCCAGCATTAACACCAACTCTTATTGAGCAATTATGATCAACTGCAGCTTTAACAACTTCTTTGATTTTATCCTTACTTCCAATATTTCCAGGATTTATTCTTAAACAACTAGCACCACTTTCCGCGGCTTCAATTGCTCTTTTATAATGAAAATGAATATCAGCGACTATTGGTACATCAACATGTTTGATTATTTCTTTTAATGCTTTTGATGACTGCTCATCAGGACAAGAAACTCTTACTATATCAGCTCCCTCTGAGCTTATTTCATTAATTTGATTAATTGTAGCTTTTACGTCTGTTGTAAGTGTATTTGTCATGGATTGAACTGATATTGGATTGCCCCCTCCAACTTTTACATTACCAACGTTAATCTCTCTTGTTTTTCGTCTTTTAATATCTCTAAAAGGTCGTAAGCTCATTTCTTTTGATCCAACTTAAATTCTTTGTGTAGAGCAATCAAAGCTTTTTGTGTATTTTTTTTATCAATTAAAACTGAGATTTTAATCTCAGAAGTTGAGATTACTTTAATATTTATTTTCTTGTCTGCAAGTGATTGGAACATTCTAAATGTAACGCCTGGAGTAGTTATCATACCTACTCCGATTACTGAAATTTTTGATACTCCCTTTTCAAAAAGTAATTTTCTGTAATTTATGGTCTTGTTCTGTTGAATAATTTTTTTTGTTTTATTTAAATCGTCTTTTTTAATTGTAAATGTTAAATCTGTTTCTTTGCCATTTGCTGAAATATTTTGCACAACCATATCTACATTTATTAAATTTTTAGATAATGGTTTAAAAATTGCAGCAGCAACTCCAGGTTTATCCTTCACTCCTATAAGAGTAACTTTTGAGTCGTTTTGTGTTGATGAAATTCCTGTAATAATTTTATTATTTACTATATTGGACCTTTTGGTGATCAGTGTTCCTGTTTTTTTAGAAAAAGATGATTTAACCTCAATATTAATTCTATTTAATCTTGCATCTTGTATTGAGACTGGCTGCATAACTTTCGCACCAAGTGATGCCATTTCAAGCATTTCTTCGTACGAAATTACTTTAATTTTTTTTGCATTTTTCAATTTATTTGGATCAGTTGTATACACTCCCTCTACATCAGTATAGATTATACATCTCTCTGCTTTGAAAAACTTGGCAATCATAATTGCACTAGCATCAGACCCACCCCTTCCTATAGTTGTAATTCTGTTTTCATCATTTAGTCCTTGAAACCCAGTGATTATTGGTATGCCACCCTTTTTTAAATATTTTATAATATTTCTTTTATTTATTTGATTTATTCTTGAGTTTTTGTATTTACCTTTAGTCAAAATTGGAACTTGCCAAGATAGCCAAGATCTAGAATCATGCCCCCCATGAATTAATCTTCCAGCTATTAAAGAACACGCAACCTGCTCACCTGAGGAAACCAAAACATCATATTCCGACTCTGAAAAACTATTACTTATTTCAAAAGATTTTTTTATTAACTCATTTGTCACACCACTCATAGCTGAAGAAACCACAATAACCTTGTAATTTTTCTTTTTGTAGTCAATAATTATTTTGGCGACTTTTTTTATCTTTTTAATAGTGCCAACTGATGTACCTCCAAATTTTAATACGACAATTTTCATGATAAAATAATGTTCTAAATTTAAAAAATATTGAATAAATACATGTTGAATATAAAGTCAACTTTCAAATGAAAAATAACACAATAAATAAAAAAGAAATAGAAAAATTTTCTAAAATTGCTGAAGAATGGTGGAATCCTGATGGTAAATTTAAACCATTACATAAATTTAACCCAATTAGAATTTCATACATAAAAGAAAATATTATTAAGACATTTAAACTCGATTATAATAAGACCCCCCTTAAGAATATCAAAATTTTAGATATAGGATGTGGTGGGGGTTTATTATCAGAACCAATGTGCAGGCTTGGTGCTAAGGTGACTGGCATTGATGCATCTGATAAGAATATTAAAATTGCAAAACTTCATTCAGAAAAAAATAATCTTCATATAGATTATTTCTGCTCTTCTCCTGAAAAATTTAACGCAAAAGATAAATTTGACGTTATCTTAAATATGGAAATTGTGGAGCATGTTAAAGATGTGAATTTTTTTTTAAGATCCTGTTGTAAACTACTAAAAAAAAATGGAATTATGTTTGTTGCAACTTTAAACAAAACTTTAAAATCATATATTTTTGCGATAATAGGAGCTGAATATGTGTTGCGTTGGCTCCCAATAGGAACACATGAATGGGAGAAGTTTATAAAACCTGAGGAGTTAATTTCAATACTTAAAAAAAATGATCTTAGATTAGATAAGGTAGATGGAATGAATTTTAATTTGATTAAGAATAAGTGGAGTGTAGGTAATGATAAGTCTGTAAATTACATTGCGAAATTCATAAAAAATTAATTGTTTTCATTCTCAAACCACGGAACCATTTGAGCATCAATACCCTCTTCTTGAAGTTCTTTTAAATCTCGTTTTGATGCAGTTCCATAAATACCTTTATTTTTTTTCTTATTGTTATAATGTATTGATCTTGCCTCGTAGGCAAAGTTTTTACCAACATAATCAAAGTTATTCTTAATAAATTTTTGATATTCGTTAATTGTTTTTTTTATTTTTTGATATTTTATAAGATCTTTTTTTTCATTTTTATGATTAAAATTTTTGCTGATTAACTTTGGTGCCATTAAATTTTTTTCTACTTTAAGAGATCCACAACTATGACAATTGATCAAATTTTTTTTTTTAAGTTTGTCATATTCTTTTGAAGACGCAAACCAACTGTCAAATGCTAGTTCACATTTTTTGCATATTAAATTATATTTTATCATATTATTTATTTAATTACTGTTATGCAAAATTTCAATGTAGTTAACTTCTATAGTCTGAATTAATTTTTATATATTCATTAGTTAAATCCATAGTATAGACCGTAAAGTTTTTTTTTCCATTTCCAATATCCACAGTAAGATTAATGTCTAAACCCTTCATATATTTTGCAGCTACGTTCTCATTATACTGATTATGAATTTTTCCCTTATTTACAATTACCAAGTCACCAAATTTTATAGATAACTTATTTAAATTTATATCTACTTTAGACTTTCCAATTGCCATAATTATTCTCCCCCAATTTGGATCTTCACCTGCGATTGCAGTTTTTACCAGTGGAGAGTTGG
The DNA here is from genome assembly GCA_902531765.1 of uncultured Pelagibacteraceae bacterium. Lineage (GTDB taxonomy): Bacteria > Pseudomonadota > Alphaproteobacteria > Pelagibacterales > Pelagibacteraceae > Pelagibacter. Next base: position 109,299 of record CACAFC010000002.1, on the reverse strand, counting down.
CAATCGAAAAACCAATTTTTTTTGCGTCTTGCTCAGTTTTGCAATTTAAAACATTTATTGTTACAAATTTTGAAGCTCCCTCTCCATCAGCCACTATTCTTTTTGCTAGATTCAATAATAGACTATTCAAAGACTCATCAAATGATTTAATCTTTTTATCATTAATTGATTTTATTAAAGTGTTTTTTGATTTACCTGTGGAGAAAATTGAAATCATATCATTAGTACTAGTATCACCATCACACGAGATCGCATTAAAAGTATTCTCGATATTTTTTTTTAGTAACTTTTTTAATACATCATTAGATATATCTGCATCTGTAAAAATATAAGCTAATGTAGTTGCCATGTTTGGTTGTATCATACCTGAGCCTTTTGCTATTCCATAAATCTTTACTGATGTTTTTCCAATTTTGCATTCTTCCATTGCTATTTTTGGCTGGGTATCTGTTGTCATTATTGCTAGAGCAACTTTCATCCAAATGTATTTGTTCTGAGTATATCTAATATTTTTTATTAGCTCTGGAATCTTTGACTTAATTTTTTCTTCTGGAAATTTTTCACCAATAGTTCCCGTACACCCAAAAATAAGATTTTTTGGTTTAATTATTTTAGGGTCATTCTCATCTTCTTTTTGTTTTTCTGTTAGTTGTTTTGAAATTAAATCTGCTAAATGTTGCATGCTTTTGTAACCGTACTCACCTGTAAAAGAATTTGCATTTCTAGTATTAACTATAAGTGAAAAAATTTTTTGAGTTTTTTGATTCAAATTCCATTTAATATTTTCTGACAAAATTTTAGACTGGGTATAAACTGACGCAAAATTAGCACCATCCCGAAAATAGAACATTGCTAAATCGTCCCTTTTAGAATTGTATAAATTAGCACTAACTGCAGATACTGCTAAACCATCTAAGTGATCAAGATCTTGATATTGCCCCATTTTTCGATCGTGTGATTTTGAGGTTAGAAAATTTGATAAATTAATTCCCATGATATTTAAAATTTAAATTAAATAACTATATTAAAAGTTGTAATTAAAATGTATATCAAAAACTAATGTTTAATCCCCTAAACCTTATTTCTAAATTTATTAAATCTGGCAATAAAAAAGAGCTGGATAGGATTGGCAAAATAGTAGTCCAAATCAATCTTTTAGAGGAAAATATCAAAAAACTTAATGACAAAGAGTTTCCTAAAAAAACTATTGAATTAAAAGAAAAAATTAAAAAAGGGGCCACTCTTGATAAAATTCTACCTGAAGCTTTCGCTCTGGTAAGAGAAGCCTCTTTGAGGTCAAGAGGTGAAAGGCATTTCGATGTTCAAATAATTGGTGGAGTTGTTCTGCATGAAAATAAGATAGCAGAAATGAGAACTGGGGAAGGTAAAACTCTCACAATTGCTTTAGCAGCATATTTAAATGCTCTAGAGGAAAAAGGAGTTCATATTGTGACAGTAAATGACTATCTGGCAAAAAGAGACTCCTTAGAGATGGGTAAAATTTATAGTTTTTTAGGCTTAACATCGGGCTATATAAACAACGATCAAAACGATGAAGAAAGAAAAAAAAATTATGATTGTGATATTACTTATGCAACAAACAGCGAGTTAGGATTTGATTATCTTCGAGATAATATGAAGTACTCACAAGAAGATATGGTTCAAAGAGGTCACAATTTTTCAATAGTTGATGAAATAGATTCCTGTCTAATAGATGAAGCAAGAACTCCTTTAGTAATTTCAGGTGCTGCAGAAGATAAAACTAATCAATATGTTGCGGTAGACAAAGTAATAAAGCTCCTTAATAAAAATGATTTTGAGATTGATGAAAAAGATAGGAATATTTTATTGACCAACGAAGGCATAAACCATATTGAAAACTTATTCTCTAATGCAGGAGTTTTGAAAAATAATAATTTTTATGATCCAGAAAATCTTGATTTAGTTCATTTTGTTAATCAATCTTTAAAAGCAAATTATCTGTTTAAAAAAGATAAGGATTATCTTGTTAAAGATAATAATATTAAAATTGTAGATGAATTAACTGGTCGAATTTTAGAAGGCAGAAGATTTGGCGATGGTCTCCACCAAGCTATTGAGGCTAAAGAAAAAATTGAAATACAGGCTGAAAATCAAACTTTAGCATCTATCACTTACCAGAATTATTTTAAACTTTATAAGAAGATATCAGGATGTACAGGTACAGCTGCTACAGAGTCGGAGGAGTTTTTTGAAATCTATAATCTAAATGTAATTATAATTCCAACCAATAAAGAAATGATCAGACAAGATTACAATGATCAAATTTTTCGAACTGAGAAAGAAAAAAATAATGCAATCATAAAAAAAATTAAAGATTGTCACGAAAACAATCAGCCTATTTTAGTATTCACATCAAGTGTGAGTAAATCTGAAGTATATTCCGAATTGCTTACGAAGGAAAAGATTAACCATATAGTGTTAAATGCTAAGAATCATGAAAATGAAGCGGAAATTATAGCTAATGCTGGTAAAGCCAAATCAGTAATAATTACAACAAGTATTTCTGGTAGAGGCGTAGACATCCAACTTGGAGGGAAAAAAGGATCAATTGATGATGATCAACTCAAAAAAAATAAAGATTATGTTAAATCTTTGGGTGGTTTATTTGTTATTGGAACTGAAAGAATGGAGTCTAGAAGAGTAGACAATCAAGCGAGAGGAAGATCTGGTAGACAAGGAGACGAGGGAAGCTCAATTTTTTATGTAAGTTTAGAGGATGACCTAATGAGAATTTTTGGATCCGAGTCTATGAACAATATTCTTCAAAAACTTGGGTTAAAGGATGGTGAAAGTATAGATCATCCTTGGATAAATAAAGCTTTAGAAAGAGCGCAACAAAAAGTTGAGGCACGAAATTTTGATATTAGAAAAACTCTTATTAAGTTTGACAATGTTTTAAATGATCAAAGACAAGTGATATTTTCTCAAAGAAAAGATACAATGGATAGTGAGAAAATTTTTGATTATTCAGATAATTTTTTATCAGAAATAGTGGATAACTTAATAAGCCTAAAAATTCAAAAATTATCAAACCCTAAAAATAATGAGTTTAATAACAGATTGAGAACTATATTTGGAAAAAGTTTAAACGATGATGAATATAATGAATTGGTATCTTTGAGTGATGAAAAATTAAGAGAAAAAATTTTTAAAAAATTTAAGTCTGCTAGAGAAGAAAGATCTAAGATTCTTGGAGAAAATCAATCAAAAGAAATAGAAAAAAGAATTCTTCTACAGTCCATTGATTTTAACTGGAAATCACACATCCAATACTTAGAACAATTAAGACAGGTTGTAGGTCTTAGATCGTATGGACAAAGAGATCCTCTCATAGAATATAAAACAGAAGCTTTTGATTTATTCTCAAATTTACTGGATAAATTAAAACTGGATTATGTAAAAATATTAATGAATCTTAAAGTTTACAATGAACCAACTGAAAAAATAAACCAAAGTCAATTAAAAGAAAAATTTAAAAACCTTGGAAAGAAAACGAGTAGAAATGATCCTTGTCCATGTGGATCTGGTAAAAAATTTAAAAAATGTTGTGGATCTTTATAGAATAAATAAAAATAGTGCAGCTATAATAACTACCGCTGCTAAAGCAATTGTAATATTTTTTTTTGATCTAATTATTTCTTTAAAATCTAATCCATAAGTTTGAATTGCGCTTAGACTTTCAGGGCTAGATACGAACCCTTTAGTTCTTCCGATTTTTAAGAACTTATCTTTTCTTTGATTAAAAATTTCTTCAGACGTTAAGGCTTTAAAAAAATCTAAATTTTGTGAAATAGAATTCTTTATATTTTCTAAAATCATATCTCTATCTCTATGGGCGCCACCTAAAGGTTCTGGAATTATTTCATCAATAATATTTAACTCTAACAAGTCTTTTGCAGACAGTTTCATTGCTTTTGCAGCATCGAGCATTTTTTTTGGATCTCTCCACAATATTGTTGCACATCCCTCAGGGGATATTACTGAATAAATCGCGTTCTCAAGCATTAAAACTTTGTTTGAAGATGCAAGAGCTATGGCTCCACCTGAACCACCTTCACCTATTACTATAGCTAAGGTTGGAACTTTAAGTTTCATACAACACTCGATTGACTTAGCGATTGCCTCTGCTTGTCCTCTCTCCTCTGCGCCAACTCCTGGATATGCACCTGGAGTATCTATAAAAGATATAATTGGGATATTAAACTTATCTGCTAGTTCCATTAATCTGATAGTTTTTCTATAACCCTCTGGTCTCATCATGCCAAAGTTCCTTTCAATTCTAGTTTCTAAGTTTTCACCTTTTTCTTGACCAATTACTAATACTGATTGATCATTAAATTTTGCAAATCCTGTAATAACCGATTTGTCTTCTCCATAGTATCTATCACCCTCTAATGAAATAAAATCCTCAAACAAGTTGTCAATAAAAAACTTTGATTTGGGTCTATCTTCGTGCCTTGCAACTAATGTAATTTGCCAGGGATCTAAATTTTCATAAATATTTTTAAGCTTCTCATCGATTTCTTCCTGGGTTTTAGAAATTTTTTTTGTATCAACTTCTGACAATCCTTCTTGATTGAAAGGATCTTTTAATTTTTCTAATTCATTTTCAAGATTTTTTATATCTGTTTCAAAATTTAAATAATTTTTCATTTTTATATGATTATACTTATATAGTAAAAATGACAATAAAATGTCTATGATACCATTATGTATTTGACTTAAATAAACAAGAGTTTAAATATTTCCACATGACATCAAAGTATCATTCTGTTAACAGTCTCAAAGTATCAGAAGAATTATTACATTTCGTGAATAATGAATTATTTTATGGCACTGATATTTCCCCAGAAAAATTCTGGAAAGATTTTGACGAAGCAGTTAATGAACTTGCTCCTAAAAATAAAGAACTAATTGATTTTAGAGAAACACTTCAAAAAAAAATTGATAAATGGCACATTGATAACAAAGGAAAAAATTTTCAAATTAAAGAATACAAAAATTTTTTAAAAGAAATTGGCTATTTAAAAGATGAAGGTCCTGATTTTAAAATTGAAACAAGTGATATTGATGAGGAGATTGCTACAATCGCTGGACCTCAATTAGTTGTTCCAATTATGAATGCTCGTTACGCTTTGAATGCTGCTAACGCAAGATGGATGAGTTTGTACGATAGTTTGTATGGAACTGATGTAATCGAAGCATCTGAAGATAGCACTTCGGAAAGATATGATCCAGAACGAGGAGAGATTGTAATTAAGTATGGTAGAGAATTTTTAGATAAATATTTTACTTTAAAAGATTTTAGCTGGAGAAAAATAACTGGAATTGCAATTCAAGATAAAGATTTAAAAATTTTAAAAGGTATTGATGTTACAACTTTGAAAGATGCAAATAAATTCATTGGTCATCGAGGTGAAGCAGATAACCCATCAGCAATAATATTAAAAAATAATAACCTTCATATTGAAATACTAAAAAATCCAAGAGCTTTTAGTGCTCAACAGGATCATGCAGGAATAAGTGACATAATACTAGAGTCTGCAGTATCAACAATATGTGATAATGAAGACAGCGTTGCAGCAGTAGATGCTCAAGATAAAGTGATTTGTTATAGAAATTGGCTTGGATTAATGAAAGGAGATCTAGTAACACGATTTGAAAAAGAGGGAAAAACATTAGAGAGAAAACTTAATCCAAACAGAAGTTACATTTCAAAAGAAGGAAAGGGATTAAAATTACACGGTAGAAGCCTTTTATTAATTAGAAATGTTGGTCATTTGATGACTAACCCTTCAATAATATTGAAAGATGGAAGTGAAATTCCAGAAGGATTGATGGATGCTTTTATAACAACTGCAGCAGCTCTTCATGATATCAAAAAAAAAGGAAATTCAAGAACTAGTTCAATATATATTGTAAAACCAAAAATGCATGGTCCAGACGAAACAGCATTTACAAATGAAATTTTTACTAAAGTTGAAGAAGTATTCAAATTAAAAAAATATACCTGCAAAATTGGAATTATGGATGAAGAGAGAAGAACCTCATCAAATCTTAAAGAGTGTATTAGAACCTTAAAACATAGAGTTTTCTTCATAAACACTGGTTTCCTTGATCGTACAGGTGACGAGATGCATACATCAATGGAAGCAGGACCAATGATTAAAAAGGGTGACATGAAATCTTCAAAATGGATTGGGGCTTATGAAAATAACAATGTTGATATAGGTTTGGCCTGTGGCTTTTCAGGTAAAGCTCAAATAGGAAAAGGAATGTGGGCTATGCCTGATAAGATGAAAGATATGTTAGATCAAAAAACTGGTCATCTTAAAGCGGGAGCAAATTGTGCATGGGTTCCATCTCCAACTGCAGCTGCTCTTCATGCATTACATTATCATGAAATTAATATTTTTGATGTTCAAAAAAAGTTAGCTAAAAGAGATAAGGCAAAAATCGATGATCTACTTACTATTCCTATTGCAGATAGACCAAATTGGTCAGTTGATGAAATTAATAAAGAAATCTCAAATTCTGCTCAGACATTACTTGGTTATGTAGTAAGATGGATTGACCAAGGTGTAGGTTGTTCTAAAGTACCAGACATAAACAATGTTGGGTTGATGGAAGACAGGGCAACTTTAAGAATTTCTTCTCAACACATTGCTAACTGGGTACATCACGGAGTTACAACAAAGTTACAAGTCATAGAAATAATGAAAGAAATGGCAAAGATTGTTGACAGACAAAATGAGAATGATCGAAATTACGAAAAAATGAGTACTGATTATGACAGGTCCATAGCATTTCAAACTGCGTGCGAACTTATTTTTAAGGGAAAAGATCAACCTTCAGGATACACGGAGCCACTATTACATTTAAATCGATTAAAAAAAAAATTAACCTGAGTTAGAGTTTAATTTAGATCTATTTTTAAAAGCAGAAAGCAAAGTACCGTCATCAAGACTCTCTATTTCACCACCAACTGGCAGACCTTGCGCTAATTTGGTAATCTTAACATTTGTATCTTTTAAACTATCTTGTATATAAAATGCTGTTGTTTGACCTTCTACTGTTGCACTAGTTGCTAAAATAACTTCATCAATTTTCTCTTTCTTTACTCTTTCAATCAAAGAATTGATTAATAAGTCTTCTTTTTTATTACCAGCAGATGAAATCGTTCCACCTAAAATATGAAAATACCCTTGAAAAATATTTGAATTTTCAATCGACCACTGATCAGCAATATCTTCAACTACACAAATTTTTGTAAATTTATTTTTTGTATTTTCACAATTTGAACATCCAGCTAAATTAGACTTTAAGGTGCCACATAAATTACATCTCACAACGTTCTTATAAACTTGAGCCAACGTATTCGCCAATGGCTTTACAAGCTCATTTCTGTTATTTACCAATTTTAAAACAATTCTTTTTGCTGATTTAGGTCCTAGACCTGGTAATTTTGATATCAACTTAATAAGTTCTTCTATCTCTGAGATATTTTGCATTTACTATAGTGGCCACTTAAATCCAGGTATCCCAAATCCACCTGTTGCTTTTGAAATTTCTTCAGCTGTTTTTGTTTTAAGTTGTGACTTAGCGCTATTATGAGCAGCAACTATTAAATCTTCTATTATAGTTTTATCTTCTTTCATGATTTCCTCTGATAATTTGATTGATTGCATCTCTCCCTCTCCATCAAGAATTACTTTTACTGAGTTTGAACCTGAAACTCCCTCAACTCTTATTTCCTTAATTTTTTTTTGACTTTCTTTCATTTTAGACTCCAGTTCTTTTGCTTTATCCAAAATTTTTGTAAAATCAGTCATGAGGCTCATCTTCTTTATTAAAATTAACATCAATTAATTCTGCGTCAGGAAAATTTTTTATTACATCTTTATAAATTTTCGAACTTTTTGTTTCTTCTATTAAAGATTTCTTTTTTTCTTGTCTTTTTTCTTTCATTGAAACTTCACCTTTTAATTGACTAAATGAAATCATCCATCTCTCGCCTGTCCATTCAAAAAGTTTTGAGGAAAGTTCTTTTACAAAATTTTTATCTAAATTTTCATTAAAAGATATCTCAATTATATTTTTTTCAAATTTTACAAGATTAACGTTTTTTTCTAGCTCATACTTAAGTTTAATTTCTTTTTTATCAACACAAGTCTGTATTAACTTTTCTAAGCTATTAATAAATATTTTTTTTTCAGATTTAATTTCTTTATGAATTTCTGGTTTACTTTTTTCTTCTTGATAAATATTCTTAATTTGATTTATTGGTTTTGATTGATCATTAATTTCTTTATTTATAACTGGATTTTCGCTTAAAGAATTTATATCTGTATTTTTCTCCAATTTTATCGAACTTAAATATATCAGTCTTAACAAAAACATCTCCATTGATAAATGTTGATTTGAAACTATGGCGAGTTCATCAAGAGTCGAGATTGTAAATTGCCAAAATAAAATCAATACGCTCGGATCAAGATTTTTATTTAAATCTTTGATCTTTTCAAATTCTTGGTCATTTAATGAAAAATTTGTGCTTTCTAAGGTTAATGACTTAATATTTTTAAAATAATAGAGTAATTCTAAAAAATCATTAATAAAAATTTTTGGTTCAACACCTTGGTCATAAATTTTTCTATAAATCTCTATAACTTTAATCTCATCTCCTTTAAGAATAAATTCAAATAAATCGATTAATTGTGATTTATCGAAAAAACCAAAAATTTTTTGTGCTGTTTTTAAATCTAGTTCAGTTTTAGAATCTAAAGTTAACAATGCTCTATCTAATAAGGATAGTGCATCTCTTACTGAACCCTCCGAAATTTTTACTATTAATTTCAATGCATCATCAGTGATTTTGCCTCCCTCTTTATCTTTAATATTTTTGATATAATTTAATAATTCAGACGATTTAATTCTTGATAAATCAAATCTCTGACATCTTGATATAACTGTAACCGGGATCTTTTTTATTTCAGTTGTTGCAAAAATAAACTTTAGATATTCTGGTGGTTCTTCTAAAGTTTTCAAAAGGGCATTAAATGCTTGTTTACTTAACATATGGACCTCATCAATTATAAAAATTTTATACTTTGATGAAGTAGGTCCATATCTAGAAAACTCAATTAATTCTCTAACATCGTCTACACCAGTTCTGCTCGCAGCATCCATTTCTAAAACATCAATGTGATTAGAATTAGTTATCGCCTGACAATTATCACATTTATTTCGACAATTATTTTGAATTTCATTTTTACAATTGAGTGCCTTAGCAACTATTCTTGCTATAGTGGTTTTTCCAACTCCTCTAATTCCAGTGAATAAATATGCATTAGGAACTTTATTAGACAATATTGAATTTGTTATAGTTTCTGCAACTACATCTTGACCAATAAGATCATCAAAATTTTGTGGTCTATATTTAAGTGCTAATACTTTTGTATCATTGCTCATATTTACGAGGAGACTAGAACCTGAAAAACTGTCTTTACGACTGCTTCCGTTAAGATCTGGTCGGGTTCAAGCAGCATCCACCTCTAGCCTCCAAAACTATTATAACAGTAATAATTTCTTATCTACAAGAAAAGTTATTTATTTATTTCTCTTTGTTTGTCAGCTTCAAAAACACCTAGGACGTGAAAATCTTGGCAATGTAATCCTAAATCTTCAAGTGATTTTTGTACTCTTGGCTCTTCAATATGACCATCTAAATCACATAAAAAGAAAAAAGAGTCGAAAGAATTTTTTTCAGGATAACTCTGCAACTTTGTTAGATTTACTCCATTAATAGCAAACCCACCTAAAGATTGATACAGGGCTGCAGGTTTACTTTTTAATTTAAATAAAAAAGAGGTAATATATTTTTTTCCACTAAATTCAGGTTGTAATATTTTTTTACCCATAACAAGAAATCTTGTTAAATTTCCTTTCTCATTCTCAATATTATTTTTTATAATTTCTAAACTATATGTTTTAGCGCTTAATGAAGAGGCTATTGCAGCTTTAGATTTATCTTTGCTTATTGAAACCATCTCTGCGGATCCAGCCGTGTCAGCTCTTACGTGTTCAGCGAGATTATTGGATTTTATAAATTTTGAACATTGTGAAAGTGCTTGGGCATGAGAATAAACATCTTTGATTTCTGAAACTTTTGTTCCAGGTATCCCCAATAAATTATGTTCTATTTTTTGAAAGTACTCAGCATAAATGTTTAATCTGTATTCAAATATTAAATATTCAATTCCAATATTACCAGTAATTCTATTTGACTCTGGAATTATAATTTTTGAATTTGTATCTTTTGATGCTTGAACAAAACAATCATCAAAAGTTTTACAAGGCACAACTTCAGCTTTAGGATCAATAGACAAAGCAGCTAAGTGCGAGTAAGCTCCGAAAGTTCCTTGAAAATAAATTTTACTCATTAAGACTTATATTCCATAATTTTTTTTATAGCCATAAAATCCTCTTCAGTATCTACTCCAATTGGTGATGATTTTGCAAGAGCTACGTTAATATTTATATTATTATCTAATGCTCTTAACTGCTCTAATCTATTTTTAATTTCATTTTGAGACTGTTTGAAAGAAATAAATTTTTTCAAGATTTCTACATTATAACAATAAATTCCTAAATGATGATAAGCCTGACTATTTTCATTGTCTAATTTTCTCATAAAATTTAATGCTCGAGGAAATTTTGAATGATCTAAACTTTCTTCTGTAATTACTTTAACAATATTATGATTTTCAAAAGTTTTTTTATCATTGATTTTTGCTGCCAAGGTTCCTAAATCACGCTTGGTCTTGATCATGTTGCTATTTAAATTTTGAATATCCTCAACATTCATCAATGGTTCGTCCCCCTGGAGATTCATGACTAATTCTGCATCTGTTCTACCTAGTTTAACCAATGCTTCGTAAATTCTGTCAGTTCCAGAGTTATGATTATTACTTGTTAGTATTGCTTCTCCACCATTCTTTCTTACATCTTCTACAATTTCTTGATCTTCTGCAGCAACAAATACCTCTCCAATATCAGCCTTTAGCGCAGTTTTGTAAACATGGGAAATAATAGATAATCCATTAATTTTCAGCAAAGGTTTGCCAGGTAATCTTGATGCTGATAACCTAGAAGGAATTATAACTAATGTCTTCATTTTTCTTTCAATTTTTCATTACAATATAAATAGAGGCAAAAATGTACATTAAAAATATAAGCAATTTTATATTTATAGTGCTATATGTTCAAAATAATTTTAAGAAATGGATTCTTTCGAGCTAAATAAAATAATAGCTGCAATATTAATGGTAGCACTTCTAATAATAGGTATTGGAAAGCTTTCAAATGTTATTTTTCATGTTGAAAAGCCTGAAACACCTGGATACTCGGTAGAGGTAGAGCAAGCAACTGTTATAAGTTCAGAAGTAAGTTCACAACCGGCTGAAAATAAAATTGATATAGCTGTATTAATTGCCATGGGAGATATCGCAACAGGAGAAAAAGTTTTTAAAAAATGTGCTGCATGTCATTCTATTGTTAAAGGTGGAAAAAATAATATTGGTCCAGCATTGTATAATGTTGTTGGAAGAGATGTTGGTGCAATAAGCGATTATAAATATTCTAAAGCTCTTGCTGGCTATGGAAAGGCATGGACTTTTGAAGAGCTTAATGGTTACCTACTTAAACCAGCTAAATGGATTAAAGGAACTAAGATGGCTTTCGCAGGATTAAGAAAAGAAAAAGATAGGGCTTCTGTAATCTTATACTTGAATCAAAATTCAGATAATCCGTTGCCATTACCTTAATTTCCCTAAACAATAAAGTAATATGGATTTTTGAACATGGATCCTGTTAAGTGCCTGTTGCCATACTTTTGATTGTTTGCTCAAGAAAACATTATCGTCTACCTCTTTGCCTCTTGGCAAACAGTGAAGAAAAATACAATCTTTTTTTGCAAGACTCATTAATTTTTTATTTATCTTAAATTTTTTAAATTGATTTAATTTTTTTAATTTATTTACTTTATCATTTATAGAAATTACTTTGTCCGAAAAAATTACATCTGCCCCTTTTGCTGCTTTTTTTGCATCATCAAAAATAAGGATTTTATTTTTATTATTTTCAATATAGTTAATCATTTTTTTACTTGGTTTGTATTTAGTTGGACATCCAATATTTAGTTTAAATGAAAACTTTATCGAGGCGGCAATTAAAGAATTTAAAACATTATTAAAATCACCAATCCAAGTAATATTCAAACTTGATATTGTTTTCTTCTTAATCTCCTCAACAGTAAAAATATCTGATAAAATTTGCGTCGGATGAGAACTGGGGCTAAGCCCATTAATTATAGGTATAGATAAATATTTTTTAAATTCCTCAAGTTTTTTATCATTATCAGTTCTAAGCATAAATGCATTCCCAAAATTAGATAAAATTTTTGCTGTATCTTGAATACTTTCTCCACCCTTTGACAAATGGAGTTCATCTGGTCTAAGTGTTAAAGTGCTTCCACCTAATTGCTTTATTGCTAAATAAAAACTTAATCTAGTTCTCAGACTAGATTTTTCAAACATTTGTATTAATAATTTTCCCCTTAGTGGCGCGCCTTTATCAATTTCAAGATTATCTAATTTTTTTCTCAATTTTTTTCGTTTCTTTGCATCAATTAGGATTTTTTTCAAATCGTTTGTTGGAATATCTTTTAAGTTAATAAAATTTTTCATTCTAATTAAGTTCTTTACAAACTTTATTAATAATTCTTAATGCTTGATTCAATTCATTTTTTTTTACATTTAATGGGGGAAGTATACGAATAACATTTTCTGAAGCTCTTATTGTAAGCAATCTATTTTCCATGAGTTTTTTTATAAAAGTTGTTTGATCTTTATGTAGTTGAATTCCTATTAGGAAACCTTTTCCTCTTATACTCTTAATTATATGTGGATATATCTCTTGAATATTCTTTAATTCAAATAGAAAGTATTTCGATAAATTTTCAATATTTTTCAAAAATTTTTTACTTGAAACTATATCCATTACTGCATTCCCAACGGCCATAGCCAGAGGATTACCACCAAAAGTAGAACCATGGGTTCCAGGTACCATTCCAGAAGCAACTTTTTTATTCATTAAAACAGCGCCTAGTGGAAATCCACCACCTATTCCTTTTGCAATTGGAACAATATCAGGTTTAATCTTTGACTTTTCAAATGAAAAAAAACTTCCTGTTCTTGAGATCCCACACTGCACTTCATCTAAAATCAATAATATATTTTTCTTATTACACAATTTTCTTAATTCTTTTAAACACCAGTCTGGAATTACTTTGATCCCTCCTTCACCCATTATTGGTTCAATCATTATAGCTGCAGTTTTTTTTGTAATCCTTTTTTTGAGTGTTTTGTGATCTCCAAATCTAAAATGATCAAATCCTGATATTTTTGGGCCAAATCCTTCTGTCATTTTTTTAGATCCACTGGCATAAATTGCAGCTAAAGTTCTTCCATGAAATGAGTTTTTTACACATAAAATTCTATTTTTATTTGGTTTTCCAATAGAATAAAAATATCTTCTAGCTACTTTTATTGCTGCCTCTGTAGCCTCTGCTCCACTATTTTGAAACATTACAAAATCTGCAAATGTTTTTTGGCATATTTTTTTAGCCAATTTTTCTCCCTCAGGGATTTGAAAAGCATTTGAAACATGCCAAAGTTTTTTTGATTGATTATTTATTGTTTTAACCAGTTTTGGATGTGCATGTCCTAGAGAATTAACTGCTATACCTTGAACAAAATCTAAATACTTTTTATTATCTTTTGAATATAAGTAGCTTCCCTTTCCGTGCTTAAAAGAGATTTTTTTTCTATTATAATTTTTTGCTAAATAGGTCATAAAAAATTTATTTATACACCTCTATATTTAAAGATTTCATTGATACAAGTCAGGATTGAAATTTTTTTCATTTTTTTTGTTAATAACTGCAAATATCAAGTTGTTATTATCTTAATAAAACCTCTATATAGTATTATATGAATTTATTAACACATTATATAGCTTTAGATGAGTTGGACTGAAGAAAAAGTTGAAAAATTGAAAGAGCTTTGGGGTAAAGGTAATACTGCTAGTCAAATTGCTGAGATAATTGGTGGAATAAGTCGTAATGCAGTTATTGGAAAAGCTCACAGGCTAAATCTTTCCGCTAAAATTAAGACTAGATCTACAAATAATAATTACAACCCAAAAACATATCAAGAAAATAACAAGATTAAATCAGGCAAGGGTAGAAGAGGTAAATTTAAATCTATGATAATTGAAAAAGATTTTGAACCAGAAAATCCAAAACAATTAGAGCAATTAGATGATAACTCTTGTAAATGGCCAATAGGTCATCCCGATGAAAAATCTTTTTATTTTTGTGGTAGAACATCTTTAAAAGATTTTTCATATTGTAAGCTTCATCTATTATATGCTTACCAGCCAAAAGGTAAAAAAGAAGATGAAAATGATAGAGAGGACGTTCAAGAATATATTGAGAAAAAAATCCAAACTGGCTAGTTAGGTTTTAACTTTTTTTTTCATTATCTCCAAAATTATATTTTTCTGTAGAAAATTCTCCGCCGTCCCTCCACATATAAGAATATTTTTTTACTTCATCTTTAAAATATAGTTTACTTGGTAAGCCAATATCTGAATTAGTTTTATATTTTCCTGAAGGTATATTGTCATATCGTAGTAACCTCAATTGATCTTCAGTAATTAAGGGCCTTGGAAGTAATTGAAAAAGTTTAGCAGATAATTTTGCAACAGCGACTGGAAAAGGCACTAACAATCTTTTTTTGTTTGTTAAATTTAATAGAATTTCTAAAATCTCTTTAAATGTTAATATCTCCGGGCCAACACATTCTATGATTTGTGAGCTAGATCCCTCTGAAATTATATGATAAATGATATTTGTTAAATCTGAACAATGTATTGGCATAAATTTCGTTTTTCCTGAGTAATAAAGTGGAAAAATTGGGAGCCTATTTAATAAAGTCATAAACTGAGTACTAAAATTGTCAGAATTTGAAAAAACTACCGATGGACGTAAAATTGTACTTCTAGAGAAATTATTCAAAATATTTTTTTCACCTTCAAGTTTTGAAATTGCATATTTAGAGTCTATCGCTTCATTTACCCCAAGTGCAGATACATGAACAAAACGTTCTAAATCATATTTTTTACAAAGTTTTGCTATTAAGGTTGGAAAGATTGAATGAATATTTTTAAAAGTATTTCCTCTTCTTTTTTCATACAAAATTCCTATCAAATTAATACAATAGTCTGCCTCGATAAATAACTTTTCAATCTTTTTCTCTTCAAAAATATTTGCCTCTACAATATCTATGTAACCAGCATTGCCTTGTGTTTTTATTTTTAAACCTTTTTGATGAATATTTCTTGTTACTACCGTGACCCTAAGGTTATTTTTAGTAAGTTTTCTAATTAGGAAACTTCCAATCTGACCACTTCCACCAAAGATTAGACAATTTTTTGCTTTCATATATATATGTTATTTAAAAATATGGATATTAAACTTCACAAAAATGATTTACCAGATGATTTAGATTTAGGCAATTTAATAGCTGTAGATGGCGAGTTTATGGGGCTGAATATTAGACGTGATCCTTTGTGTCTTATCCAAATCTCTAGCGGCAACCAAGATGCTCATATAATTCAACTTGATAGGTTAAATTACAAAGCTCCAAATTTAATCAATGTACTACAAAATGATAAAGTTACAAAAATTTTTCATTATGGAAGAGCAGATTTAGCTTTTATTAAGTATTATCTTAAAACTGAGACTAACAATATACTAGATACAAAAATTGCATCAAAGTTATCAAGATCTTACTCGGATAACCATTCTTTAAAAACTCTAATTAAAGAATTTATTAATGTAGATATAAGTAAACAATTTCAGAGCTCTGATTTTGGTGGAGAACTTACTCCTGCACAATTAAAATATTGTGCAAACGATGTAATTTATCTTCATAAAATCCATGAAGAACTAAACAAAATTCTTATACGTGAGAATAGATTTGAATTATATAAAGATTGTCTTAAATTTCTAAAAACAAGAGTCGACTTGGACCTCGCTTTATTTAAAGATGATATATGGGCTCATTAAATAAAAAAATTAACTTTAAAAAAATTGCAAAGGAAGTAATTGATTTAGAAATCAAAGCTTTACAAAAATTAAAAAAAACTTTGAATAAGAATTTTGATAAAGCTGTGAATGCAATTGTAAATTGTCAATCAAAGGTAATTTTATGCGGAGTTGGAAAAAGTGGAATCATCGCTAATAAAATTTCAGCAACTCTTTCTTCAATTGGAACACCTTCCTTTTCTCTTTCGGCAAATGATTGTTCACACGGTAACATGGGAAGTATAACAAGAAAAGATGTGTTAATTTTAATTAGTTACTCAGGAAACTCTCTAGAATTAAAAAATATAATAAATTATGCTAATAGAAATAAAGTTTTATTAATTGGTATTACTTCAAGAAAAAATTCCGATCTATACAAAAATAGTGATATCGGTTTAATTACACCAGAGGTGAAAGAAGCAGGCTTAGATATGATACCAACATCGAGCACAATAAATCAGTTAAGTATAGGAGATGCTTTAGCTATTTCAACTTTAAAAAAGAAAAAAATAAATAATTTAGATTTCAAAAAATTTCATCCCTCTGGAAGTCTTGGAGAAAAATTAAAAACTGTTGAAGATTTAATGTTAACAAAAGATAAAATACCTTTTATAGATGAAAATAACTTGATGACGAATGCATTAAAAATAATGACAAAAAAAAAATTAGGTACTTTAATTGTAAGAAATAAAAAAAAATTTACCACAGGAATTATTACTGATGGTCAAATAAGAAGATTTAGTTCAAAAAATATAAACCTAAATTCCCTTAAAGTTAAACATGTAATGACCAAAAACCCTATAAAAATAGATAAGAATATATTAGCAACAAAAGCTCTTGCAATAATGAATGAAAAAAAAATTACTAGTCTTTGTGTTTATGAACAAAAAAAAAAGTTTATCACGATAGGTATTTTGCATATTCATAATATTTTAAATAAAAAAATTTACTAATTTTAATGAATAATAAAAAGGTTTTTCAGTACAGTCTTGTAGCTCTACTTTTTATAACTAGTTTTATATTTTACTATAAATATTTTGTTGATGATGTAAGCCTAGTAGAAGAAAATATCTCAAAAAATATATCTGAAGAGACAAATGATGAAATTAATTTAAACAATAGTAATAAAAATCAAATTGAAAATTTAAAATATATATCTGAAGATTTATTAGGTAATATGTATACAGTTACCGCTAAATCAGCTACCTTTAAAGAAGACAAATCAAATGAAGTTCAACTTTTTGAGGTAAAAGCAGAGATAATAAGAAAAAATCAAGAGGCAATCTATATTTATTCTAAAAAAGCAAATTATAATAAGATGAACAACAACACAGTTTTCAAAAAAAAAGTTAATGTCAAATATGGAAATCAAACAATAAATTCTGAGACTTTAAGTCTTAACTTTAAGGATAATGTAATAGAAATTTTTGATAAAGTATATTATTTCGACGAAAATACAAAAATTAGTGCAGATAGAGTAGAGATTGATTTAATTAAAAAAAAATTTAAAATTTCTATGATTAAGGAAAAAGATAAAGTAAATATTACTAGTAAAAACTAATTATGGCAATTATCAAAAAATTTCGAATAAAAAACTTTAAGCAAGAAAAAGAATTGTTAAGATTAGAAAAAATTTCTGTATATTTTGGAAAGCGAAAAATATTAGAGGATTTAAATATAAGTTTAAATCAGGGCGAAATTCTTGGGTTATTGGGACCTAATGGAGTTGGTAAATCAACAATTTTTAACATAATCATAGGGTTATTGAAGCCAAATTATGGATCAGTATTTATAGAAAAGAAAAATGTAACTCATGATCCAATATTTTATAGAACCAAAAACTATAAAATTGGATATGTGCCTCAGCATGGAGGTTATTTTCATGATCTTACTTTAAGAGAAAACTTAAAAGCAATTAGTGAAATAGTAATTACAGATAAAAAATTAAGAGACGAGAAAATAAATCTTTTGATTTCCAAATTTGAGCTTGAACCCTTACAAAATATAAAAGCAGAATTTTTATCAGGTGGTCAAAAAAAACGTTTGGTGATTTCTTTAGCATTATTAAGTAATCCAAAAATCTTATTACTTGATGAGCCATTTGCAGCTTTAGATATTATGACAATTAAAAATCTTCAACAAATAATCGTCGATCTACAGACACAACATAATATTTCAATAATTTTATGTGACCATCAAGCAAGAGATCTGTTAACTTGTGTGGATCTAGCAATAGTATTGTCTAATGGAAGAGTGGTTGCAAAAGATACTCCTAATAATTTAATTAAGAATATTGATGCACAAAATGCATACTTTGGTGATTCTTTTAAAATTAACTAAGTAATATAAATGCCTAATTTTGTAAAAATAAGAAATAAGATAAATAAATTTAATAAAAATTTAATTATAGATGGAGATAAAAGTTTATCTATAAGATGGGCTCTATTGTCTTCACAGTCCCTTAAAAAATGTAGATCTTCAAATTTACTTTTATCAGAAGATGTTATCAACACCTTGAATTGTCTCAAAAAACTTGGAGTTAAAATAAAAATTTCAAAAAGTTTTTGTGAGATAATTGGTTTAGGTTTAAATGGATTTAAATATAAAAATAATTTAATTTTAAATGCTGGTAATTCAGGGACTCTCGGAAGGCTTATACTTGGTTTATTAGTCCACTCAAAAAACAAGATCAGACTTAAGGGCGACAAAAGTTTATCAAAAAGAGATTTTTTAAGAGTTATAAAACCGTTAGAAAAATTTGGTGCTAAATTTAAAAGTAATTATGGAAAACTTCCAATTGAAATTAAAGGAACAAATTATCCTAAAACAATTAGATATTATGAAAACAAAGGATCTGCCCAATGTAAAAGTGCAGTAATGTTTGCTGCTCTGAATACTCATGGAGAAACAATTATTAAAGCTAAAAAATCAAGGGATCATAGTGAGTTACTTTTCAATCATTTAAAACTACCCATAAAAGTTATTAAAAAAAAAAAATATGATATAATTAAAGTTAAAGGAAAACATAAAATACCTGCTTTAAATTATAAAATTCCTTCAGATATAAGTTCGGCTGCTTTTTTTATTGTCTTAACTGCTCTTACAAAAAATTCCAAACTAAAAATAAAAAATGTAAATATAAACCCATCTAGAATTGGTATATTATATATTCTCAAATTGATGGGAATCAAGATATCAAAAATTAATATAAGAAACTATAAGGGTGAAAGAATTGCTGATTTGATAATTAAAAGTTCAAATAAAATCAAACCAATTAATTGTCCTAGTAAATTTAATAGTTCGGCAATAGATGAGTTTCTGTTATTATTTTTAGTTGCTGCCAGAGCTAAAGGAATTTCATATTTTAAAGATTTGTCTGAATTAAATCAAAAAGAAAGTCCTAGACTTAAGTGGGGTTCAAAAATCCTTAACAAAATTGGTATTAAAAACATTGTTACTAAAAGCAGTATTAAAATCTATGGTAATCCAAATTTAATAATTGATAAAAAAATTATTATTAAAAACTTTCTAAAAGATCATAGAGTTTTTATGACAAGCGTCATTGCAGCTTTATCATTTGGTGGTGAATGGCAAATATTTGACAAAAGTTCAATAAACACATCTTTCCCATCCTTTTTAAAAAAAGTAGATCAATTGGGTGCAGATTTAGGCTAATTTTACTCAAAAATTAAAATAATCAAAAAATCTTACGAATTTTTGTGAAAAATAATATCTTTTTAGGATTTTGCCTAAATTTCATTCTTGATTAAAACCATTATTTTATCTAAATATTCGAAGTTTTTTTAAAAAATTAATTACTACGTAATAGGTAAAATCGTTAATGGAAATATACAAAGACTTATCAAACCCAGCCTCTAAAGAGTTTGAAAAACTATTAAATAATCAATTCACGAAAAATACTATCGAAGAAGGTAAAGTTATTGAGGGTAAAATAAATAAGATTACAGAAAAATTTGTTTTTTTATTTATAGAAGGTTTAAAAAGTGAGCCTGTCCTAGATATAAATGAGCTAAAAAGTATGGGTCTTTCTAAAAATATTGCTATAGGTGAGACAATTTCAGTTCTTTTAGAAAAAATTGAAGACAAGAATGGTGACGTAATTGTATCAGCAAGTAAAGCCCAAAAAATTAAAGGTTGGGATAAACTTGTTGAGGCATACGAAAAAAAAGAACCTATCATGGGTAAAATTACATCTAAATGTAAAGGCGGATGTATTGTTGAACATGTAGATACAGGATCTCTTATGTTTTTACCAGGATCTCAAATAAGTGACAAACCTCTTAAAAATATAGATCATCTTATGAATGAACCACAAAAATTTGCTTTAATCAAATTAGATAAAGTCAGAGGTAATGCTTGTGTTTCACGAAGAGAAATAATTTCATCATTTAAAAAAGAGGATAAGGCAAAAATTGTAGAAAAATATAAAATAGGTGACATAATCAAAGGTGCAGAGGTAAAAGGCTATAGTTCTTTTGGATGTTTTTTTAATGTTAATAATGAACTTGATGTCCTTGTGCATTTGCAAGAAATTTCATACAGCCGTGTAAATCATCCTGATGAAATATTTAACATTGGCGAGAAACATGATTTAAAAGTTATAAGTGTAGACAAAGAAAAATTACAAGTTGGATGTTCTATAAAACAGCTGTCCCCAGATCCATTTGAACATATTGAAAATTATGAGTTAAAGAAAATCTATAAAGCTAAAGTTGTAAAAATTATGGACTTTGGAGCTTTTTGTGAATTAGAACCTGGTTTAACAACGTTGCTACATTCAAGTGAACTTAGCTGGACAAAGAAAAATACATCTGTAAAGAAAATGTTAAAAGTTGGTGACGAAATAGACTGTGTAATAACAGAGATTGATAAAAGTAAAAGACGTGTCGCAATTTCTCATAAACTCACAAAAGAAAACCCTTTTGAAACTTTTGAAAAAAAATATCCTGTTGGAACAGAAGTTAATGGAGAGGTAGTTAACAAGAATGAGTATTCTTTATTTGTTAATATAGAAAATTTAGATATTGATGCTTTTTTACATTGTAATGATTTGACTTATCTAGATAATGGTGAAGAGGAACTAAAAAAATATAATAAAGGCGACAAAATCAAAGTTCAAATTTTAGAAATTAAAACTGATGATCAAAAAATTAGAGTTGGTTTTAAACAAACTCAAACTGATCCATTCAACTGGTTTAAAGGCAAGGAGCAAAATAATATTATAACAGTTAAAATTGTTTCAACAGATAGCAAGGGGCTTGTAGTAAGACCAGAGGGTTGTGAAATGGACTTCATGATAAAAAAAAATCAGATAGCAATAAACCCAGCAGATGCAAGAACTTCTAGATTTACTGGAGGAGAAAGAATTGACTGTGCAATTTCAGAAATAGACTTTAATAAAAGAAAGGTTTCATTAAGTATAAAATTATTAGAGGAGTTACAGAAGAAAGAGGCGTTAGAAAAATATGGATCAGAGGGATCAGGAAAGAATCTTCCTTTTTCGTCACTTTCTGAGGATTTAAATAAAAAAAATAAAAAATAAAATTGGCAATTGTAAAATCAAAACTTTTAAAACAATTATCAAAAAACTATCCTAACTTTTTAAAAAAAGATTTAGAAAAATTCACAAACATAATCCTAAGAGAAATAAAGATATCACTGAAACGAGGAGAAAGAGTAGAATTGAGAGGTTTTGGAGTTTTTTCTACTAAAATTCAAAGAGCTAGAATATCAAGAAACCCTAAGACAAATAAAAAAATCGACACACCAGAAAAAAAAACAATTCACTTCAAAATGTCAAAAGATTTGTTTAAAATTTTAAATGATGAAAAAAAATAAAATATTTGTTGCATGTGACAGCACTAATATTTTAAGAATTAAGAAAATTATTAAAGAGACAAAAAATACAAAATTAAAAGTTGGATATAAATTTGGGTTAGAATTTTTAAACTCAAAATATGGAAGAAATTTTTTATCTAAAATAAAAAATAAGATAATATTTGCAGATCTTAAACTCCATGATATTCCAAATACTTGTTTATCAACTATTAAGGCAATTAAAGATTTAAATATAAATTACTTAACTATTCATATTAGTTCAGGCTTAAAAGCTTTAAAGGCTTGTAAAAAAATATCTAAAAAAACAAAACTAATAGGTGTTACAACGCTTACTTCTTTGAATGATAAATCTTTAAAGGAAATCGGTTACAATAAAAAAGTTGATCAATTAGTATCACATCAGGTAAAATTGGCAAAAAAGGCTAACTTGGATGCCGTTGTGTGTAGTGCACATGAAGTTAAGATTGTTAAAAAACTCTTCAAAAAGGAAATTATTACCCCTGGAATAAGATTTAGTACTAAGACAGATGATCAAAAAAGAGTTGTTACTCCAAAACAAGCATATGAGAATGGAAGTGATTGGCTTGTGATAGGAAGGCCGATAACAAAAGGAAACATAAAAAAAAATATGCAAACATTAATTGATCATTTAAGTGAATGATCAAAGATTTAAAAATTTGTGGAATCTCAGATCCTGAAACTTTGAATTATATTCTAAATCATCCACATCCACCAAAATTTATTGGTTTCATCACAAATTATAAAAAAAGTAAAAGATATATTGAATATGAAAGTCTAAAAAATTTGGTAAACGTTAACAAAAACAAAACCAATTTTGTTTCAGTACTAGTGAATCCAACTAATGAATTATTAGAGAAAATTAAAGATCTTAATTTTGATTATTATCAGCTTTATGATGTTGACCCTATTAGAACTATGAAAATTAAGGAACAATACAAAATTAAGATAATTTCGGCTCTAACAATCTCAAATAAAAAAGATGTAGATAGATATAAAGATTATTTAGAAATTTCAAATATAATTCTTTTTGATTCAAAAGGTTACCACCGGTCAGAAAGCTTTGATCATAATTTATTAGAACAGGTGCCTAATGAAGTTAACAAAATGATTGCAGGAAATATTCAAATAGATGATATTCCTTATTTTAAAAATAAAGACTTCATAATTGATTTATCTGGATCAATTGAGAATAATGAAGGAAAGAAAGATATTTATAAAATTGATAGATTATTAAAATTATTTGCAAAATCATGAAACTTAAAAAAGGAATACCAGTTATAGATCAGGGAGATAAACTTGGATTTTGGGGTGGTAAATTTGGAGGAAATTTTGTCCCCGAAACATTAAAAAAACCTATAGAGGATTTGGAAATTCTTTTTAATAAACTCAAAAAAGATAAAAAATTTATTAATGAAAGAGATAAATATTTTAAAAATTGGATTGGTAGTCCAACTCGTTTCATCAAATTAGAAAATTTAACAGAACATGTAGGTGGAGCTCAAATTTGGTCTAAAGTTGTTTCTGATGCAAATGGCGGAGCACATAAAATTTACAATGCAACCGTTCACTGTTTACTTGCAAAGCGTGCTGGGAAGAAAATCATTTGTGGGGACACTGGCGCTGGTTATGCGGGCAAGATGTTAAGTATGGCCGCCAAAAAATTTGATTTAAAATGCAAAATTTTCATGGGCGCAAAAGATATTAAAAGGCAACAACCAAACGTAAAAGCTATGAAAAAAAATGGGGCTGAGGTCATACCTGTATATTCTGGAAGTCAAACTTTAGTAGATGCAGTCTCTGAGTGCATGCGTTACTGGGTTGCTAATTGTGATAAAGTTGCTATGTGCGTTGGTAGTACAGTTGGTCCAGCTATTTTTGTTCGAATCTGTGGATGGAGTACAAGTCAAATATCTAGAGAGCTAAAAGTTCAATTAGTTGATGAGTTTGGGTCGATTCCAAAAAAACTCAAGCTTTATAATTGTGTTGGAGGAGGAAGCTCTAGTTTTGGATTCTGGAATGAATTTATGGATTACGATAAAAAACAATGTGAATTTATTGGTGTAGAAGCTGGTGGACCTGCAAAAAGTAAAAAGCACGCAGCACCTCTTACATATGGATCTAAAATTGGAATTCTTCATGGTGCAGCTCAATATGTTAATCAAAATACTGATGGTCAAATAGAAGAGACTGAGTCGATTTCTGCTGGACTTGATTATCCTGGAATCTCTCCACTTCATTGTTTTCTTAAAGATACAAAAAGAGCGAGATACACCGCGGCAAGTGATGAGGAAGCTTTGAATGCTTATAAACTGGTAACAAAGTTTGAAAAATTAAAACCTTCCTTAGAACCAAGTCATGCTTTTTCAGTTGCAATAAAGGAGTCGAAAAAATTGAGCAAAGATACGATTGTTATAGTTAATAGTTGTGGAGATGCTTATAAAGATCGAGGGATTATTGAAAAGAGATTGGGTAAAAAATATGTCTAATCTAATCAGTCATGCATTTAAAAAAGCTAAAAGTGAAAATCGACCTGCCCTATTAACTTATACTGTCGCTGGAGATAATTCAAAAAAACAATCCTTGGAGATATTAAAATCAATCTCTAAAAAAGTTGATATCTTAGAAATTGGCGTTCCTCACAACACTCCAGTTGCTGATGGAAGTCAAATTCAAACAAGCTCATACAGAGCAATCAAAAATGGAATTAAAGTTAACGACATTTTTAAAATTGTAAAAGATTTTAAAAAATTTGATAAAAATAAACCAATTATATTGATGGGGTACTATAATATGATCTTTCAATATGGTGAAAATAAATTTTTAAAAAAATGTAAAATTTCAGGAGTAAATGGATTAATTGTCGTAGATTTGCCTTGGCCAGAAAATAAAAAATTTGCAAGTAAATGTAAAAAAAAATCAATTTTTTTTATTCAACTTTTATCCCCGACTACAACTAAAAATAGGTTAAAAAAAATAATTAAAGACTCCCATGAAATGATTTATTTTATATCTATGCTTTCTACTACTGGTGGAAAGCTTAAAGTTACCTCTAAAGAAATATTGTCTAACTATGATAAAATAAAAAAAATCAACTCAAAAAAAAATGTTGTAGTAGGTTTTGGTATCACTGAAAAAACTATAAAATCACTTAAAAAAGCTGATGGTTTAGTAGTTGGAAGTGCTATTTGTAGAGAAATAACAAATTCATTAAAAAAAAGACAAAATCCGGTCACAAACGTTTATAATGTCGTAAATAGATTAAAAAATAAAATTAAATGAACTGGATAACAAAAATAATTAAAGCTGGTGAGAAAATTAAAACAGCTATTCATAAGAGAGCAACTAAAGAGGAAATTGCAAATAGCGATTGGACTAGCTGCTGTAAAGGACCAATTTTAAAAAAAGATTTAGAGGAAAATCTTTGGGTGTGTCCAGATTGCAATAAACATCACAGAATAAATCCAAAACAACGATTTGATATTTTTTTTGGAAAAAATAATTATGAAATTTTCAAAACGCCAATTCCAAAAGATGATCCATTAAATTGGACAGACTCTAAATCTTACAAAGATAGATTAAAGAGTGCGAGAAAAAAAACAGGACTGGATTGTGGTATGATGGTAGTTTCCGGTTCTATTAATAATATAAAAGTTACTGCAGTTGCATCAGATTTTGAATTTTTAGGAGCCTCAATGGCAGCTGCTGAAGGTGAGGCTTTTTTGTATGGTATTCAACATGCTATTGAAAACAAAACTCCTTTTATCTGTTTTAGTTCAGGTGGGGGAATGAGAATGATGGAAAGTTTGATTTCTTTATCTCAAATGACAAGAACAACGATGGCTATTAACGAACTAAAAAAAAATAATCTTCCTTATCTAGTTTGTTTAACTGATCCAACTGCTGGTGGAATTACAGCCTCTTACGCAATGTTGGGAGATTTACATATTGCTGAGTCGGATCATGCTTTAATAGCTTTTGCAGGAGCGCGAGTTATAGAAGGAACAGTTAAAGAGAGTTTACCAGAAAATTTTCAAAGAAGCTCTTATGTTCAGAAAACTGGGTTTGTGGACTTAATTCTCGATAGAAAAGATCTTCAAGAAAAAATTGGGATTTTAATTTCAATTCTATTAAATAAGAAACCTGTTATAAGCACTGAAGAAAATGAAACTTCAGAAGATAGTCAGTCACTTACAAAAGCTGCATCCTAAAGAAATAGATTTAAGTTTAGATCGTATAAAAAATCTTTGTGAGAAATTAGGCAATCCTCAAGATAAAATAAAAGCAGTATCAATAGTCGGAACAAATGGTAAGCAATCTACCATTAATGCAATATTTTCGATTCTCAAAGAAGCAAAAATAAAATGCAATGTTTATACAAGTCCTCACATTCAAAAAATCAATGAGAGGTTTATTTTTAATAATAATATGCTTAATGATGATGAATTAATTGACCTTTTTGAAAAAGTTGAAAAAATAAATGATCAAAATCCCTTAACCTTTTTTGAGGCTTTGTCTGCTTGTTATTTCTATAAAGCTGCCCAATATCCTAATAATATTAATTTAATAGAAGCAGGTTTGTTTCATAGGTTTGACGCCACCAATATACTTAAAAATAACTTAGCGAGTGTAGTTTGCTCTATTAGTAAAGATCATCTTGATTGGTTACCGGAGGATCAACAAACTATTGATAGAATTGTATTCGAAAAAACATCCTCTCTTCTAAATTCTAATATAATTGTATCTAAACAAAACTCAGTTGAAACAATTGAAAGTATCAAAAAATCAATTTCACAAAACTTATCTAATAAATTGTTCTTTAATGAAGATTATAGTTATTCTAATGGAGAAAATGGTTTTTTCTATTATGAGGATAAATTTGGTGGCTTAAAACTACCGTTACCAAATATTCTTGGACAGTTTCAGTTAGAAAATATTTCAACAGCAATAGCAACGATAAGACAACTAAATTTAGAAATTAAGGATAATGATATAAAAAAAGGAATCACCAAAATAGAAAGTATTGGTAGATTACAGGAAATAAAGTCTGGAAAAATTAAAGATTTAATTAGAAATAACCAATTATTATTAGATGGAAGTCATAATGAAGATGGTGCTAGGGTTTTAAATGAATATCTTCAAACTTTAGATTGTAATAAGCATTTTATTATAGGAATGATGTCTAATAAAGATCATGAAAAATATATTAGTTACTTTAAAAATATTTCGTCTCTAACCACTGTTGATATCCCAAATCAACCAAACGCTATCAGTGGTAAAAAATTAAAAGAAAAATTTAGGAATATTCTAAATGTTAAATATGAAGAAAACATTGAGAAAGCAATTAAAACTTTATCACTTGAAAAAAATGATATTTTAATAATTACAGGTTCTTTGTATTTAGCTGGTGAAATATTAAACTTAAATTAGATATTTTTTTCTAAAAATTCTTTCATATGACTTTCAGGAACTCCACCAACTTTTCTATCGACCTCAACACCTTTTTTATAGATTATCACTGTTGGAACACCTCTTATTCCTGCAGCGCTTCCTGTATTAATACCACCATCCTCTATATCGGCGTAATAAAAACCAGCTTTGTCCTTATACTCAACTGCAAGTTTATCCATAATTGGTTTTAAAGACTTACAAGGGCCACACCAGGCTGCGCTAAATTGAATTACTGAAACAGCTTCACTCTTGATTTTGTTTTCAAAATCTTCATCTTTAAAATCTACAAGCATAAATCCTTTCTATAAACTTGTATATTAAAGTCAACTAGGCAATTTCATATTTCTTTTCAATAGACATAATAAAATCGTTTATTTCATCTAGTTTTTTTAATTCTATCTTGTCATCTCTTTTATCTGCTTGATCTCTCAAATAATCAATTTCATTATATGCCATATTAACAGTTTGCCATTTCTCTTTATTCTTACTTAATATACGTCTAGCAATTTCACTTTTAATATTTTTATATAAATCGGGTGGTAAAATTTGTGGTGCCTCTTGATAAATTATTTTTTGACCAAACCAACTACATCTTTTATCTTGAAATTTATCTAGTAATCTTAACTTATCTTCCCAAGATGAGCCGTGCCAGGTTTTAAAAAGAGCAGTATCTTTATTGGGAATAAATTTTTCATACAAAGTTTCTTCAGGTAATAGATCTTCTTGTGTTTTAGTTTGCTCTTTTTCCTCTGCAGCCTCTCTATTTATAATTTGTATATTTTTAGAAAAATTTTCACTGTTTCTCACCATTTGTGCACGTTTTTTAATTGTTTCTAAATCTAAATCTAAATAAGGTTTTTGTTTTAAGGCAAACTCTTTATCCAAAATTACTGGAGCTTTATTAGTTTTTAAAACTCTTAAAGCCTTAGGACTATATTTTTTTAAAATATCTCTCAATTGGTTAACTGGTAAGTTTAATAGTGGTTCTGGATCTCTTCTTAAATCCCAAACATATCCCCACGATGCATAAGATGGATGAAAACAGTGATTAGGATGTAGTGTGCTAGTGAGATACATCATATTTCTACCCTTCACATTCTCAAAAATAGAATATATGCCTCCATTTTTTAAAAACGTTTCTACGCTTGTTTTAGTTGATGTTTTTAAAAATGTTTCCCAATTTCCTTTATGTTTATCTTTAATAATTCGAAGGACCTTTAATGAATTTTGAGCATCTACATAGGCAGTGTGACTTGCTGAGGTGTCGAAACCTTGCATTCTTGATAAAGATTCTAATGCTAAGCTTGGGTTTCCTGCTTCAGTTAATTCTGTTTTTAAAGTTTCAGAATTTAAGGTTTGAGCTGCCCTGGCTATGTGTAAACCATCATGTTCACTATTAGGCGATGAGTGAGTAGCGTAAGGATAGCGATTGCCCTTAAAAAAATTAAAGTGAAACATTCTCCGGTCAAAATTTAGATTTGACCAACCCATAAACATTGCTGGAGCACATTTAGCGAAAAAGTTTTCAACAGCACCTAAAAAGTCGTAATGTGAATAATTGCCTTTAGTTAACAAATCAATGCTAGTTGAATTAACAAGTAAAGCCTTTGCACTTGGCACCTCACCTTCCGGCATTCGCCCTCTTATATTTAACTTCCCAATTTCTTTTAAATTTTTATCAACTACAACAGCCCCAACTTCAATTATGGATCCCCATATTGTTGAATTTGTAGTTTCGGTATCGTAAATTACAATTTTATCCATTTTTTATTAAAGTAAATTATTCATTTCATTAAACTTTTTTAATCTACCTAAAAACAAATTTTGATATGTTATTAGTTCGGGCCCTTGAATCTTAAACTCTTGAAACAAATTATCAACTGTGCAAACTAGAATAGCACATGCATTAATGTTTGAATTGTAAACAACATTATGCGCTAAAGAGTAAGCCGCAGTTTGTAAAAACCAAGAATCTATGTACTCAGCTTTTTTTGGTTTGTTTGACTGCTTGAAATCTATTATTGTTTCTTTTCCCTCATAAACACCCACACAATCTGCTGTGCCTGCATATCTCTCAGGATAATGCATAGTGCACTCCACGCCATATATTTCCTCTAATCTATTTGTTAAACCCTTATCAATAATTTCTTTTGCCATCTTTTTATATTGCTCATTGTCCTCAAAGAAACTCAAATTTTCTCTACCTAAAAGAAACGACTCTAAATAGCTGTGCATTTGAGAACCTCTACTACTTGCTGCCTTTGTAATAGCTTCAGCTTCTTTGTGACCAGTTCTCTCTCTCCAGTTTGCTAAAGCTGCTTTATCTTCCTCGGATTTAGTTGCATCAAGTATTGAAGTTACACTCGGTAACTTAGCTTCTCCTAATACGTATCTTCTTATTCCATCTTCTGTCGCTCTTGAACTTGTAGGATAGTCATATTTTTTGTTCCAACGCATGTGATTTCTTATAGTCGGTATTATCTAAAAAAGAAATTATTTTTTGACTTGTTTATTTCTTTCAACAAAACTCTCAACGTTCTCTGTTAGAACAGCTTTTTCAACTTGCTCGGGATCTTTTATATTTTCTAAAGTTCTAGTAATTGATCTTGCATCTTTTCCAAAACTATCAACAACTGTCATAGCCTCTTCAAGTTTTTTTCTTAATTTATAAATATTGTCAAAATGACTAGAAAATCTTGTACTTATAGTTTTTAAATGATCATAAATTTCTGTTGCGTGTTTTGAAATTTTAAGAGACTGAAAGCCCATGTGTAAAGACTGTAAATAAGCTGAAAGAGTATTTGGGCCACAAATTACTATTTTATATTTTTTCATTAATTCTTGAGTTAATAGCTCTTTACTGCTTGGGTCTTGATACTCAGTTAATTCTTTATAAAGACTTTCTGTAGGAGCGTACACTATTGCAAAATTTGAAGTTTTAGGTGGAACAATATATTTTTCCATTACACTTTTTGCTTTAGCCTTAAATGCACTTGCTAATTTTGTTCTAGCATCAGCAACTGCCTTCTTATCATCTGCCTCGTGCGCATCTGTAATTGCCTTAAATTTTTCTACTGGAAAATGGGAGTCTACCGGAACCAAAACATCTCCTTGAAGCTTGATTGCAAATTCTACGTTTTCACTTGTATCTTCTTTCATTTTGACATTTGTCATATATTGAGACGCAGGTAATAAATCTTTAATTAGAGCATCCAAAGAATACTCGGCTAAAGTTCCATACTTTTTAACCCCTGCTAAAATTTTAGTAATTCCCTCTTGACTTTGATTTAAGAGCTTTACTTGTTCATTAAAATTACCAACCTTCTCATCAACTTTAGTAAGTGCCTCGGTCATATCCTTTGTAACCCCAGTTGATAAAGAGTTAAATGAGGTAGACATCGAACTTAAAGATGTATTAATTGTAGAGTTTAAGCTATCTTTTAATCTAATAATTTCCGCATTCAAATTTGCTATTTCATTAGTCTCATCAGCTCTGTTCTCTTTCTTGGACTTTATATTTAAATACAAAATAGCCAAGATTGCTCCAAACATTAAAATCAAAATTATTAATAAAATTGTATCCATGATTCGTAACTTGTATTATAAGGGATTTTTATGGAATTATATCTTATTTTAAAATTATTTTTGGAATAGAGTTTCTAATAGCTTATTATGCAGAAATGCGAAATTAAGATATTATCAAAATTTTTCTCATATACTTTAAAGATGAATTACTTAGAAAGTAATTTAACAAAGTTTTTTAAACCTTTTTTTTTACTATTTTTTTTTGAAGTAAAAATACAAGCTTGAGATTTTAAGATTTCTCCATCTTTCAATATACGTAGGTTATTCGCTCTAAGAGTCTCACCTGTAGATGTTATATCTGTAATTAATTCAGCTGAACCAGTAAAAGGGTACGCCTCAGTTGCTCCTAAACTATCAACCAATTTAAATTGAGTAACACCTTTAGAAAATAAAAAATCCCTAGTTAAATTTGGATACTTAGTTGCAACTCTTAATCTTTTTTTCTTTTTATCTCTAAATTCAAATGCAATTTCTTCTAGGTCAGCTATTGTTTGAACATCGATCCAAGGATCAGGTATAGCCACAACTAGATTAGCATTTCCAAAATCAAGTTTTTTAATAACATTTATCTTGTTTTGGGTATTTATCTCACTTTCTTTTAATAAATCAAAACCAGAAAAGCCAATATCTAAAGAGCCATCTCCTAATCTTTCAATAATTTCCCTAGCGTGTAAATATAAAATTTTTACATTTGATTTATTTTTTATTGAACCTATCAGATCTCTTTCTCCTCTCTCTGAAATAAGCTTTAATTTTTTTTTAGTGAAAATTTTTAAAACATCTTTTCTTAACCGTCCCTTACTAGGTATTCCTATATTTATTAAATTTTTCATAATTGAGGATTTAAGTTTAGAGCTGCTCCAACTGCAGGTACGTATTTTTTTGAGCCAAGATCAGAAATCAATTTGTCATAACGACCACCATTACAACAATTAACAATTTTTGACTTTGATTTGATGTCTATTTTAAAAACTATACCCGTGTAATACTCTAATTGTCTACCAAAGGCTGATGAGAAAACCACATTCAATTTAGATATTTTATTTTTTGAGACAGAAAAATATCTCTGATCAACAAAAAGGTTTATTTTATGTTTTTTAAAGAATTTATTTAATTCCTTTGCAGCTTTATTTATTGGACATTTAATTTTTAGAAACTCTTTAATGATTTTCGATGTATTGCTTCCTTTACTTGCTCTTCTTGGATCCTTTATCTTTTTATCAAACCTTTCTAAAATTTCTTTTAATGTTCTACCTGCAACAATTGATGATTGATTATCCTTTAACATTTTTAAATATCGTCTTTTATCAACTTCAACAATAGTTGGATCTACATCAGAATTTGTCTCTAATCTTTTTAGTAAATCATTGAAATAATCTTCTCGCCAAAAATGTCTTGTAAGTCTTAATTTCCATCTTGTCGGTATATCTAATTTAGATATTAAAAGATTAAAAATTTCCACATTGCCAATAGTAAGTGTGCCAGTTGAGTATTTAAAATTTTTTAGTGATTTAAGTGATGTATTTATTATTTCTTTGTCATCATTTTTTTCATCTTTTGATCCTATAATCTCAAAACCAACTTGATTTTGGATTATAGAGTCCTTTTTATTTTGAGATTTTCTATAAGCCTGTCCGCTATAAAATATTTTTTCTTTTCCTTTTAAATTGTTTTCTAAGTATCTAAGACAAGAAGCAATGGTAAGATCAGGTCTCAAACATAATTCATTACCTGTCTGATCTGTAAATGAAAAAATAAATTTTCTAAAACTTTCACCAGATCTTTGAACTATATGATTAGTCTCAATAATTGATGGTAATTCAATATATTTAAATCCTTTAGACTGAACTGATCTAAGGATTTTGTTAGATAAATTTTTTGATTTCATTTATTAAATTTTCTTTTGGAAATGTAATTTGGTTATTCTCCCCTTTAGCCCCAAGTAGATTCTTTAATGTTATTTTATTATCTTTAAATTCATTTTCACCACAGATAACTGCGACTGGACATTCTCTTTTGTTAGCATAAGTAAGTTGCTTACCTAGATTTTTTTTACTATCCAAAAATATTTCAGAATTGATATTATTTTTTCTTAAATTATCTAAAATTTCGTAATAATTTTTTAAATATTTTTCATCCATTACACAAACAATAACTGGATTTTGTGTATCAACTTCTATTTGATTTAATTGCATCATTGCAAATAGTAATCTATCAACACCAATGCTCACACCTGTCCCTGGAATATCTACACCCTTAAATCTTGAAATTAATTTATTATACTGTCCACCTGAGCAAATACTTCCAATATCAACTTCCTTACCCTTAATATTTTTTGCCTTAAAATTTAGATTGGTTTCAACACAAAACCCATCGTAATAATCTAAACCTCTAACTATGGTAAAATTGGTTTTTACTTGATCATAATAATTTCCAAAATTTAATACTCCGAATAATTCTTCTAACTCTTTGATGCCCTCTTGAGTAATAGGATTTTTAAAATTTTCTTTAAGTTCTTTTAAATCGTTAATCTTTAAAAAATTTAAGATTTTTGAAGCTTGTTCATCACTTAAGTTTGCTCCTTTTGTTATGGCTCCACTTTTATCTTTTCTCTCTTTTTTCAATAATTCTTCAACACCCTTTAAACCAAACCCAGGTTTATCGAGTTTATCTATAGCTCTCATTACTTTGATTTGTTTATCTTTTTCAATTTTCAAATCCTCAATCAGACCTTGAACGATTTTTCTATTACTGACATTGATACTAAACTGATCTTTTTTTAAACCACAATCTACTAAAGCATTTGAGATCAAATTACACAGTTCGGCATTTGCTTGTGCAGGATTAACGTTTCCAACTATATCACAATCTGCTTGAGTAAATTCCCTGTACCTAGCATTTCCAGATTTTTCATTTCTAAATACATTTTGAATTGCATATCTTTTATATATTGAAGGAAGCTCTTGATTGTTCTGAGCAACAAATCTAGCAAGTGGACTAGATAAATCATATCTTAAAGTAATATTCTTTTCACCATCATCAAATGTAAACACATCAGACATAGGGTTATTCTCATCCTCTGCGAGAAAGGAGCCAATATTTTCACTAATTTCAAATGATGGTGTTTCTAATGGATCAAATCCATATTTAATAAAATTTTTCTCAATAACTCTTAATAGTCTTTTTTTGAGAAGTAATTTTTTATTCCATCTATCTTCAAAACCTGAGGGTAATCCAGGAATTAATTTATTTTCTTTATTCATTTTTTGGTACCTTGAGTAGGTTACGCTCCTACGACTTCGGATCCACAAACCGACGTGATACTATTTCACCATCAAGGCATATCCTTTTTTGTTTTATCTTATTTTGTTATTATTTAAAATTATAATATAAGTGATTATTCGCTAGCTTTAGCCAGCGTGGAAATGAGCGTGCACACCTCTATTAGTTCCTCTAAGAGCAAGTCTAAGAGTACCTGAGTTTAATCTGTAATTAGTCTCATCATTATTCATGGGCAGTGTTTTAGACAAAAATTGAATTTTTTCAACCCTAAAAAGAAAAGGACGTTCTCTTATTTCTAAGAAAACGCCCTTGTAAAATATTTAAATTAATCTAATTTTTTTAAATTTACTGCTGAAGGGCCTTTTGGACCATCTTCTAAAGTAAATTCTAATTTATCTCCTTCATTTAGAAATCTCATTCCTGCAGCTTTTACTGCACTGGCGTGAACAAAGGCATCTTTTTCTTTATCGTCTCTTTCTATAAAACCATAACCTTTTTTGCCATTAAACCATTTTACTTTTCCTTGAATTGTACTCATCTTTTTACTCGTCCTTTTGTTATTTATTTAAGATAGAAGTTAATTTCTTTGTATATTAATTTCAAGATGTTTTGGTGGTGCCTCGGGAAGGATTCGCACCTCCGACACAAGCCTTTTCAGGGCTCTGCTCTACTCCTGAGCTACCGAGGCAAAAAGTTAACCTCTAAAGATAATTCTGCCTTTAGTAAGGTCATAAGGTGTCATTTCCACAGTCACATTATCACCTTGTAATACTCGAATTCTGTTTTTTCTTAACTTACCTGCAGTATGTGCCGTCACTACGTGACCGTTTTCCAATTGAACTCTGAACATAGCATTAGGTAACAGGTCAGTTACTTTACCCTTAAATTCAAGTAAATCTTGTTTTGACAAATTTTATTTTCTCCTAATTCGTTTTTTCACAGATTGAGCGTGTGCGGCCAACCCTTCATAATTTGCAAGAGTTATAACTGATGGTCCAAGCTTTTCAATACCCTTTTTTGATAAGTTTATATATGAAATTCTTTTGTAAAATTCATTAACACTTATACCGCTTGAAAATTTAGCAGAACCATTAGTTGGTAATATATGGTTTGAACCAGCATTATAGTCAGTCATTGCCATCACAGCATATTTTCCCAAACAGATAGAACCAGCATTTTTAATTCTTGAAATAAAAGATTTGTAATTTTTTACATTTAATTCTAAATGCTCAGGAGCGATTTTATTCACAATATCAATTATTTGTTTATCTGAGTTTACTTGAATTAAAATTCCGTTATTTGATAAACTTTTTCTTGCGATAGCTGTTCTTGAAATTTTTTTTAATTGTTTAGAAATTTCACCCTTAGTTTGAATTATTAAGTCTTTACTTTTAGAAATTAAAATACATTGAGCAAGCTCATCATGTTCTGCTTGACCAATAAGATCGCTTGCTATCCAGCCTGGATTTGAAAATCTATCACCAACAACAGTTACTTCCGATGGTCCAGCTATCATTCCCTCAACACCAACATCCCCAAAAACTTCCTTTTTAGCAGCTGCTACATACTTATTACCAGGACCTACAATCTTATTCACTTTATTAATTTTTTTTGTTCCATAAGCAACTGCTGCAATCGCTGATGGACCACCAATAGAATATATTTCTTTAATCTTACATTTTTTTGCCGCATATAGTACTGCAGGATTTTGTTTTCCTTTATATCCTGGATTAATCATAATTATTCTTTTTACCCCTGCAACTATCGCAGGGATAGCATTCATTAAAACGCTTGAAGGATAAGAAGCTGATGATCCTGGCACGTAAATTGCAACAGATTCAATTGGTAGATATTTGTATTCTAATTTATTTTTTAATTTATCTATGTAAGAAATATTTTTAAATTTTTGTAATGAGTGAAACTTGTAAATTCTTGAATAAGCTAGATCGATAGCATTTTTTACTTTAGGATCTAGAGAATTAATAGATTTTTTAATTTGACTAAAACTAGGTTTAATTACACTATTCTGGTTAAATTTCTTCTCATACTTTAACAATGCTATGTCACCATTTTTTTTTACATCATTAATTATTTTAATAACAGAAACAGAGCTTGTTTGAACTTTAGTTTTTCTTCTTAATAATAAATCATCTAACTTTCTATTAAAATTTCTTAATTTACTATTTAATATTTTCATATTTATTTAATCTCATTTTGGTCCTCTAACCTTACTTCAATCGTTTCTGTAGTCAAAACAATGTGACTATTATTATCAAAAATTAAATTTATTTCATAATCATCTTTATTTTTCAAATAATCGATGCCAATTAAGTTTAATATTTCTTCTTTATTTCCTTGATTAATATTTTTAGATTTAACTTTATCAACAAAATCAAATCTGCAAATACTGTTTATTTTCTTATTACTTTGATCAGACTCAATTTTAGTTCTTTCGACTGATAATAGAAAAACTTTGCTTGATGCTAAATACTTAATATTATCAACTTTTGTTTTTGATCCTGAAACACATGCTGAGATCATTTGCAATCCCTCCTGATCATTTGCAATAATTTTAGCTAGGTATTTGCTCACTGTTTTAATCTTTTTATTTTAACTCCAATTTTTTTTAATTTATGCTCAATATTTTCATAACCACGGTCTAAATGATAAATCCTATTAATTATTGACTTACCTTTAGAAACCATTGCTGCTAATACCAATGAAACAGATGCTCTTAAATCGCTAGACATTAATTCAGCACCTATAAATTTCGTGTTTCCATAAACGTAAGCTTTATTATTCTTTACATCTATTTTTGCGCCGAGTCTGCGAAGTTCTGCTACGTGCATAAATCTATTTTCAAATATATTTTCAGTGATAGAACCTTTTCCATTTGCTTTACACATCAAAACCATAAGTTGCGATTGTAGATCAGTTGCTACCCCAGGATATTCTTTAGTTTTTATATTTTGAATAGATCTAATTTTTTCTGGCCCTTTGATAAAAATTTTTTCTTTATGAACCTTTATTTCCGCACCAAATTTTTTTAATAATTCTAACTCCGTTTTTATAATTTTTGCATCAAAATTTAATATCTTCAAATTTCCTTTTGATAATGTTGCTGCTACACAAAAAGTACCGGCTTCTATTCTATCAGCCATGACTGTGTATTCTGTTGAGTTTAATGAATTTACTCCTTCAATTTTACATGTTCTCCCACTCCAAGAAATCTTTGCTCCTGCTGAATTTAAAAAATTTGTTAAATCTTTTATTTCTGGTTCAATTGCACAATTTTTTAAAACAGTAGTACCTTTTGCTAAACAAGCAGCAATTATGGAATTTTCTGTAGCTCCTACAGTCAATCTAGGAAACTTTATAATTGTTCCTTTCAATTTGCCTTTAGATTTAGCTAAAATATAGCCATCTTTTAAAACATAGCTCATCCCAAGTTTTTTGAGACAGTCTAAGTGATAGTTTATTGGTCTAGCTCCAATTAAACATCCACCAGGTAAAGAAATTTTCGATTTATAATATCTTGCAATTAAAGGACCTAATACCAAAATTGATCCTCTCATTGTTTTGACGAGAGAATAGCTTGCAAATGTTTTTAGTTTTGTTTTATTATGTATTCTAGCAACTCTTTTATCTTTAGATAAAATAATTTTTGATCCCAAGGATCTTAATAAATTTATCATTGTGTTGATATCTTTTACCTTTGGTAAATTTTTTATCACAACTGGTTTGTTAAAAAGTAAAGAAGCTGCTAAAATTGGAAGTGAGGAATTTTTTGATCCAGAGATTTTAACCTCTCCCCTTATATTGCTTGGGCCTTCGATAGAAAACTTATCCATAAATTATTTTTTAATTTTTGCTACCTGAATTGTAGTTTGACCCTGATATTTACCGTTCTTCGACTTGTATGTCGTTTCTGGTTGGGTGTCTGATTTAAAAAATAAAAATTGAGCGATACCCTCATTGGAATATATTTTTGCTGGATTGGGCGTAGTGTTACTTAGTTCAATAACTATATTCCCTTCAAATTCATTTTCTATTGGTGTAACATTACAGATAATACCTGTTCGAGCATAAGTACTTTTTCCAACACAAATACATAGAACATCCTTTGGTATTCTGAAATATTCAACTGTTTTCGCTAAAACAAATGAATTGGGTGGAATTATGCAATGAGGTCCTTTCCTCTCAATAAAATTGTCATCAGAAAAATTTTTAGGGTCTACTAAGGAACTGTTTACATTTGTAAATATTCTGTACTCATCTGAAATTCTTACATCATAACCCATGCTGCTAAGACCATAAGATATTTTTCCTTCAGAAACTTGATGATCTAAAAATGGTTCGATCATATTGTGTTCTTTGCACATTTGTTTTATCCAAGAGTCAGGCTTGATAGACATTATCTATTCTTCTTTTTATTTCTTTTTTGAAAAAGTTTTCTTTTTTTTAAATTTTTTTTAAGAGCATAACTTAATCGCTCATTTTTGTCTTTTATATTCATTCCTTATCTGGATTAGTTAAAAAATCTAGAGTAATTGGTTTTGATGCATCTAAGACTTTGTCTTTGTCTTTATTACTATCTTTTTTAAATCCCTCTTTAGCAAGACGTTTTGCTTTTCTTTCAGCAAGCTTCTTCTCTCTTTTGGCCTGCTTTTCCATAAGTTTAGCACTTTTTGTTGATTTATAATCGTAATGAATACCCATAAAAATTTCCTTATGTTATATAAATCAAATTGGCCAAAAAATTAAGGCAATAATTTGAAATAATTACAATATAATCAATTAAAAATTGATTTTAAATAGTCTGCCCTGATAGTTAAGTGGTATAACGTATCCATGGTAAGGATAAATCCTAAGTTCAATTCTTAGTCAGGGCACCAATAATTAAAAATGAATAATACGATAAATGCAAATAGATATATTAGCCTATATATTTTGATATTATTTATTTTTAGTATTTTTTACTTACAGGGAAAATATAATGTTGGTAATGATTCTACAGTTTCAGAATGGTTGATTAATTATGAGGGTGGGTTCACCAAAAGAGGTTTTATTGGTCAAATCGCTATATATATAAGTGAACTATTCAATTGCAGTTTGAGAAAATCAATTCTATTTCTTCAGTTTTTTTTCATTGGAACTTATTACTTATTATTAATAAATTTTTTTAAGAAGCTTAGCTTTAATAAAATCATCTTGCTAAGTATTTTTACTCCAATCTTTCTTCTATATCCTGTGGCAGAGATTGAAGTCTTGGGAAGGAAAGAAATAATTATTTTCTCCTTTTTTTTATCTTATCTAGCACTAAAAAGTTTCAAACAAAAAAATTATTTTAGAATATTTTTACTTCCATTGTTAATTCTCATATGGGAACCAGTAATATTTTTTTTTATTTTTTGGTTGATTATTGATTATATAGAAGGCGTTTATAAAAAAAATTATAAATCATTTATTAGATATCTATTAACCTTTGTTCCGGCTATTTTAATAGGTGCTTACATAGCCTTAAACCCAATTACAGAAATTGATCACAAAAATATGGCCATTTTTCTGAAAGAAAATTTTAATGAAAATTGCTATATGGCTTGTGCATTATTATTAAGTAAGTCCACAATTCGTGATCAATTCACTGCAAATTTTATAATCTTTAATTTTGAAATATTCATAAGATACTTTTTGATTATTTTAATTGGTTTTGGACCACTTTTCGTAATGATAAAATTTTCACATTTTAAAAAATTAAATTCTAAAATATTTTTATTCATAATTTTGCTACCAATATTAGTTTTATTCATGATGATGGGAGATTGGGGAAGGATAGTAAATATATTCTATACTTTTTCTATTATTTCATTTTTATATCTTTATAAAAAAAAATTAGTTACAATCGATAATAAAATTTTAGAGAATTTTTTTATAAAAGTTTTAAATAGAAAATATGTATTTATAATTTTTTTTATAATATTCTGCTTTGGATGGAACCCAAAAACTACCTTAAAAGGTGATATTGCCACTAATCCTTTATGGAAGATCCCCTATAACGCGAGTAAAAGAATTTTTGAATTTGATACCTTTAGAATGTTTCAAGATAACCCACTCATAAAATGGCATAAACAAAATATAGAGTAAATTATTTCTTATAAAATATTTTTTTCCCAATGATACCTATCAATACTAAAATAAAAAATCCAATTAAAGGCACATAAATTTCATAAGATGATATTAATTCTAAAAATCCTGGTGGCTCTGAATTATTATCAATAAATTTTTCTATACCGCTTCCAATTGAAACCGCTAAAAATATTTGCGGAATGATGCCAATTAGGGTGGCAAAGAAAAAGTTTATAATTTTTACATTAAAAATTGCTGGCAAAACACAACTAATTACCCATGGGATACCTCCAATAAATCGATACACCAAAAGATAGATAAACTCAGATTTTTTAAATTTTATTTCAAGGTTTTGATATTTGTTTAAAAATTTTTCCCTAATTAAATTTTTAAGGAAATAATTTCCAAAAATATATAAAAAAGTACCTCCTATAGTTAAACCTAGCACTACAACAACAGTTCCAATCCATTTACCTAAAATAAAACCACCAATTAGAGCTATGGGTGATCCAAATCCCAAAAAAGGGAATACCCACAATATTGTTAATAGCAAAAAAACTATTGTTACAAACAGTAAATTTGAATCTTTAAGTTCAACAAAATATGATCTATTCTTTTTAATAAATTCATATGATGTTATTTCTTGAAGACTGACATGTGAGAAAAACAAATATAGAAATACAATTAATAATGTTAGGTAGGATAGACCTATATATAATTTAATTTTTTTTGTTTTTTCCATTATTAAGTATCGTATTAATAAAATCTTATATTTGCTATTTATATATTTAATTACTATAAAGATCGAAAAATTTAATAAATTAAACTCACTTTTATGAAAAGAACTTATCAACCTTCCAAAATCAAAAGGGCTAGAAAACATGGTTTTAGGTCAAAAATGAAAACTAAGGGTGGCAAGAAACTTTTAGCTAGACGAAGGGCTAGGGGTAGAAAATCATTAACTGTTTCTAGTTAATCAATGAAAAGCAAAATACTTGCTCTTTCAAAAAACGAAGAGTTTAAAAAATTACTTCGGAAAAAAAAAGTGTCAAACAAATACGTCACAATCTTTTTTGGTGATTTGAGTAATAAAAATAGAAACAGACTTAACATTTCGTTTGTAACAAAGAAAAAAATTGGAAATGCTGTAAAGAGAAATAAAATAAAAAGACGTTTAAGAAACATTATGAATGATGCATTTAAAAAAATATCAATAAATTTGCATTATTCATATCTTGTTATTGCTAAGCCAACTATGCTAAATAATGAATTTAAAATAATAAAAGAAACCTTGTTTCAAGAATTTAGTAAAATAAAAAAATGAATATCTTTACATATACACTGATTAAATTTATCAAGATCTATAAATATTTAATTAGTCCTTTATTTGGCCCCTCTTGCAGATATCTACCAACCTGCTCCGAATATAGTATTGAGGCTCTCAGAACTTATGGCTTTTCTAAAGGGCTTATGCTTAGTTTAAAAAGAATTATATCATGTCATCCTTGGGGAAAAAGTGGATTTGATCCAGTTAAAAAAGAAATAAAATTTAAAAAATAATGGACTCAAAAAACACAATAGCAGCTATAGCATTATCCTCGGCAGTGATTGTTTTATATTCATTATTTTTTGTTCCTGAAAAATCAACAATAGATCAAAATCTAGTTGAGAAAGAAAAAATCGAACAAAGTACTGATACACCAAGCTTAGAACAAAAAGATACTTTTATTGAGATTTCGAGAAAGGATGCTTTAATTGAAAGTGAAAGAGTTGAATTTGAAAATTCTAATGTAATTGGTTCTATATCTTTAAAAGGTGCAGCGA
Source organism: uncultured Pelagibacteraceae bacterium (assembly GCA_902531765.1). GTDB lineage: Bacteria > Pseudomonadota > Alphaproteobacteria > Pelagibacterales > Pelagibacteraceae > Pelagibacter. The sequence goes on along the minus strand of CACAFC010000002.1, from coordinate 66,905 downwards.
TAGATGATCTAACTTTTAAAAATTATAATGTTGAACTTGAGGGTGACGAAAAAATAACACTTTTAGGGCCAAGGAATATTAAAGAAGGTTATTTAATTGAAAGTGGATTTGTAACTTCAGATAAAAATATAGATATACCTACATCAGAGACCATCTGGTCCATTAAGGGAAATAAAAAATTAACTGAAAATACTACAATTAAATTATCTTGGACCAATGATCAAGGAATTACTTTTGAGAAAGAAATTTCTCTAGATGATAAATATCTATTTTCAATCAAGCAAAGAGTTATAAATAAAACAAATGGAAAATATGACTTTTATTCTTATGGTCAAATTATAAGAAATGAGATCCCAGACATAATTGACTTTTTAATTCTTCATGAAGGGTTAATTGCAACTTTAGATGATGAATTAATTGAAAAAGATTATGACGATATTCAAGAAAAGAAATTTGCGAAAACTGCTCAAAAAGGTTGGTTAGGCATAAGTGATAAATATTGGATTACATCATTAATACCTCCAAAAAATAAAGAATTTAAAACAACCTTTGATTATAAAGATAAATTTAGAGCTAATTTTATTGCAACTGAACCTCTTGAATTAGGTCCTAATAGATCTATTGAAGAAAATTTACAAATAATAGTTGCTGCTAAAAGAGTGGATGTTATTGATGGCTATGCAAAAAGTTTAGCTATTGATAAATTTGACTTAGTTATTGATTGGGGTTTTTTATATTTTATCACAAAACCCCTATTTTTTGGTATTGATTATTTCTTCAAATTGCTCGGAAATTATGGATTAGCAATTATAGCTATAACAATTTGTATACGTTTAGTTTTCTTTCCCTTGGCAAATTTTTCTTTTAGAAGCATGGCAAAAATGAAAGCGCTTACCCCAGAAATGGCAAGATTAAAAGAGCTTCATAAGAATGATAAAATGAAATTACAACAAGAGATGATGGCTCTTTATAAAAAAGAAAAAGTAAATCCAATGTCAGGATGTCTTCCTATTCTTGTTCAAATCCCTGTTTTTTTTGCTTTGTATAAAGTTTTATTCGTGACAATAGAAATGAGACATATGCCTTTTTATGGATGGATTCATGATCTAAGTGAACGTGATCCTACAAGTATATTCAACCTATTTGGATTGCTACCTTATGATGTGCCATCATTCTTAATGATTGGTGCTTGGCCAGTTGCAATGGGAGTTTCAATGTGGGTACAACAGAAATTAAATCCTGCTCCCACCGATCCTATGCAAGCTAAAATATTTATGTTCTTTCCACTTTTTTTGACCGTAATATTAGCGCCCTTCCCTAGTGGTTTGGTGATTTATTGGACTGTAAATAATATTCTAACTATGGCTCAACAAGTGTTCATTATGAAAAGAACAACCATTAAGACTGTCACTTAAAAATTGATTATTATACAACAATAAATAAATGGATTTAGAAAAAATACTTCCTAAAGATGGACCACCAATAGATGAGGTTTCAAAATATATTGAAAAATATAAAAATGATCTCATCGTAATAAAATACGGAGGAAATGTTTTTATAGACAGAAAAATCTTTGATAATTTTATAACTAATATAAACATACTAAATAAATTAGGTATTTCTTTTATAGTTGTTCATGGAGGAGGTCCTAGAATAAAAAGAGAGCTAGACAAATCAAATATTCATTCAAAATTTGTAAGAGGTTTAAGGGTAACTGATGAAAAAATTATAAATATCGTTGAGTCAGTTTTAATTGATTTTAATAATGATATTGTTGACTCTTTGAAAAAGTATGGAACTGATGCTATCTCAATCCATACAAAAAAAAATAATATCATTAAAGTAACTCCAGAGGCTAAAGAGCTTGGATTTGTAGGGGTACCTAATAAAATTGATAACAAACTGATAGAAAAAATTATTAATAAAAAACAAGTCCCAATAATTTCACCATTAGGTTTAGGAAATGACAATCATCCATATAATATCAATGGAGATACAACCGCAGGTGCAATTGCGAAGTCATTAAAATCTAGAAGATTGCTGTTAATGACTAACGTCGAAGGAGTTTTAGATAAAAACAAAAAACTGATTGATGAAATCTCTTCATCAGAAATTTTGAAAATGATTGAGGACAATACAATCACCGAGGGTATGATACCTAAAATTAATACTTGTTTGGATGCTGTGAATAATGGAGTAACAGCAGTTGGAATAATTGATGGTAGAAAACAACACTCTATATTATTTGAAATTTTTTCCGACAAGGGCTCTGGGACTTTGATTAGAAGATGAAAAATTTTAAAGAAATGAAATATCTTCTGTTAGATCTAGATGGAGTTTGTTACGGTAAACACAATAACTACTCTTTAGAGAAAGTGTTTGGCCAAGTATCACAAAGAATGACAATGTTCATATCTGAGAGACTGAAAATAGATATGGAAGAAGCAAAAAAATTACAGACTGATTATTTTTATAAATACAATACTAGTTTAAACGGTTTAATGATACATCATGATATACCCCCAGAAGAATTCCTAAAATATGTCCACACAATAGATCTTTCATTTATGAAAGAGGACAAGATTTTGAGGAACGAACTTGAAAAATTAGATATGGAAAAATTTATTTTTACAAATGGGAGTGCCGAACATGCTAAAAATATTTTAACCCACTTGGGAGTATATGATCTTTTTGGGAGAGATAAACTTTTTGATATTAAAGATGCTGGGTATGTGCCAAAACCTGAGGCTAAGACTTTTGATTTAATGGTTGAAAAATTTGGATTAAATCCAAAAGAAACAATTTATATAGAAGATATTGCTAAAAACCTTAGTATTGGTTATGAAAGAGGATGTGCAACTGTTTGGTTAATTAATGATGAACATTTTGGTAAGATGGATTCTGATAAAGATTATATTTCTCATAAAATTGAAAATCTGTCTTTATTTCTTAAGGAAATAAGGTTATTAAAAACTCAATAAATTATGTCTATAGAAAAAATTATAAATGATGCTTGGGAAAACAAAGATCAAGTAAATCCAAATTCGGATCAATCTTTAAAGGATACAATCAATCAAGTAATAAGTGACTTGGATAGTGGTAAATTAAGAGTTGCTGAAAAAATAAATGGAGAATGGGTAACTCATCAACACTTAAAGAAAGCAATCATGCTAAGCTTTAGAATTTATCCAATGGAAAATTTAAATGGACCTTATTCCAGTTGGTATGATAAGGCACACTTGTTAAAAGGAAAAACAGCTGGCTGGACAAAGGAGGATCATGAGAGAGCGGGTTTTAGAATGGTTCCAAACTCACCTGTTAGAAAAGGATCATTCGTAGGTAAAGATGCTGTTCTTATGCCATGTTATGTAAACATTGGTGCTTACATCGGGGCTAAAACGATGATGGATACATTCAGTCGTGCTGGTAGTTGTTGCCAAATTGGGAAGAATTGCCACATATCTGCTGGGTCAGGAGTTGGGGGGGTGCTAGAACCTGCTCAAGCATTACCTACAATAATAGAAGATAATGTATTTTTAGGAGCGATGTCTGAGGTAGTTGAAGGAGTGATTGTTGGAGAAGGTTCTGTATTAAGCATGGGAATGCTGATTACACAATCTACAAAAATTGTAAATAGATCAACTGGTGAGATCACGTATGGAAAAATTCCTCCATACTCAGTTGTTGTACCAGGATCTCTTCCAGATAAAAAAAATCCATCTGCTCCATCACTAAGCTGTGCAGTAATAATCAAGCAAGTAGACGAAAAGACTAGATCAAAGACATCAATTAATGATCTTTTGAGAGATTAAAACATGCAAAAAATTAATGAGTTACAATTAGCTAAAGAGCTAATTAGGTTTCCAACTGTTACTCCAACAGACGCTGGGGTGATGAAATTTTTAGAAAAAAAATTAAAAAAAATTGGTTTCAAAACAAAATTGCTTGAATTTAAACAAAAAGATTTCAAACCAGTAAAAAATTTATATGCAAGGTTGGGAACAAAAGGACCTAATTTTTGTTATGCGGGTCATCTAGATGTTGTTCCCCCAGGTAATATAAAAGATTGGACGATAAATCCATTTAAACCCTCTGTAAAAAATAATCATTTAATTGGAAGAGGTGCAAATGATATGAAAAGTTCTGTTGCAGCTTTTGTTTCTGCTGTAAGCACTTTTTTATCAAAAAATAAAAAATTTAATGGATCAATTAGTTTATTGATTACTGGAGATGAAGAAGGTGATGCAATAAATGGTACCAAAAAAGTTGTAGAATATTTAAAAAAAAAGAGAGAGAAGATAAATTTTTGTCTAGTTGGTGAGCCAACTAATCCAAATAAATTAGGTGAAATGATTAAAATCGGGCGTAGGGGAAGTTTGACTGGGAAATTAAATATAATCGGCCACCAAGGTCATGTTGCATATCCTTCTAGAGCAAATAATCCTTCAACCATAATTGTTAATATTCTAAAAGAATTAAAAGAAATTAAGTTTGATAAAGGAACTAAAGATTTTCAGCCTACAAACTTGGAAGTTACTAAGATTAACATAAATAATAATGCAGATAATGTTATTCCAGCAACAGCTGAAGCAACATTTAATATAAGATTTAACAACAAACATTCCTCTAATTCTCTAAAAAAAAAACTTAATCAGATTTTCAGAAAAATAACCAAAAAGCATAAATCAAAATTTAAAATTGAGTATAGAGTTTCTGGTGAAGCTTTTTTAACAAAACCAAATAAAACAACATTTATGATACAAAATGTCATTAAAAAGATCACTAAGTTAAAGCCAAAATTATCTACAACAGGTGGAACTTCAGACTTGAGATTTATAAGAACAATATGTCCTGGTCTTGAATTTGGTTTAGTTGGAAAAACTATGCACAAAGTTGATGAGGCAGTATCTTTAAAAGATTTAAAAAATTTAACTAAAATTTATGAAAGTATTTTAAAAAATTATTTCAAATGAATACAGCGATTATAAATTCTGACTCTTATGAAAAACATGACACTGGTAACGGCCATCCTGAACAGCCTAAAAGAGTAATTGCCATAAAAGAAAAATTAAAAAAAAGAAGTGATCTGATTTGGAAAAAACCAGGTAATGTGCCAGATGATATATTGGCAATGACACATTCAAAAGAATATATCAATAACTTAAATAGTTCCTTTCCTCAACAAGGTCTAAAATTTTTAGATGGAGATACTGTAATATCACCAGACAGTAAAAAAGCAGTATTTGATGCAGCTGGCTCAACAATTAGGGCCATTGACGGAATAGAAAATAAAGAGTTTAAGAACGGGTTTTGTTTAGCAAGACCTCCTGGACATCATGCAGAAAAAGATAAGGCAATGGGATTTTGTTGTATATCAAATGCTGGGGTAGCCACTAATTATTTGATTAAAAATTATAAATATAAAAGAGTCGTATGTGTAGATTTTGATGTGCATTGGGGAAATGGAAATTATGATGTCATGCGTAATAACAAAAATTCGCTATATATTTCAACACATCAGTATCCTTTTTATCCCGGAGGAGGCACGGACAAAGATAAGGGTGACTTTAATAATTCTTTAAATATACCTTTACCAGCAGGCACAAACTCTGAAGAATACTTTAATGCATTCGATAGAGTTTTAGATAGATTAGTCAATTATAAACCTGATTTTCTTATATTCTCAGCAGGTTTTGATGCACATAAAGATGATCCTTTAGCTCAATTTAAATTAAAATCAAAAGATTTCTACGAAATTACCAAAAGAACTTTAGCTGCTACTAACGAGTTTACTAAAGGGAAAGCTATTTCTATTCTTGAAGGTGGTTATGATTTAAATGCGTTATCTGAAAGTGCTAATGAACATGTTAACGCACTTGTAGAATTCAATTAATTTAAACTAAATAAATAATAAATCTCTCACATGAAACTTTATAGAATTAAAAGATCTAAAATTGATAAGAAAGGACGAGGTCTTTATGCTGCGCGTGATATTAAAGAGGGAACAAAAATAATAAATTACGTTGGCAAAATTATTACAAATAAACAGGTAGACGAGTCAACTAAGTTTGATAATAAAAAACCTATATACTTATTCACATTAAATCAAAAATATACTCTCGATGGAGATTTTTCATGGAATATCGCAGGTCTAATAAATCATAGTTGTAATAATAACTGCGATTATAATGGCAAAGGTCTAAAAGTATGGATTACTGCAATTCGTGATATTAAAAAAGGAGAGGAGTTTACGTGTGATTATGGATTTGGTTATGATGAAGATTATAAACAATTTCCTTGCAAATGTGGTTCAAAAAATTGCTGTGGTTATATTGTGAGAGCAGAATCTAGATGGAGAATAAATAAAAAATTTGCAATGAGTAACAAGAAAAAATTAATAAATAACTCTTGCTAAATAAAGTCCTTCAGGTGGTGCTGGGGGTGCACACAAAATCCGTTTTTTTGAGTTCATAATAAAATTGAATTTTTTTAAAGACCATTTTTTTTCACCTACATATTTTAAACTACCAACCATTGAACGAACCTGTTGTTGTAGAAAAGATTGAGATTGAAATTCTATTTCTATTTTATTATTTCTAGATTTTATTTTAACGGATCTCATAGTTTTGATTGGACTTTTGGCTCTACAGCTTGAAGCTCTGAAGGTAGAAAAATCTTTAGTACCGACTAATTTTTTTGCAGCTTTTTTCATTACTTTTAAATCAAGTTTATTAATAATGTGCCATCCTCTATTTTCATCTATTACCGGTCTACTAGGACGATTAATGATTATATACTTATATATTCTCATTCTTGCAGAAAATCTCGCATGAAAATCATTACCCCTTTTCTTGATTTTAATGATTGAAATCATTTCCTTATTTAAAAAATGATTTAAAGATTTGACAAACTTGTTCGAATTTTCAATTTTTTTTTTACACTCGAAATGAGCAGATTGTTCAAGTGCGTGCACTCCTTTGTCTAATCTACCTGCACCAAACAAAATAATTTTTTCTTTTAATAATTTACAAATTCTCTCTTGGATAAATCCTTGTATAGTTTTGCCTTTTGTTTGAATTTGCCAACCTCTAAAATTGGTGCCTACATACTCTATCAATATTTGATATCTAAACATTAGATATAATTGAGCCTTTTCTGATTTGAGATCCAAGCATAAACTCTCCAATTTTTTGAACCTTTTTCCCCTCTCTCTGTATTTCAACAACTTTAATAGATTTTTCACCTCCACACGCTATTTCAAGATTGTCTGATATAACCTCACCATTTTTACCAATCCCATTTCCAATTTCTGCTTTTAAAATTTTATATCTTTGTCCGTTAAAATTAAAAAAAGCCCCCGGCGAGGGATATAAGCCATTAATTTTTCCAATTATTTCTAAAGCATCGCTTTTCCAATCTATTTGCCCTTCATTTTTGGTAATTTTTTTTGCATAAGTGGCTTTAGAATTATCTTGATCAACAAAATTTGATTTACCCTCAAAAATTTCATCTACAACATCTAAAATTTTATCCGCTGCTATTAAAGCAAGTTTTTCTGAGACCTCTTTTGCATTAAGACTTTGATCAAGTTTTATTTTATAAGTGTTACTGACAGGTCCACTATCCAATTCTTCATTAATTTTCATTATACTAATCCCTGTTTCTGTGTCTAAATTCATTATAGCTCTCTGGATAGGTGCAGCGCCTCTCCATTTTGGGAGTATAGATGCATGAACATTTATAAAACCTTTTTTTGTTAAACTTAAGAATTCCTTAGGAATTATTTGTCCATAGGCTACAACAATTGCAAGATCAGCCTCCATTTTTTTTAAAAACTCATATTCCTCAGTGTTGTTTTTCAAGTTCTGTGGAGATCTGAATTCTATATTTAAAGTTTCCGATATACCTTGGACTGGTGATTTATTTATCCTCTGACCTCGTTGAGATTTTTGGGGTGGTCGTGTATAAACCAAATTTATTGGAAAACCATTTTGATAGAGTGATTTCAATATTGGAACTGCAAACATGGGTGTACCCATAAAAATGATTTTTTTAGGCATTTCTAAACTAATATTCTGTCAGGATTTTTTTTTGTTTTTGAAATTTTTTTAATGATGATATCTCTTTTTAATTTTGATAAATGATCAATTATTAATTTTCCATCTAAATGATTTATTTCATGTTGTAAACAAGTTGATAAAAGACCATCACATTTTAAATTTTTTTTTTCTCCATTTATATTAATATATTCCACTTCACAAATTTTTGGCCTTTCAATCTCTATAAATGTATCTGGAATTGATAAACAACCCTCTTCATAAATTGAGGTTTCATTACTAACTTTTTTAATAATAGGATTTATGAAACTTAAAGGCTCCCTCTTTTCATCTTTAGTAGATACATCAATTACTAAAATTCTTTTCAGGATACCTATTTGTACTGCAGCTAATCCGATGCCTTTCGAAGCGTACATTGTGTCAAATAAATCATTAATAAGTTTTTTTTCGTTAGTGCTAACTTTTTCTAACGGTTCTGAGATTTTTTTTAAGGTTTCATCAGGAACCGTAATTATGTCTTTAATGCTCATTAGATAAATAAATAAACTAATTTTTAAACTTTTAAAGGAAGAACTTTTAATAGAATTTTATTTCGTAAAGAGTCTATGTTTAATTGATTAAGTGCACTTATTATAAAAAATAAGGTATCCTCATCTAAAGTACTCAGCTCATCTTGACCAATAACCTCTATAATTCTAAGAATTGTTGAAGCTGACTCATTATTATTGATCATGACTTGAATATCTGTTGGCATTTCAGATTCTAGAATTTTGTATAAATTGTCATATTTTTTATCAATTTTTATACCATCTGATTTTAATGACTCGATTAAAATGATATCCTTTTTTGAAATTGAATACTTTTTATCTTTTTTTATTTTTTTAAGAAAATTGTTGAGATCTTTTTCTATTTTTGTCTGATTATAATCTCCATTAAAATATTTTATAAGTTTTGATTGATGCAAAAGATCATCATTATACTTTATTTTGGTTTGTTTTTTTTCGTCAGTATTAATATTTTCTAGATAGAAACTGGTATGCTTTGATGAAATTTGATCTAATTCAATATCTTGTAACAGATCTTTTAGTTTTTCCTCAAAAGCATTACCAATTTTATCCTTGATGAATACTTCTTTTAAAAGTTTCATTAACTCTATTTTTCTATTTATGTCAGATTCTAGTAATACACTTTGGTATAAAAGTGCCCTACTCTCAACATTAGTTAAGGATTTGAATACTGTTTTAACATTTAAAAATTGATCAATCGTAAACTGAAATCTTTTATAAATTTGAAATAAATCATCTTCAAGATAATTCTTGTTATGTGTGGCATACTCAATTAATTCAATCTTTTCTAATTCATCCAAGTCAATTTCATTAGTCTGGTATAATAAATTTGAAGCAGCTAGATATTTCCATATTAATGGATTAGTATTTTCTTTTGGTTCAAAGGAAAATTCTGGGTTTGTTTTATGGGCCAAATGAAACTCTAGAATACTTTTTTCAGAAATAGTTTTATCAATTTCATTTGTATATCCAAAAAGATAATTTAGTTTATTTTCAAAATACTGATCATTAAAACCAAATTCTTTTTTTAAATCGAAAATTAATTGTGCTTCATCTTTTTTTCCATTGTTTATCAAACAATAGATATTAAACTTTGACAAATAATTATTTTTAATTGGTTCTGAATTATTTAAAAAGATTTTACAAGCTTTATCAAGCTTAGATTCGGATAAATACTTATCAACTAGATATTTACTTAGTTTAGGGTGGAAGTTTAAAATATCATTCTTGATTAAATACTCCTCTATCAGCTCTAAGTCATTATGTTTTATCAACCAATCTGATTTGATTCTTAAAAAATCTTTTTCACTAATATTTTTTTTGGGATAATAAGCATTAGTTAATAAAACAATATTCATAAGTTCTGAAGCATCTCGTGATAAGTTTATTTTAGCTAAATTAGAGAAAAGGTATTTTAATTGATCACCATTAGAATTCGACCACATATCAATTTTTAATCCAAAATCTTCTGGATCGTAGAGACCTATTATTTTAATTTCTTTCGAATTTAGAGTTTCATCAACTTTAATTGAATCAGATCTATCTTTAGTTTGCATATTAAAAACATCAATTTTTTCAGTTTCAAGTTCACTTTCTAAAGTTGAAATTAATTCCTTATTTTCAGAATTTTCTTGTATTTGCTCTTTATCGATATTCCATATATCTACAGGCTCATCTTGTGAAAAAGAATTGACTATTGAAAGGAAAAAAATAATCAGAATTGATAAATAAATTTTATTTAACAATCTTAAAATTTTCATTAGGGATTATTTTTTCAATTGATTTTTTTGGTGCCGGGAAGTCTAATTTATTTAAAAGAATAACTACTCCAATAAATACAATTGTGATTATAAATAACTTTATCAATAATCCAATTATACTTTTGCTATAACTTGTTTTTCTTGTAAATTGCATATAGGTTTAATTAATTTCAAATTAAGACATATTTGTGTTTTTTCAATAAAGAAACTTATGAAATCTAAGAAAAATTTAGTTTTTATTGGAATGATGGGTTCTGGAAAGAGCTCTATTGGCTCTATAGTTTCAAAAAAACTAAATCTTAACTTTTTTGATATCGATCAATTAATTGAAAATGATCAAAAAATGAAAATATCAAAAATCTTTGAAATAAAAGGAGAAGTCGCTTTTCGGGATATTGAAAAAAAGACAACTCTTAATATTTTAAAAAGTAAAAAGGGTGTAATTGCACTTGGCGGAGGAGCGTTTATAACTAGAGAAATTAAAAATGAGGTTCTAGAAAGTCATTTATCATTTTGGCTTAATTGGAATATCGATACATTGGTAAAAAGGATTAAAAACAGCAAAAAAAGACCATTAGCGGTTAATTCCACTAAAAATGAACTAATAGAAATCATAAAAAAACGTTCAGTTATTTATTCTAAAGCACTGTATAAAATAGATTGTGAGAATTTTACAAAAAAACAAATCGCAAAAAAAATAATAGATATTTATGAGGCCAATTAAACTGATAGTTAAAACTAATTCTGAGAAATATCCAATTATAATCGGTAGAAATTTAATTTCTAATTTATCACATATATTAAAAAAAAATTCTATAGACTTTAAAAAATGTTTTTTAGTTTTAGATAAAAATATTCCAAATAGATATATCAAACAAATTGTAAACTCCCTTAAGAAATATGAGCTTTACAAATTTATTTATAATGCCAATGAGAAAAATAAAAATCAGAAAAATGTTAGTAAAATTTTAGATCTTTTACTTAAGAAAAATTTTTCAAGAGATGACTGTTTAATATCTATTGGAGGAGGAATTACTGGTGATGTGGCAGGTTTTGCTGCGAGTTTATTCAAAAGAGGTTTAAAGTTTGTAAATATTCCAACAACATTGCTATCGCAAGTAGACTCATCTGTTGGTGGTAAAACAGGTATTAACACATCTCAAGGTAAGAATTTAATTGGAACTTTTTATCAACCTAAAATTGTTATCAGTGATGTAGACTTTTTGAAAAGTCTTCCTTTGAGAGAAATAGTTTGTGGTTACGCGGAAATAGTAAAGCATGCATTAATTGCAAATAAAAAATTTTATAATTTCTTGGATAAAAATATTAATGAAATACTTAAACTTAAGTCTCCAACTATTGAAAAATCTATTCATGAAAGCTGTAAAGTCAAAAAATCAATAGTTGAAAAGGATGAGAAAGAAAAAAATCTTAGAAAAATTTTAAATTTTGGTCATACTTTTGCTCATGCATACGAGGCAAGTTTAAATTTTTCTAAAAGATTAAATCATGGAGAGGCAGTAATTCTAGGTATGAAATCAGCGTTTGAATTTAGTCATAATAAAAAGTTGATTACCTATAAAGAATTTAATTCTGCGATTAAACATCTCAATAATTCTCATTTTCCAGATTCTATTCAAAATTATTTTACTATAAAAAAAATTAATCAGATCATATCTTTTATGATCAGGGACAAAAAAAATAATTCAAAAAATATCAAGCTTATGCTTATAAGAAAAATTGGTGGTCCAATAATTGAAAAGGAATTTTCTCATGCCACTATAAAACTTTTTTTGAAAAAAAGATTAATTAATTAAAATTTGTAAAGAGTGAATATGATTTTTTAATTCCCTTTCTAATATTTTATAAATTTTTTTGTTACTTTCAATTTTATTTAATTTCTTTAGCTCTTCAGACTTGATAGTTATTTTTAAATGAAATTTATTACTTTCATGTCCTGGATGATTTTTATGTAAAAATGTTTTGTCTTCAATTAAAATATTTTCAATAATAATATTTTTTTCTATTTTTTTTTTTACGTTTGTGATTAATTCATCTATATTCATTTGATAAAATTATATCATGAAAAATATCTGTGACTGGGATAATTGCAATGAAATTGGTGAATATAAAGCACCAGTTGAAAAAGATAATAGTAAAAAATTTAGATTGTTATGTTTAAATCATGTCAAAGAATTCAATAAGAATTGGAATTATTTTTCAGGCATGAATGATGATCAAGTAATTGACTTTTTAAAATCAGATATGGTTTGGCATAAACCTACGCAAAGTTTTAGTTCTTCAGATAACTTTTTTAAAGTCTTGTGGAACAATACTTTGAGAGATGACCTTGATAAAGAAAAGTTAAAAAATGATTTTAATCACATGGGACAATTTATATATAATCACAAAGACATCAAAGCTTTTGAAATATTAGGTATTTCAGTAGGGTCTAAATGGGAAAAAATTTATGATAAATTTAAAATACTTGTTAAAAAATTTCACCCTGATATGAATTCTGGTAACAAAAAATTTGAAGAAAAACTTAAATCAATAACTTTGGCTTACACCCAGTTAAAAAATACTTATAGAGAAAAAAATTGACACCAAATATAAACAACCAACCTGACATAAAACTCTCAATAAAACAGACTTTTGGGATAGATTCTAATATGGAGGTGGATGCATTTTCAAAAAAAAGTGAATATGTGCCAGAAATTGATAAAAATTATAAATTTGATCGTGATACTACCTTGGCAATTATTTCAGGTTTTGCTTTTAACAAAAGGGTTCTGGTTCAAGGTTATCATGGAACAGGAAAATCTACTCACATAGAACAAATTGCTGCAAGGTTAAATTGGCCATGCATCAGAGTAAATTTAGACAGTCACATAAGTCGTATAGATTTGATAGGTAAGGATGCGATTGTTTTAGAAAATGGTAAACAAGTTACACAATTTAATGAAGGGATTTTACCTTGGTCAATACAAAACCCTGTGGCTTTAGTGTTTGATGAGTATGATGCCGGAAGACCTGATGTAATGTTTGTTATCCAGAGAGTACTTGAAGCAGAAGGTAATTTTACTCTTTTAGATAAAAATAAAGTAATTAAACAAAATAAATTTTTTAGATTATTTGCAACCTCTAACACTGTTGGTTTAGGAGATACAACAGGACTTTACCATGGGACGCAACAAATAAATCAAGGACAAATGGATAGATGGAATATTGTTACAACTTTAAATTATCTTAGCCTTGATAAAGAAATGGAAATTATCCTAGCAAAAAATAAAAGTTTAGATAATGCAAAAGGCAAAGAAAAAGTTTCAAATATGATTAAAGTTGCATCATTAACTAGAAAGGGATTTATAGCTGGGGATATATCTACAGTGATGAGTCCACGAACAGTTTTACACTGGGCTGAAAATGCAGAAATTTTTAAAGATACAGGTTATGCTTTTAGAGTGACTTTTTTAAATAAGTGTGATGAAATTGAAAAAAATATAATTGCAGAGTATTACCAAAGATGTTTTGGTGAGGAATTACCAGAGTCCTTGTTAAATATTCAAATTTAATGAATAACAAAACTGAGAGTTTAAAGGAAAAGCTTAGACAAGCTCTATCTTCTACAGCACGAGTAATATCAGATGATTTGGGTATCAATCCTAAAAAAAATATTAAAAGTTCTGAAAAACAAGATTTAATTGAACTAGAGAATTTAAATTCGAAAAACGATTTTATAAAAGCTAGAGCGGAAACAGATTCGAGAGCTCTTAAAAAAAAATTTTCTAATGAGTCAATATTTAAGAAAAATTTACCGTCAAGCTCATCATGTAAATCACTTTATACAATTACAGAGAAAATAAGATACGAAAAATTGGGGTCAAAAATGTTAAAAGGAATAGATAAAAATTTAAGAGATAACTATACTCAATTAATTAATTACAAAAGAAAAGATCAAATTAAATCCAAAGATGATGTGCCTGTAGTTGAGGCTTTTGAATTATATATGCTGAAAAACTTCCACAATATCAAACTCAATGCTTTAACATCAAAAATGTTAAACTTCTGGGAGAAAGATTTTGATAAATCAATTTTTGAACATATAGAATTTTTTAAACAAAATTTAGAGGATCAAAATGTTTATAGTTCTAAGTTCTCACAGATATTACAAGAAATGGACATTTTTCAATCAGAGGAAAATGAGGAAAAAAAGGATGAAAACCCAGAGGATAATCAAGAAAATCAGTCAAGTGAAAATGATGTTAGTGAGGATGAGGACAAAAAAGATCCTGATAAGCAAGATGAAGCAGAAGCAAGTTTAGATTCAGATTATAACATTGATGAATATAAATTGGATGAACAACTTGTAGATACAGAATCAGACGAGCAAAACTCTGAGCAAGTTCTTCAAAAGAAAAACTTAAATGATATTAATGTAGATTATAAAATTTTTACCACACAATTTGATGAAATTACGAAAGCTGAAAATCTTGAAAATGCAGATGAAGCAAATAAGCTTCGAAAAACTTTAGATCAACAATTAATTGGTTTTCAAGATGTTATAACTAAACTTGCTAATAAACTTCAAAGACAATTGTTGGCAAAACAGAACAGAGCTTGGGAGTTTGATTTAGAAGAAGGATTACTTGATAGTTCAAAGTTACCAAGAATTATAATGGATCCATATAATTCATTATCTTTTAAGAAGGAAAAAGATTTAGACTTCAAGGACACTGTAGTAACACTCCTAATTGATAACTCAGGCTCAATGAGAGGTAGACCAATTACAATTGCAGCTATTTGCGCTGATATTCTCTCTAGAACTTTAGAACGTTGTTCGGTGAAAGTAGAAATATTAGGGTTCACAACTAAAAATTGGAAAGGTGGCCAAAGTAGAGAGTTATGGAATAAAAATAATAAACCAAAGATACCTGGAAGATTGAATGATTTAAGACATATTATTTATAAAGGGGCTGATACTCATTGGAGGCAGGCAAAAGATAACCTTGGGCTAATGTTGAAAGAAGGTTTACTAAAAGAAAATATAGATGGAGAGGCTATAACATGGGCTTTCAATAGAATAAAGAAAAGAAAAGAGGAAAGAAAAATTTTAATGGTAATTTCAGATGGCGCGCCAGTTGATGACTCAACCTTATCAGTAAATTCAGGAGATTTTTTAGAGAAACATTTGAAAAAAATGGTTAAGTTTATAGAGGATAAATCTGAAATAGAAATTTTAGCTATAGGGATTGGTCATGATGTTTCTAGATATTATAAAAGAGCAATTAAGATCACTGATGTAAATGAGCTTGGTGATGTAATGATTTCCCAATTAAGCTCATTATTTGATAAAAAAGCAAAATTACATTAAATTTTTTTTAAATCTTGATTTTTCCATCTTATATTCACTTCAGCCCCAGTTCTTGTTTTAGAATTTTCACAATTTAAAGACGCAAAATTTTTTTCAAGTAAGTTTTTACCTATAAATATTCCTAGACCCAAACCCGATTGACTTTTATCTTGATTCTTAAGTGATCTTAAATAAGGTTCACCTATTTTCGACAATATCTCTCCAGGATATCCTTCACCATCATCTTCGATAGTAATTTCAGTATATTCATTGTTACTCTTAAGGGTTATAAATATTTTTTCTTTAGCAAATTTATTTGCATTTCCAATAAAATTTCTTAAACCATAAATAATCTCTATTGATTTTGGAATTTTTCTAGGACTCGAATCTTGGTCAAAATTTAAGATAAATTTTTTATTACTTGTTTGTTCAAATGAGTTAACAATTTGATTTATATATTTCTTAAAATTTAAGTCCTCATCTATAAAATCATCTTCTTCAATAGGATTTAGAGACAACCTTTTCAAAATTTGATTACATCTTTCAACTTGACTTGATAATAATTCTATGTCCGAAGTCAGTTCTTTATGGTCCTTTAACTGTTGTTTTAACTCTTGTGAAATAATTTTAATCGTGGATAAAGGAGTTCCAAGAGAATGGGCTGCTGCTGCTGCTTGACCTCCTAAAGATAGCATCTCATGTTCTTGAGCCATAATTTCCTCCATTTTACTTAAAGCTTCTTTTCTTTTTCTAGACTCTGAACCAAATACTATCGCAAAATAATTCAAAAAGATAAGAGCAATTATAAAAGCGATTGGAATTGAATAATAATAATAAGGATCAACATGAAAGTGGTTGTTTAAAGGCGCAGGTAAATCCTCTGAATAAAATGTCAGAAATATAATCATTAATATTGTTGTAATAACGAGAAATAAATTAGTTCTAATGCCTAAATTTGATGACGCAAACACGCTAGGAATTAATAAAAAAATTACAAAAGGATTTACGATACCTCCTGTTAGATATATTAAAGAACCTAATTGAAATATATCAATCATCAGAAAAATTAGTGCTGATCTATCAGAAAGTTGCGTTTTATTGTAAATGAAAATCAAATAAAAATTACTTAAAATTCCAATAAAGATAATTATATTTGATAAAATAAAATTAAAATCAAAATTTAGAAAAAAATAAACAATGTAAACTGAAATTAATTGGCCTATTATACCGATCCATCTTAAAGAAATATAAGTAGATTTTTTTAAAGTATGAAATTTAGAAGTTTCAAAAAACTTCATAATTTAAATATCTAAATTTTGGACATTTATTGCGTTAGAAATAATAAAATCTTTTCTTAATGTTACATCATTACCCATTAAAGTATGTATTAATTCCTGATCTTTTTTGGAGTTTTTCGAATATTGAACCTGAAGTAAATTTCTCGTTTCTGGATTAAGAGTTGTACTCCAAAGTTCTTCCGGATTCATTTCTCCTAAACCCTTAAATCTTTGTATGCTCAT
This sequence comes from uncultured Pelagibacteraceae bacterium, assembly GCA_902531765.1. Taxonomy (GTDB): domain Bacteria; phylum Pseudomonadota; class Alphaproteobacteria; order Pelagibacterales; family Pelagibacteraceae; genus Pelagibacter. The sequence goes on along the minus strand of CACAFC010000002.1, from coordinate 49,649 downwards.
TTTAGATTTTTCAATTTCTATCAATTTTGAGAGCTCCTTTGAACCTTTCTTAGATTTTTTTATTTCCTTATTATTTGTCACTATATAATTTTCTAACTCTTCCTCATCTTTAATATAAATCCCTTTAGAACCTTTGTTGATTTTAAATAATGGTGGTTGAGCAAGATAAACATGTCCATGTTCTATCAACTTGTTAAAAGGTTTATTATTAAAGAAAGTAAGTAATAATGCTCTAATATGGGATCCATCAACATCGGCATCAGTCATTATGATTATTTTTCCATATCTTAAATCTTTTAAATCGATTTCATGAGCTTTTGGATCTAATCCAAGTGCATTTATTAAGGTAACTATTTCATTCGAGGATATCATTTTAGACAGTGCCTTTGTTCTTTGATCTGAACCATTGCCATTTCCATTTTTTTTAATATTTAAATCTTCAACGTAAGTATTTAGTATTTTTCCTCTTAAAGGTAAGACTGCTTGATTTGATCTGTCTCTACCTTGTTTTGCTGAACCCCCTGCCGAATCTCCCTCAACAATAAATAATTCTGTTCCCTCTTGTTTACCAATTTGACAATCTGCTAATTTTCCTGGAAGACCACTTAATTCAATAGCTCCTTTCCTTCTAACATTTTCTCTTGCTTTTCTTGCTACATCTCTGGCCATCGCAGCTTGTATCACTTTAGCTAAAACTATTTTGGCTACTGAAGGATTTTGATCAAACCATATAGATAACTTTTCATTTACTAGTGTTTCAACAATCATTCTTACTTCTGATGAAACTAATTTGTCTTTTGTTTGAGAAGAAAATTTAGGATCAGGAATTTTTGTTGATAGAACGCATGTTAAGCCTTCTTTGATGTCATCCCCAGAAATTGTTAGTTTATTTTTTTTAAGAAGATTGTTTTCATTTGCATACTTATTTATTATTCTTGTTAAGGCACTTCTAAAACCTAATAAATGTGTTCCTCCATCTTTTTGATAAATATTGTTAGTATAAGGAAAAATATCCTCAGAATACCCTGCATTCCATTTTAATGAACACTCTAATTCTACATCATTTTTTTTACCTTCAATATAAATTGGTTTTTTAAATAGATCATTTCCATTTTTATTTTGCAATTTTTCTCTTTTCTCATCTAAATAATCTACAAATTCTATGAGGCCTCCATCATACTTAAATTCCAAGATTTTTTCTTTTTTTTGACTATCATCAATGAAAGTTATTTTAATACCTTTATTCAAAAAGGCTAATTCTCTCATTCGTTTAATTAGGATATTTGAGCTGAATTTGATTGATGAGAAAACTTCTTTTGAAGGTAAAAAGGTTATTTGAGTTCCTGTTTGTTTTGATTTGCCAGAAATTTTTAGTGGTGCTTTTGCTTCACCATTACGAAATTCAATGGAATATTTTTTTCCATCTCTACTTATTTCTAAGAAGAGCTTTTCTGAAAGAGCATTAACAACAGAAACTCCTACACCGTGTAATCCTCCTGAAACCTTGTAAGAATCATGATCAAACTTTCCACCAGCATGAAGTTGTGTCATAATTACCTCTGCTGCAGATTTTTTTTCTGTTTTGTGTATATCTGTAGGAATCCCACGACCATCATCATTAATAGTTACGGTTCCATCAGAATTTAATTTTATTTTAATATTTTTACAATACCCAGCTAAAGCCTCATCAATTGAGTTATCAACGACTTCATACACCATGTGATGTAAGCCAGTACCATCATCGGTATCACCAATATACATGCCCGGCCTTTTTCTTACTGCCTCTAAGCCTTTAAGTACTTTAATAGAATCTGCTTGATATGTGTTTTTATTTGCCATTTTTTAAATTAAGGAAAAAAAAATTATAACATTTTTTGATAAAAATTGCTCAATTATAATTACAAATATCCAATAAAAATCTTAAATAAGATAGATATATCAAGGCTTATTTGATGGCGGAGAGAATGGGATTCGAACCCATGAAAGAGCTTCCCCTTTACACGCTTTCCAAGCGTGCGCCTTCAACCACTCGGCCACCTCTCCAATTAATTATGTGCTTAAGTATTTTTACTTTAACTCAAAAAAGCTCCAATGCCACTCTAAATATCTAGTATTTTTTTTAAACCAATAAGATAAGTATCTTTCAGCAAGATATGCGTATAATCTTTGCTGATCATAACCTTTTAATTTGACAAAGCCGAACTCTTTTTCACATTTGAAAAGCCACCGAAAAAGGCTTTTGAACCATTTGTTAAGAATTTTCTTTTTTGCAATAAACATTATATGTGGATTAAAACTATAATTATCTTCAATGAATTTTTGAAAATCTTCTCTATCTTTTTTTTCAAGATATTTTATAGATCTATCTAATATCCCATAACCATGATGCATATCAAAATGAAGCTTGATATTTTGTTTTTTTTTGAGAAAAAAAATTGTAGGATCTTTGAGAATATTTTTCAGACCTCTTTTAATTAGTTTCATTTTTTTTGGATTGTCTAATCTAATTGGTGTACAAATAATACTTTCATAATCTTTCCAACTTGCATGTGGTGTGTTTAATAAATTTTTTTTTAAATCATTTAAATCTTTAATTTCTTCATCAGATTTAACCCAAAACCTTCTTTTTTGGCAAAAACCAATCCAGGTATCATCATTGAAATTTTTTAATTTGTTTTTCCAAAACCAATAATGAAAAGTAAGCTCAGAGTAATGTTTTTCTTTTTCTTGAATATTTTTGCCATTAAAACATGTGATATAATTTTTTTTGAATCTTTTTTTTCCAACTCCTACTAAAGTGAGATTCAAGTTTTCTAAATGTTTTATTTCCTCATTTGTTACACAAAATATTTTTAGTTTTTTCATCAAAATTTTAGATAAACACTATTTATTTTTTATAATCTTTTTTAAATTCGAAATATTTAAAGAAGAGTCAAATGGTATATTGTGATTTGAATTTTTTTTTAAATAATCCTTTACAACTTTTTTGTTATTCTTTTTTGCAAAATCATAAATAAATTGTGCTTTTCCTCCTACATTTAAGACTCCTTTCTTATTTATCACTTTAAATAAATATTCAATGACATCCTCATGGTAAATAAAGCTACTTTTTACATTTGCAAATGCTTTTTTATGGATAAAAGGTTTTTCAGTCATTGATATTCTTAATATAAGTGAATTTTTATAAAGCTGAACAGAAGACTCTCCTCCTAACTTTGACCATGCATAATTATTAACTGGTAATAATGGGTCAGTTTCTTTGTAATTTCCCTTTGTTCCTGGGTAAACATAGTTTGAAGAAAAATAAATTAGTTTTATCCCCAATTTTGAGCATACGTTTGTTATGTTAGCTGTTCCAATAATATTTAAATTTATGCTTTGTGAAATATTATTTTCATGAATTTTCATTGGTCTAGATAAGCCTGCTAAATGAATAAGGATATCAGTTTTGTTTTTTTTTAAATATTTCTCTATTTTTTTTAGGTTTAAGATATCTAATTCTTTTTTTGTAGGAAATAACATTTTGTGATCAGATTTATAGTTTTTAAGACATTGGCCGAATCTTCCTGATCCACCAGTAACGACTATTTTTTTTTTCATTTTTTTTTGATTATTGCTATTTCGTTAAAATTACCTTTGTAAATTTCAATACCCGCTACATCATTTAAAAAATTATTTCCATCATTTTTTTTAATATACACAGAATTTAATAAAGTCTTATTTTTTTTGAAGTTAAGTAATATTTCTCTTAGTGTTGGCTTTTCCTTATTTAGATTCATATCATCTCTAGTATCTGGAAAATCAAGTTCTTCTATAATAAATAAACCTTTTCTATTTAATTTTTTAAAAAGCATAAATAAGCTTATGATTTGATCTTTTAAAGAATGTCCTGCATCCTCAATTATAATATCAAAATTATTTGAAAATTTATCGATGATATTTTCTTGGATTGAGTTTTCATCAGATGAATTAACGTAAAAATTTTTAATTCTATTTGATTTATATCTAAATAAATCGGGATAAATATCTGCAGCAAAAAATTTTGAGTTTTTAAAATAAAAAAATAAAGCGGCTGAAGCATTACCGTGGTATGATCCTATTTCTAGTATATTCAAATTATTTAATTTTAAATTTTCAAAATGTTTTTGATAAAAATTACTATAACCATGCCCTTTTATTTTTGTAGAAGTTCTTTTAGAGGGATGTGTATATTGGTTTTCAAATTTATTACCTTTATCGCTATTAAAAAAATCAAATAATTTACTTAAATCTTTTGTTTCATTTAAACCGAATCTATCATCAAATTCATCTAGATTAATAATTTTTGGTAAGTAAAGTAAATTAATCAAATATTTAAATGGGATAACAAGTAAAATATAAAATTTTAAAATATGATTCGCTTTTTCTAATCTATGCTTATAGTAAATCTTATAAAACGTTCGTAATTTCATATTATTTGATTTATATTCTAAATGTTTAGCAAAGTAATTATTTAAATAATTTAAATGCTAATAAATGAATAAGATTAAAAAAAAACTCAGTTTTATATACAAAAGTTTAATTAGATCATTATTCATAATTCTATACGGCAGAATAATTTTTTGCCAAAATCCTGAAAAAGATAAAAATGTTACAATTGAGAAAATAAAAGATAAAAATCTTAAAGATCCAGATAATTTTAGTTACTCAATATATAAAATTAAAAACGGAAAAATATTCACTGATTTCGTAGAAAATGTTGCAATAATTTCTGGAAATAAAATTATTGATAAAATTTCTTATCAACAAGTAAATGGCGAATTAAAAGATGCAAATCATAACTCAGTCCTTTACAGAGGAACGCCTTATCTTAAAAAAAAAATTAATGGAAGAGTATTATCTTTAACTCAAGGAGCTAGTGGTCATAAAAATTATTTTCACTGGCTATATGATATTTTGCCAAAAATTAATATTTGTTCCAAAAATTATGACTTAAAAGAAATAGATTATTTTTACGTATCGAAACTTGAAGAATATCAAAAGTCAACTCTTCAAATATTAGGTTATGGTGATTTAAAAATAATTGATTCAAACAAAGATAGACATATACAAGCAGATGAAATTATTTGTTCAGAGCACCCTTGGTATAAAAACGGTTTTATATTGGAAGAGGCCAATAGATTACCTTCTTGGATTATAAATTGGATTGGCGACTCATTTATAAATCACGCAAAAGAATTTGATTGTAATGAAAAAATATTTATTGATAGAAGTGAGTCAGCTTTTTCTCATTGTCAATTTGTAAATAATAAAGAAATTACAAATTTTTTAGAAAGTGAAGGTTTTACAAGTTATAAAATTGGACAGCTATCATTCCAAGAACAAATATATCTTTTTAGTAATGCAAAAATAATCATAGGCGCTCAAGGAGCAGCATTTGCTAATTTAGCATTTTGCAAAAAAAATACAAAAATTTTAGAAATTAAGCCAAAAAAACATCCAAACTTTGTTGATCAACATATTTCAAAATTAAAAGAATTAGATTTTAATTTAATTGAAACCGATGAGCTTAAAAATAAGGATGAAAAAGGTGATATTTTTTTAGATACAGCAGTTTTAAAAAATTTTCTGTAAATTAATGTATTTATCAAATTTTTTGATAATTCTAATTGTTTTATTAAATGGTATAAAAAATTCATGGAACAAGATAATTTAAAAAATAAAATTACAATAATAATAGTTTTATATCGTGAAGATTATAACATTCTTTATAAAACTTTAGATAAAATAAGAGACTTTAAAAAAATAATTATTGATAATTCAAATAATTTAGAGCTCAAAAATAAGATAAAAGCAAATTTTGAAATTGAGAAATATATATTGAATAAAAAAAATATTGGCTTCTCTGCCGGATACAATCAGGGTGTTGAATTATGTGAAACAGATTTTTTATTGATTTTAAATCCAGACTGTATTGTTGATAATAAAAGTGTCATAAAATTATACGAGACGCTAACACTCAATGAAAATTGCTTTTTAACCACATCTACATCTTATAATGAAAATAATGAATTGACATATGCAGGAGGCTTATTGCCTGAGAATGGGGAAAAAGATTTTCCTATTAAACTTGAGGGGGATATTTGTGTCGAAAATACATTAGGATCGTGCATGTTTTTAAGAAAGAAAGATTTTATTGAAATAGGTTTATTTGACGAAGTTTTTTTCATTTTTTTTTCTGATGATGATTTGTGTAGAGAAATAAAAAAAAAAAATAAATATATAATTCAGGTATTTGAGTCCAAATGTATTCATTCTCATGGCATAAGCAAAATTAAAAATGTTCTCGAAAAAATTTATTTAAAAGAACATTATTTTTTATTAGATAAATTACATTATTTCCGTAAATCAGATAAACATAAAAATAAGATGAATCACGTCATTAATAAAAAAAATAATTATTTAATAAAAATATTTTTTTCTTTAATTACAATGAGATTTAAAAAAGTTATATATTATTTTGCGAGATACACTGCAATTTTTAAGTACAATAGTTTTCTGAAAAAAACAAAAAATTAGTTTAACGATTAATATAGATCATAAGTGGGTTAAATAAAATATAATTGAATTATAACAAAAATTTTTTATAATTTTTTATCTCTTTTAAAATAATATTTGGAAACACATTTAATTTAATCTTTTTAAAAGTATGTCCTCTATTAAATAAATCAAACCTTTTTTTAATTTTATATTTTATAACTTTGAGGCTAGAAAATTTTTTATGAGAAAACTCAGTGTGTGCAAAAGATTTTAATTTAAGGGAAATTTTTTTTGGTGATAAAATATTATTAAAATGCCACCCCCCATTATTAATAATTTCAATATCTTTTTCTTTATCTATTCTCCAAAAGGAATATTTTAGATTTTTGACTAAGATTTTTTGTCTCAAATAATCAATAGATTTCAAATTCCTTTTTTTTGATACCCGCGTACCTTCCCATGGACTTTCATATTTATTATATAAGTTAAATTTATAACTAAAGCTTTTTTGAAGAAATATTCCATATTTGCGTTTCAAATTAATATTTTTAAGCTTTTCAGGATTGGGAATTTCATCAGGATCAGAAAAAAAAATATAATCTTCATCACTTAAATGACTCAAGTTTTTTAAAATAAACTCTCTTTGCAAAGCCTGGTTTTGCCATGGTGAATTTCCTAAAGGAAATTTTTTTTTATAAATTAGATATCTAATTTTTTTTTTCTTTATAAATCTTTTATCAAAATTTAATTTTTTTTTTCTTCCTCTATGATCATAAATAGATTCACATACTATAAATTCATTAATTAAATCTTTTAAAATTTTATATCTTAAGTTGAAAATAAAATTTTCTTGGAAAAAAGTTATGCAATCTATTAATTTACTTTTCACAATAATTTAACCAATTATCTATTATTTTCATATTTAAAAAAGTTTCCTCTAAAGTCATTATTGGAAAATTGATTTTATTTGACCCCTCAATCAAATTTTTACTTATTTCCTCAATTTGATAACCATAAATATTTCTATTATGTGCAAAACTTAATTTTTGCTCAGAATTAGTTTTTGAATGAATAATGATGTTTCCACCTGACCAGCTTTTATCCAGAAGTATTGTCCCTTTTTCGCCATAAATTAAACTTTTACTGCCTAGATTTTTTTTGAATGAAGCATGTATTTTTGATTTGAAACCATCTTGAAAAAATAATTCTGCTCTAGAATCAATGTCTACCCCTGTGTCCCCTTTCTCTATCAAAACATTTTTAATTTCAAAACTATTCATATTTAATTTATTTTTTAATGAACTAATTAATAAGCTGAAAGAAGAGGGGTAACATCCAAGATCTAGAATGCATCCACCACCAAGAGTTTTGTCAAATTTTCTAGATTTTGGATCGATTTTTTTTTTTTTTAAAAAAAAAAATAATTTATTTTTTGTGAGAATATCTTCTCCAAATGAAGATTCCATTGATAATAAATTTCCGATTTTATTATCCATTATTATTTTTATTAACGATCGTATTTGAGGATGATATCTATACATAAAAGCTTCACTAAAAAAAATATTGGTTTTTTTTAAATGATCTTTTATTTCGTTAGCCTCAGAAAAATTAATTGTTGCAGGTTTTTCAACTAAGATGTGTTTCTTATTATTAATTGCATTCAATATCCATTGTTTATGAAGAGAGTTTGGTAAAGCTATATAAACAATATCTACTTCATCACAATTGATTAGATCTTGATAATTTTTGAAAGAAAATTTTGATTCAATATTATATAGTAGTTTAAATTTTTTTAGTTTATTTTCATCTTTGCTTGATATTGCTAATAATTTTGCATTATTTGTTTCAGCAAAAGCTTTCGAAAATTCATGAGCAATATTTCCTAAACCAATAATTCCCCAATTAATTTTTTTCATAAATCATTCTTTTTGAATTTTGAGGACACCAATAAATGCTTCTTGTGGTATCTCGACTCTCCCAAACTGCTTAGATCTTGCTTTACCTTTTTTTTGTTTTTCAAGGAGTTTTCTTTTCCTATCAGTCGCTCCACCTCCATGAATTTTTGTCAAAACGTCTTTTTTGAAACCTTTAATTGTTTCTCTTGCGATAATTTTACCTCCAATCGCAGCTTGAACTGGTATCATGAAGTTATGCCTTGGAATTAAATCTTTTAATTTTTCACAAACTTCTCTCCCTGTTCGTTGTGCAAAATCTTTATGAATCATCATGGCTAAAGCATCAACTGGCTCGGCATTTACTAGAATTCCTAGTTTTACTAAATTACCCTCTCGATGTTCAATTATTTCATAATCAAAGCTCGCATATCCGCTTGTCATTGATTTTATTCTATCATTAAAGTCAAATACTACTTCGTTTAAAGGAAGTTCATAACTTAAAACTGCCCTATTGCCCGAATAAGTTAAATTAGTTTGAATGCCTCTTTTATCTTGGCATAATTTTATTATTGAACCTAAATATTGATCTGGTGTTATAATAGTAGCTTTTATCCAAGGCTCTTCAATAGACTTAATCAATGTAGGGTCAGGTAAACTTGATGGGTTTTGTAAATCAATCGTATTTCCTTTGTTCAAATTCACTTTATAAACAACACCTGGAGTTGTAGTAAGTAAATTTACATCAAACTCTCTCTCTAATCTCTCTGTAATGATTTCTAGATGAAGTAGTCCTAAAAAGCCACATCTAAAACCCAAACCTAGAGCAGATGATGACTCAGCTTCAAATGAAAAACTCGCATCATTTAATTGAAGTTTTGCTAATCCATCTTTTAATTTTTGATATTCTGAACTATCAACTGGGAATAAACCGCAAAAGACAACGGGCTTACTTGGTTTAAAGCCAGGTAATGGATTTACTAATGGCTTAGATGCATCACAAATCGTATCTCCAACTTTTGTGTCAGATAAAACCTTTATTCCCGTTGTTATGAAACCAATCTCACCAGCATTTAATTTATTTATATCTTTTGGTTTGGGTGTAAACACACCAACTTTTTCAACAACATAATCTTGATTTGTTGAAAGCATCTTTATTTTCATATTTTTAGTTATTTTTCCATTTATCACTCTAACTAATATAACTACTCCTAGGTATGTGTCGTACCAGCTATCTACTAATAAACATTTTAAATTTTGCTCTAAATCACCTTTTGGTCCTGGTAATTGATTTATTATTTGTTCTAATATCTCATCGATACCTTCACCAGTTTTTCCAGAACAAGGAATGGCATTTTCTGTATCAATACCAATTACATCTTCAATTTGTTTACTGGTTCTCTCTAAATCTGATGCTGGTAAATCAATCTTATTTAAAACAGGAATTATTTCATGATTAGTATCTAGTGCTTGATAAACATTAGCTAATGTTTGTGCTTCAACACCTTGGGTACTGTCAACAATAAGTATGGAGCCCTCACATGCATAAAGAGATCTGCTGACTTCATAGCTAAAATCAACATGTCCTGGGGTATCTATTATATTTAATATGTATTCTTTTCCATTTTTGGCTTTGTAGTTAAGCTTAACTGTTTGGGCTTTAATTGTTATTCCTCTCTCTCTTTCAATATCCATAGAGTCTAAAACTTGAGCTTTCATTTCTCTTTCTGTTAAACCACCACATTTGTGAATTATCCTATCTGCAATTGTTGATTTACCATGATCAATGTGCGCAATTATTGAAAAATTTCTTATATTGTCGATAGTGTTCATTTGAATATTTAAGATCGAATTTTTGCGCCAGTTTTATTTTCAACAGTCTTGATTATCAAATTATTAATTTTCTCTAAATCATTATCATTTAAAGTTCTTTCAGATGATTGTATTGTTACGCTGATTGCGATCGATTTTTGATTTTCAGGAATATTATCACCCTCATAAACGTCAAAAACTCTCACTTTTTTTATTAAACTTTTGTCTACATTTGAAATAGTATTAATTAAATCTTGGGCTTTCACTTCTTTGTTTACGATAAATGCAAAATCTCTTTCAGATTTTTGATAATCTGAAAATGAAAATTTTACTTTTAGATCTTTTTGGGTTTTTTTGGGTAATTCTAAATTTTCCATAAAAATCTCAAAACCAACCAAAGCCTCTGTTTTAATATCAATCTGTTTTAAAATATTAGGGTGAATTTCTCCAAAATATGCAGCAATTTGATTTTTTTTGTTATTTAAAAATAATCTTCCTGATTTACCAGGATGGTAATAACTGGGGGTTTCACTATCGACAAAAAATTTTTCAGAGTCATAACCTGCTTCAACTAAAGTTTGAAGAACATCTCTTTTCACATCAAATACATCTACATTTCTATCTTTTTCAATCCAAGATAATCTAGATTTTTTACCTGCTGACAAACCACAAACTACCGTATTTTGTTCACCAGGATTAGAATCATCAAAAACAGGACCTATTTCAAATATTGATAAATCTTTAAAACCTCTGTCGAGGTTTTTATTAATATACAATATTAAATTTGAAAAAATTGAATTCCTTAAAACTCCTAATTCTGAGCTAATAGGATTAATAATTTTTATCTCTTTTTTTGTATCCCTAAAATAATCATTATAACGTTTGTCGGTGAATGACCAAGTGATTGCCTCCATATAACCTTTGGAAGCAACTGATCTTTGTAAAAAATGAAATAATTTCTGATATTTGTTTAAAGTAGATTTTTTTCTTTGTTTAATTGGCTCTATGTACTTTATCTTTTCATAACCACTTATTCTTACTAGCTCCTCAACGATATCTACTTCCTGTGAAATATCGGGTCTCCATGAAGGAACAACTAATTTGAGTCTTTTCTTATCCTTTTTTACTTCAAAACCAAGATCCTCTAAAATTTTAATCATTTCTTTTAAAGAAATTTTAAAACCAGATATTTTTTCAAAAATATTTGTGTCAAATATAATTTTTTTTGTTTTGTAAGTTTCTATTTTTTGAATATCAATTTTGCTAATTGCACCACCACAAATCTCTTTTATTAATTTTGCAGCTTTATTTAAACCATCTTCAATTGACAGCGGATCTATACCTCTTTCAAATCTAAACTTTGCATCAGTATCAAGATTCAATTTTTTTGCTGTATTTCTAATCGATCCTGGTTCAAAATAAGCTGACTCAAGTAATATATTTTTTGTATCAAATTCTGTACCAGATCTTGTTCCACCAATAATTCCTCCAAGTCCTAAAACACCTTTATTATCGCTAATAACACACATGCCATTCTCCAATTTATAATTTTTATTATCAAGTGCTGTAAACTCTTCTCCAGACTTAGAGTTTCGAACAATTATACCTTTTTCAATTTTATCAGCGTCATAAGCATGTAATGGACGATTAATATCAAGCATAACATAATTTGTAATATCAACTATTGCTGAGATGGGTTTTTGACCAATTGAAATTAATTTATCTTTAAGCCATTTAGGGCTTTCACAATTTTTTACATTTGTTATTAAACAGCTTCCAAACACATTACATCCTTGTCCTTTTTCCTTATTAATTTTTACTCTTAAGGTGTGTTTATTTTTTGAATGAATTTTTTTTTCTTCTAAATCTACTAACTTTCCAAAACCTGATGCAGCCAGATCTCTAGCAATTCCTCTAATTCCAAGACAATCTGGTCTATTAGGTGTTATAGATAGATCAATAAGATTTGATTTTGATTTTGAAAAATAACTTTTACCAATGCTTTTTCTAAATTCCATGGTTAATTCAGTAATTCCATCGCTTTCATTAGATAAATTTAATTCAGACTCAGAACAAAGCATTCCATAAGAAGTAACACCCCTTATTTTAGCGACTACTAATTTTGTCTTGGTTTTTGGGATAATTGCACCTGGGGGAGCATATATAGTAAGCAATCCTTCTTTTGCATTTTCTGCACCACATACAACTTTTTTAATTTCATTTTCTCCGATATTTACATCGCAAACTTTTAGTCGATCTGCATTTGGATGTTTTTCAATTTTTATGATTTCAGCTACTTTAAATAACTCATTATTAGCAGAAATACTCTCTACACTTTCTACCTCTAGACCTATGTTGGTAAGTTGTTCTAAAAGATTTTTTTCTTTCAGATTCGTCTTAAGATGATCTTTTAACCAATCAAATGTTATTATCATCGACTAAGGCCTCTATAATTCGAAGGTACATCCAATGGATCAAATCCAAAATGATTTAACCATCTATAATCACAATCAAAAAAAGCTCTCAGGTCATTTATTCCATATTTCAGCATGGCAAGTCTATCAATCCCAATGCCAAATGCGTATCCCTGAAACTTTGATGAATCTACTTTTACATTTTTTAAAACATTCGGATGAACCATTCCACACCCTAAAATCTCTAACCATTGATTTCCCTCCCCTATTATAATTTTTCCGTCTTTCATCTCATATCCGATATCAACTTCAGCAGATGGTTCTGTAAAAGGAAAATGGCTTGGTCTAAATCTCATCTTAATTTTATCTACTTCAAAAAACTCTTTAATAAAATGATTTAAACATCCCTTTAAATGACCCATGTTTATATTTTTATCAATATGCAATCCTTCAACTTGATGAAACATGGGTGAGTGAGTTTGGTCACTATCTGATCTGTAAGTTCTTCCAGGTGCAATGATTTTAAATGGTGGTTTACCTTTCAACATAGTTCTTATCTGAACCGGGGAAGTATGTGTTCGTAATAGTTTCTGTTTTTTTTCATCTAGATAAAAAGTATCATGCATATCTCTAGCTGGGTGATTTTCTGGTGTATTTAGTGCTGTAAAATTATTATACTCATTCTCTACGTCTGGCCCCTCCTCAACGCTAAAACCTATTTCAGAAAAAATTGATGATATTTCATCGATCGTTTGTGAAACCGGATGAATTTTTCCTCGAACGAATGGTCTTTCAGGTAATGTGATGTCAATTTTTTCTTTTTCTAATTTCTTATTAATTTCATTACTTTCAATTTCATTTATTTTTGAGCTTATTAAATCCTGGAGCTCATCTTTTACAATGTTTAAGTCAGAGGCAAATTTTTTTCTTTCAGACTCTGCTATTGTTGCTATCTTTTTAAATTGAGTTGAAATCAATCCACTTTTACCAAATAGATCAGATTTAATTTGGTTAATTTCTGCAATATTTAATTTTCCCTTAAGCTTTGAAAGAAATTCATCTTTTATTTTTTTAAGATCTGACATTTTTACAGATTATTTCTTCAGAGAAATAAAACAATAGTGAAGATTAATTTAAAGCAGATTGAGCTTTTTGAACAATAGTTTTAAAGGCTTCTGGACTATCATACGCTATCTCAGCTAGAATTTTTCTATCAATTTTTATTCCACATTTATTTAATCCATTTATAAACTTAGAATATGTCAAACCTTCTGCTCTTACCCCAGCATTTATTCTTTGTATCCACAATGATTTAAAATCTCTTTTCTTATTTCTACGATCTCTGTAGGCATATTGCATAGCTTTTTCCATAGCTTGCTTTGCAACTCTGATAGTATTCTTTCTTCTGCCCCATTGACCTTTAACAGCTTTTAAAACTTTTTTATGTTTTGCTCTACTAGTTACGCCTCTTTTAACCCTTGCCATATTAACCTCTTAAACTGTAAGGCATATACGACTTAACAATCTTGCCGTCTTGTTTCGACATTGTTGTTGTGCCTCTTAATTTTCTTATTTGAGAATTTGTTCGTTTTATCATGCCATGTCTTTTACCGGCTTGGGCCATTATAACTTTACCTTTTGCAGATATTTTGAATCTTTTTTTTGCAGAGCTTTTTGTTTTTAGTTTTGGCATAATTTTGCGAGTTTATACAAAGAATGTTGTTAATTTACAACTACTATTAAAGCTTATAAAGGCTGAATTACCATTATCATTTGTTTTCCATCAAACTTTGGGTGAAGTTCTACCTTGCCAATTTCCTTCATATCTTCCTTAATTTTAGTCATTAACTCATTACCTAAATGTGAGTGCTGAAGTTCTCGACCTTTGAATCTTATTGTAAATTTTACTTTATCACCTTTGGCAATAAATTTTTTTGCATTTTTTACCTTAAACTCATAATCATGTGTTTCAGTAACAGGTCTCATTTTAATTTCTTTTAATGCGATAATTTTTTGTTTTTTTTTGGCAAGATTTGCTTTTTTTTGTGCATCATATTTATATTTTCCCATATCCATGATTTTGCAAACTGGTGGTTTGGCATTCGGAGCAATCTCAATTAAATCTAAACCTTGATTCCTTGCCATCGATATTGCCTCGTTTGTGCTAATGACACCGAGATTTTCTCCATCATTACCTATAACTTGAACTTCTGGTGATGAAATTCTATTATTTGATCTCGGGCCTCGATCTTTAGTTCTTCTCTGAAAATAGTTTTGCTTAAAATCTGCCACTTAAATTGAAGACGCTTTATTTAAAGCAGAAAATGTTTTTAAAAATTTATTTAATTCCATATTTTCTTGTTTATTAGAATCCAATCTTCTAATGGTTACGGAGTTACTGTCAACTTCTTTTTTACCACAAATTAATAAAATAGGGACTTTTGCAAGAGAATGTTCTCTTATTTTATAATTTAAATTATGATTTTTTAAATCCACTATTGAGCTCATTCCAGCTTCTTTTATTTTCTTTGAAACTTTACTAGCATATTCCTCAAAATCTTCTGAGATTGGAATTACTACTGTTTGTAGTGGAGATATCCAAAATGGAAACTTACCAGCATAATTCTCAATTAGAATTCCAATAAATCTTTCAAGCGATCCAAACAATGCCCTGTGTAACATCACAGGAACTTTTTTTGTTCCATCTTTGTCAACATAAGTAGCGTCTAACCTTCCAGGTAAGTTTAAATCAACTTGTACTGTTCCACATTGCCAATCTCTACCAATTGCATCTCTTAATACAAATTCTATTTTGGGACCATAAAAAGCACCTTCTCCTTTATTTATACTGTACTCTAATTTTGTTGCTTTGACTGCTTCTAATAATGATGCCTCAGCTTTATCCCAGACTTTATCTTCACCCACTCTTACTTCTGGCCTATCAGCATATTTTAATACCACTTTTTCAAAACCTAAATCTTTATAAATATCCAAAATTAAATTAGTTACATTTAAACACTCACTAGTGATTTGATCTTCCGAACAAAAAATATGAGCGTCATCTTGTGTAAAAGCCCTAACTCTTAGAAGTCCATGCAAAGCACCTGAGGGTTCATATCTATGTACTTTACCAAATTCTGTTATTCTTAATGGTAAGTCTCTATAACTTTTTAAACCTTGATTAAAAACTTGTATATGACCTGGACAATTCATAGGTTTTATAGCAAAGACTTTTTCATCAGGAGTCTCAGACGTATACATGTTTTCTCCATATTTTTCCCAATGTCCTGATTTTTCCCATAATAATCTATCTAATACCTCTGGAGTATTTACCTCTTTGTATCCTGCTGCATCTTGACGTGCCCGCATGTAATTAATTAATTTTTGAAATAATGCCCAACCTTTTTCATGCCAGAAAACAGATCCTGGGCTCTCTTCTCTAAAATGAAATAAATCCATTTCTTTACCAAGTTTCCTATGATCTCTTTTCTCAGCTTCCTCAATTCTTTTTAAATAATTATCTAAATCTTTTTGAGATGCCCAACCAGTCCCATAAATTCTTTGCAGCATTTCATTTTTTGAGTCTCCACGCCAATATGCTCCGGCAACTTTTGTGAGCTTGAAAGCCTTACCAATTTTCCCAGAAGAAACTAGGTGTGGACCTCTACACAGGTCATGCCAAGTGTCACCGTGATGATAAACAGTTAGTTCTTCATTTTCTGGAATACTTTCTATTATCTCTGCTTTATATTTTTCACCAATTTTTTTAAAATGACTTATTGCTTTATCTCTTTTCCAAACCTCTCTTTTTGTTTTTAAATCTTTGTCAATTATTTCTGACATTCTTTTTTCTATTTTTTCTAAATCATTCTCTGTGAAGGGTTCTTTACGAGCAAAATCATAGTAAAAACCATTTTCAATTACTGGTCCAATAGTTACTTGTGTGCCGGGGTATAATTCTTGAACAGCCATCGCCATGATGTGAGCTGTATCATGTCTAATAACTTCAAGTCCCTCAGGGTCTTTTGAGGTAAAAATTTTTACCGAACAATTTTTTTTAATTGAAAAATATAAATCTTTTAGTTCGCCATCAACACTCATAATTAATGCTTGTTTTAATAATGACTTACTTATTTTTTCTGCAATATCTAACCCTGTAACCTCTTTTGAAAATTCAATATCTTTTCCATCAGGTAATGTAATTATTGGCATTTAGTTTAATAATCTTTTATACTCTGAATATGTAGAAAAACACATTTTTTCAACATTAAATTTTTTTATTATATTGCTTCTTCCTTCTTTGCCCATAAGATTTATTGATGTTTCGTCCATTGTTAATCCACGAATTATTTTTTTACTTAAAGATTCTACGTCTCCTGATTTAAATAGAAAGCCTGTTTTTTCATCATTAATTGTCTCGTTAGATCCTCCAATATTACTAGCTATAATTAATTTTTCCATAGATTGTGCCTCTACTGCTACTCTTCCAAAAGCTTCTGGTTCTATTGAAGCTGATACAATTATATCTGAAACTTTATAGGCTAAGGCCATGTCTTCACAGTGATCTATGAATTTGATTTGGTTTGTTAAACGATATTGCTCTGTGAGACGTATCAATTTTTTTTTATATAGATCTCTGCCTTGATCATTTCCAAGTATAACTGCATGGAAAGCTTCATAACCTAATTCAATTTTAACTAGATTAATCGCCTCAATAAATAATTCTTGTCCTTTCCATGAAGTAAGCCTACCTGGTAATAGAATTATTTTTTTTTCATCATTGATATTCCATTTTTGAAGCAAATTTTTTTCATGATTTTCTAATTTTGTAGAAGGGTCATAATAATCAACATTTATTCCCCTAAAAATAACTAAAAATTTTTTTTTGATTTGACAAAAACTCAGAGTAATTTTCTTTGATATGAGAAAAAATAAAATTTGATCCTGCAATTATTAAATCAGATCTTACCATTACTGAATTATAAAATTTTTTAAGCTTGCCACTAAAATTATAAGTGCCGTGAAATGTGGTAACAAACTTTCTATTTGTTAGCTTTGTTGCAAACAAACAAGACCAGGCCGGTGCTCTACTTCTTGCATGTACAATTGAGATTTTAAAAAATAAAATTATTCCAATCAATAAAATTGCATTAATTAAAATCAATAAAGGATTTTTGCTGTGTACTGGAAGTTTAATTAATTTTACTTTTTTTTTATCAACAAATTTAGTTAGTTCACCACCACTTGTTACTATAAAAGATTCACACCCATTTTCTGGCAAATAATGAGCAATATCATAGCAGCCAGTTTCTGCACCTCCATAACCTAATTTTGGTATCACTTGTAAGACTTTAATATTAGATGACATATGAAAAGATTATATAATAATAGAGTTAACTAATAAACTTTTATGAACAAATTCAGTTACCTTAAAATAAATAAATTTAAAAAAATCAGATACTCAAAATACAACCAAAAAAATGCAACTTACATTGTTTTTTTACATGGATTTATGTCTGATTTAGAGGGAAAAAAACCTAAAGCATTTTTAAATTTTGCAAAAAAAAATAAACTTGGTTTTCTTGGACTAGAATACTCTGGTCACGGCAAATCATCTGGTAAATTTACTGATGGGAACATCACAAAATGGACTAGAGAAACAACTATATTAATTAAAAAAGTTGTTAAAGAAAATAGAATAATATTAGTTGGTTCAAGTATGGGATCTTGGATTTCTTTGAATCAATTTAAATTTTTTAAAAAACAAATCGTAGGGTTTTTAGGAATAGGTTCTGCACCTCAATTTTTAGACGGGTTAATGTGGAATAAATTTTCGAAAAAAATGAAAAAAGAAATAACACAAAATAAAATAATTTATTTAAAACATGGCAATTATGAATATCCAATTTCTCTACAATTAATTAAAGATGGCCAAAAAAATAAAGTATTAAATAAAAAAATTTATGACAAATTAAAAGTTACCATGGTTCATGGGGAAAAGGATGAGTCTGTTCCTATCAGTTATTCAAAAAAAGTTTTAAAAATTTTCGTAAATTCTGAAAAAAAACTAGTTATAGTTAAAAATGGTGATCACAGCCTATCTTCTCCAAAATGTTTAAATATTTTAAAAAAAGAGTTAAAAATAATTATTAGCTAACTTCTTTTATCTTGGACTTTAATGTAATAGGATTTTTAAGTTTATTGATCATCTCTTTTGGACAAACTTGAACAAAATTTTTAATTTCAACTTTAAAGTTTTCAAAAATATTTTTTGATATCAAAGAATCTGTTTCTTTTGAATGTTCCGAAATTAATTCCTTTAAATAACTGATCCAATAATCTGTCTCAACATTTTGCCAGATAACTGAGTCTGGATTTACTTTTTTTTCAAACTCATTAGATTTATCGTAAATAAATGCCATACCACCAGTCATACCGGCTGCAAAATTATCTCCAACATCTCCCAAAATAACCACCGTTCCCCCGGTCATATATTCACAACCATTTGAGTCACATCCCTCAATAACTGTAGTTGCACCAGAATTTCTCACGGCAAATCTATCGCCTGCTTGACCTGCAGCAAAAAGTTTACCTGATGTAGCTCCATAAAGTACTGTGTTTCCAATGATTGTATTTTCATTAGAAACTAAATTACTTTCATCCGAAAGTTTTATTGAGATTGTAGCACCTGACAATCCTTTACCAACATAATCATTTGCATCACCTTTAAGATTTAATCTTAATCCTTTCGATGAAAAAGCTCCAAAAGACTGACCTGCGGAGCCTTTAAAATTTAGTGTTAAATAATTTTCATCTAGTTTTTCATAACCATACTTTTTGTAAAGATGGTGTGAAATTCTTGTACCGACTGCTCTGTTTGTATTTTTGATAATGAATTCTTTCTCAATCTTTTGCGAATTATCCAAAGACTTTTCAATTTCAGGCCAAATTTCTTGATCTAATGTTTCAGGTACTTTATTTATCTCTAAAGACTCACAATATCTTTTATTATTTCCTGGGTCTGCCTGAACAAACAATGGGTTTAGGTCTAAGTCATCTAAATTTGGTGATGCTTTATTAACTTGCATTAGCAAATCAGTTCTTCCAATAATATCGTCCAGTGATTTAAAGCCTAGTCCAGCTAAAATTTCTCTTACTTCGGAGGCAATAAAGGTGAATAAATTAACAACCTTGTCTGGGGTGCCAGTGAATTTTTCTCTTAATTTTTCATCTTGTGTACAAACACCTACTGGACAAGTATTTGAGTGGCACTGTCTAACCATTATACATCCCATTGCCACTAGAGCCGTTGTAGCAACTCCATATTCTTCTGCTCCCATCATTGCAGCCATAACAACATCTCTTCCAGTTTTAATACCACCATCAGTTCTCAATGTAACTTTGTGTCTTAAATTATTTAGTGTTAAAACTTGATTTGCCTCAGTTAAACCCATCTCCCATGGTATTCCAACATATTTGACACTTGTTTGAGGAGTTGCTCCCGTTCCTCCATTATGGCCTGAAATTAAAATAATATCTGCTTTTGCTTTAGCTACACCTGCAGCAATGGTTCCAATTCCAGATGATGCAACTAACTTAACACCAACTCGTGCTTTTGGATTTGTTTGCTTTAAATCGTAAATCAGTTGTGCCAAATCTTCTATCGAATAAATATCATGATGTGGAGGTGGAGAAATTAATGTTACTCCTGGTGTGGAATGTCGAAGTCTCGCAATTTCCTCTGTTACTTTAAAACCAGGTAACTGTCCACCTTCCCCTGGTTTAGCACCTTGGGCCATTTTAATTTCTATTTCATTGCAATTATTTAGGTAATTTACAGTCACACCAAATCTAGCTGATGCAATTTGTTTAACTCTAGAATTCGCACTATCACCACTATCCATCACCTTGAATCTTTCTGCATCTTCTCCTCCCTCACCACTGCAAGAGGCTCCTTTAATTCTATTCATTCCAATAGCAAGTGTTTCGTGTGCTTCTTTAGATAAAGCACCATGAGACATACTTCCACTACCAAATCTTTTTAATATTTTTTCTATTGGCTCAACTTCAGATATATCTATTGAGGGACCTAGTTTCTTTTTTCTAAAATCAACTAAATCTCTCAAGTTAATCGGAGGTAAATTATAAATTCCCTCGACATATTTTTTATATTTGTCATATGAATTTGAACCTACTGCACTCTGCAATAGATGAATTAGCCTCCCTTGATATTGGTGTGTCTCTCCATTTTTTCTATATCTATAAATACCTCCAATCGGTAATACAGTTTCTGTGCTTTCAAATGCTTCTTTGTGAATTTGTCTTATTTTTTTTTCAATTCCAACCAAACCAATACCTGAAATTTTTGATGTAACTCCAGGAAAATAATCATCTACAACTGTTCTGCTTAATCCAACAGTTTCAAAATTACATCCTCCTCTATAAGAACTCAAAACAGAAATCCCCATTTTTGACATTATCTTTAGTAAACCTGCATTAACTGAATTAATGTAGCGTTGTACACACTCATCAAAACTAAATTGGCCAAAAAGTTTTTTTTCATATCTTTGATATAAACTATCAAAAGCCAGATATGGATTTACCGTAGTTGCTCCAACTCCAATTAATGTTGCAAACGAATGAGTATCTATAGCCTCTCCAGACTGAACATTGATAGAAACATAACCTCTTAATTTTTTTTGTATTAAAAATGTGTTTATGGCTCCAACACACAATAACATTGGCATTGGTAATCTTTCTGATGAAAGGTTTTTATCACTTAAAACCAATTGAGTAATACCTTGTCTTACTGCAATTTCAGATTCCTTTTGGATTCTGTTAATAGAATTTTCTAAATTGTCATTTTGTGAAAATGAGCAATCAATAATTACTGAATTTTTACCAAAAAAATTGGTGAACTTATTAAATTGTGAATTTGATAGAATAGGGCTATTTAAAACATAAATATTCTCTTTGGTTAAAGTATCAAAATCAAGAATATTACCTAAATTTCCAAATCTAGTTTTTAAACTCATCACTTTATTTTCTCTCAAAGAATCAATTGGTGGATTAGTTACTTGGCTAAAATTTTGTCTGAAAAAATGGTAAAGTGGTCTATACTTATCAGACAACACTGCTAAAGGGGTATCATCACCCATTGAACCTGTTGCTTCTTTCGCATCTTCTGCCATTGGATGTAAGATAAGTTCTAGATCCTCTAAACTTATCCCGAAAGTATATTGTCTTCTCCTTAAGCTTTCGCCATCAAAATTATGTTTTTCATTGGAGATTGATAATTTTTCATCCAGATCAATTATTTGAGAGTTAAAATGTTTAAATTCTTTAGCTAAATAATCTTTTATTTGACTATTAGAAAAAACTTTACCTTTTTCAATTCTGACCCCAATAATTTCACCGGGACCAAGTCTTCCCTTGGTTAAAATTTTTTTTTCATTTAAATCAATCATCCCTGTTTCTGAGCCTGCAAAGATCATTTTGTCTTTTGTAATTGCATATCTCAAAGGTCTAAGACCATTTCTATCATTAGCAGCTATAACCCATTCATTGTCAGTAGCTGCAATAGCAGCAGGTCCATCCCAAGGTTCCATTGTGCTATTTAAAAAATTGAACAATTGCTGATGACTTTTTGATAACGTTTTATTTTTCTTTGACCATGCATCTGGTACTAGCATCAATTTAGCTAATGGCGCTGATTGGCCTGACTTATTTAATAATTCAAATACATTATCTAAAGCTGCAGAGTCAGAGACACCCTTTTGGATTACTGGTTTTAAATTTTCTATATCTTCGAAAAGTGGGCTGCTCATTTCTTGTTCGTGGACTTTCATCCAGTTTTTATTTCCTTTATAAGTATTTATCTCACCATTGTGCGCTATGGCCCTAAATGGTTGAGCTAAGCTCCAACTTGGTGCAGTGTTTGTTGAAAATCTTTGATGAAAAATTGCATATCTCGAAATAAATCTTGAGTCTTTAAGATCTAAATAAAAATCAGATAATGCCTCTGCTAAATAAAGCCCTTTATAAATTATAGATTTTGAACTAATTGAACAAATGTAAAAATTATTTAGTGAAGCATCAAAAGCTTTATTTTCAATTCTCTTTCTTGTTTCATAAATTCTTCTCTCTAAATTTTTATCTAATAAATTTGGATCATTGGGTTTAAAGAGAACTTGTATGATTTCTGGCATAGTTCGAAGAGCTTTTTCTCCTAAAACTTTTGAATTTACTGGCACTTGTCGCCAACCATATATACTAAAATTATTCTTGGTTAGTTCACTCTCAACTATTGTTTTGCAACTCTCTTGAGCTGAATAGTCATTTCTAGGTAAAAAAATCATTCCTACACAGATTTCAGAATTATCATAATCGTGTCCGGTAACTTGTATTTTTTCTATAAAAAAATCTTTCGGAATTTCGACATGTATTCCAGCTCCATCACCCGTTTTTCCATCTGCATCAACAGCACCCCTGTGCCAAACTGCTTTTAATGCCTCAATTCCATACTCAACTATAGCCCTAGATTTTTTTCCTTCTGTAGATGCGATTAAACCAACTCCACAAGCATCATGTTCCATCTCTTTTGAATAAACATGATTTTTTGTAAGTAACTCTAAATTTTTTTTATAATTTTTCATTATGCTACTTTTGTTTTTTTTAGTTGAATATTTTCCAAATAGGCTTTCATAGAAGAAGCTGCATCTCTTCCATCTTTGATTGCCCAAACTACTAACGAAGCTCCTCTTACAATATCTCCTGCAGCAAAAACGCCTTTTAGATTTGTTTCCATCGTATCAAAGTCAGTTTTAATTGTTCCCCATCTTGTTACTTGTAACTCTGGTGCATCAAATAATAATGGTAAATTTTCTGGATCAAATCCAAGAGCTTTGATTACCATATCAGCTTTTACTGTAAATTCTGAACCTTGTTTAATTTCTGGTTTTCGTCTTCCTGATTCATCTGGTTCACCTAATTCAATTTGATTTACAACTAAATTTTCAATTTTATTTTTTCCTTTAAATTCTTTTGGGCTAGAAAGCCAAACAAATTCTACACCTTCCTCCTCAGCATTTGCAACTTCTCTAGCAGATCCAGGCATATTTTCTTTATCTCTTCTGTACAAACATTTTACTGACTTTGCTTTTTGTCTTACTGAAGTTCTTACACAATCCATTGCTGTGTCACCACCACCTATTACCACAACATCTTTTCCCTCTGCGTTTAAAGTTCCTTTGTCAAATAATTCTACTTTATCACCAAGGCCCTTTTTATTTGATGCTGTCAAAAACTCCATTGCAGGGAAAATATTACCTAAATCATTACCAGGTAATTCGACTTCTCTTGGTTTATATACACCCGTCGCTATCAAAATTGCATCATGTTTTTTTCGTAACTGTTCTAGGGTTGCATCTTTACCAACTTCGAAATTTTGAACAAATTCTATACCACCATCTTTTAATAACTTTGTTCTTCGTTCAACTACATGTTTTTCAAGTTTGAAATTGGGGATACCATAAATCAACAATCCACCCGCACGGTCATATCGATCATAAACGGTAATTTTATATCCATTTTTTCTTAACTGTTCGGCTGCTGCTAAACCTGCGGGCCCAGCACCAATAATTCCAACACTTTGATTTTTTTCGTGTTTTAAAGAAATTGGCTTAACCCAACCTTGTTCCCACGCTGTATCATTAATATATTTCTCAACTGAACCAATAGTTACTGTTCCATGACCTGATTGTTCAATAACACAGTTACCTTCACATAATCTATCCTGAGGACAAATCCTTCCGCATACTTCTGGCATATTGTTAGTACTTTGAGATAATTCATAGGCTTCTTTTAATCTCCCTTCAGCAGTAAGTTTTAACCAATCCGGAATATTATTGCTTAAGGGGCAATGAACTTGGCAGAATGGAACCCCACACTGAGAACATCTGCTCGACTGTTCCTCAGCTTTTTTCTTTACAAATTCGTCATAGATTTCATTAAAATCTTCTTTTCTAGTGGCGGTCTCTCTTTTAGGTGGAGTTTGTTGACCTATTTTTACAAATTTTAACATTTTATCAGTCATAGAATCTTTAAATTTTAGGCAAGTTATACATAGTTTTTACTAATAAAAGTATTATTTAGGTCAGTAATTATAACCTATTATTTGCATTATTTAGCATAGAATATGTGAAATTTATTTTTTGCATACCTATTATGATTAAATCGAATTGTTTAAAATGAATATTTTTTGAGTTACGACATCTGTATGCTTCAAGATTTTATAGAAATACTAATTCTTTCTGCAATACAGGGGATTTCTGAATTTTTACCTATTAGTTCTTCGGCTCATCTAATCTTAGTATCAAGCTTTTATGATTTCAGCTCAAGCTCTTTATTCATTGATATTGGTCTGCACTTGGGTTCTTTATTTGCAATAATCTATTACTTTAAAAAAGATTTACTAAATTTAAGAAACAATCAAAAACTATTGATTTTGATTTTAGTTGGATCAATACCTCTTATAATTTTTGGATATATAATATATTCGATCGAAATAATAAATCTTTTAAGAAATATAGAAATTATTGCATGGGCAACTCTATTTTTTGGTTTAGTCCTATTTTTATCAGATAAAAGAGATACTGATCAAAATATATCAACCAACTTAAATATAAAATCAATATTATTCATAGGTTTATTTCAAATTTTAGCACTCATACCTGGTGTGAGTAGAGCAGGGATAACTTTAACAGCAGCTCGATTTCTAAAATTTAATAGAGTTGACTCAAGCAAAATCGCCTTTTTATTATCTATACCCGCGTTAGCAGGGGCAAGTTTTTTAGGTCTTCAAGATGCTGTACAACAGTCTACTGAATTTAATTATTTATTATTAATTGCAGTTACTCTTTCTTTTATCTTCTCATTTATCACAGTTAAATATTTTATAAGATATGTAAGAAATTTTTCTTTAACAGTATTCGTAATTTATAGAATTATTATTGCTTTAGTTTTATTATTGATAATTTATTTTCCTCATCAAGGGTAATAATTGAGAAATTAAAACACCACACAATATGAACAAGCACCCTAATATATTATTAAAATCTAAAATTTGACTTAATAAAACCCATGCTGCGATAGTTGCAAATACACCTTCTAATGAAAAAATTATGGCTGCTGGTGCAGGTGTTATGTTTTTTTGAGCGTAAATTTGTAAAACGAACGCAAAACCACCTGATAAAATTCCTGCATAGAGTATAGAGTCTATCTCGTTGAGAATATTTTCAATTACAAATTCTTCATAAATCAAACCAATAATAAAAGAAAACAAAGCCACTAATAAAGTTTGGATTGCACCTAATGTTAAAGGTAAGTTATATGTTTTAACAATCATTCCGGTAAATATTATGTGAGTGCTCCAGAATAATGCTCCAAGAATGACCAATGTGTCTCCAAGTCTAACTGTAGCATCATAAAAATTGGTTAAAAGATATCCGCCAATTAAACATAAAATAACTGAAGGCCATACACTCCAATGCAATGAGTCTCTCTTAAATATAAAAATAATAATTGGCACCATCGGAACATAAAAAATCGTAAAGAAAGCAGCATTAGCTACATCTGTGTAAAGCAGAGCTACTTGCTGCAATGCTGATCCTAAAAATAATGATAACCCTATTAAAAAAGATAGAATAGCAAAATATCTAAAACCAGTTTTAAATTCTAATTTAAATTTTTTAGTCTCAAATAATAATGCTAAAGGTAGAATTGCCAAAAAACCTACAAAAAATCTTACTGCATTAAATGTAAACGGACCAATATCATCCATGCCAGTGTCTTGAGCAATAAATGTAGTTCCCCAAATAAATGTACACAGCAAAGCACTTAACAATGAAACGCTTTTAGACATAATTTTTATCAAACGGCTAACTTATAAGCAAAATTTTTACCAAGATTTTCTTTTAAATCATTATTAAATCGAGCTGCCTCCGCACCATCAATAATTCTATGATCATAAGATAGTGAAAGTGGCAACATAGTGCGCGTTACAAATTTTCCATCCATGAATACTTGTTTTTTTTCTGCTCTTCCTACTCCTAAAATAGCAACTTCAGGATAATTTATAATTGGGGTAAAAAAAGATCCCCCGATTCCCCCTAGGCTTGTTATCGTCATAGAACCTCCGAATAACTCTTTTTTATCAATTTTAAGATCTCTACATTGCTGACTGATTTTTTTTAATTCTTTACTTATTAAAGAAATATTTTTATTATCTGCATTTCTTAATTTAGGAACCATCAGACCATGTGGTGTATCCACTGCTATGCCAACATGATAATACTTTTTAACAGTCATTTTACCGTTTTCAATTTGATCGATTGAGGTATTAAAATTTGGAAATTTTTTTAATGATGTTGTTAATGCTTTTACGATGAAAGCTAATGGTGTAATTTTTTTTTTTTCACCAGAATATACGTCCGTAAGAGAGGTTCTAAATTCCTCTAATTCGGTTATATCAGCTTCATCATGATTGGTTACGTGAGGAATTTTTGTCCAAGAGTTCATTAAATATTTAGATGACAACTTTTTCACTCTGGGAATGTCTTTAATATCTACTTCTCCAAAATCTGAATGGGAATACTCTAGTTCAATTTTTTGTTCAGTTGTATTTTGATCTTTGAAACTTTTATCAGATTTAGTTGCAACAAATAACTTTACATCACTCTCGGTAACTCTACCATGTCTTTCACTACCTGGGACTTTGTTGATATTAACTCCAAGTTCTCTCGCAAATTTTCTAACTTTTGGTGAAGCAGAAGCTTTTGTAGAAAAATCTTTAACTATTATATTTTCAGACTTATTGGTTTTTTTTACATCATTTTTTTTTATTTCTTTTGGTAATTGACTTTTTGGTAATTCTTGAGCACTTGTTTCTTTTATTTCTTTCTCACTTTCAATTTCAATAATTTTATCACCTTCCGATACCTTGTCTCCAATTTTAACATTCAAAGAAATTATGGTTCCATCATCAGAAGATGGTATTTCCACACTTGATTTATCACTTTCTATAGTTATAAGTGGATCATTCTTTTTTATTTTTTGACCTTTTTTAATTAAAACTTCGATGACTTCCACATCTTTGAATTCACCAATATTTGGAACTTTTATATCTTTCTTGGACATTATAATTTTGTTGGCATTGGTTTTTCTTTATCAATTTTATATTTTTTTATTGCCTCTTGAGCATATTTAGATGCAATTAATTGTTCTTTAGCTAAAACACTAAGTCCATATGCAACAACATGTTCTTTATCAACCTCAAAGAACTTCCTCAAATTTTTTCTGGTATCACTTCTACCAAATCCATCTGTTCCTAACGAATAAAAGCTCTTGTTAATATAAGGTCTAATTTGGTCTGAATTCATCCTCATATAATCTGATGCAGCCAAAATTGGACCTTCAGTTTTGTCTAAACAGCTTTCAACATATGATTTTTTTGGTTCTTTTTCAGGATTTAATAAATTATACCTTTCAACCTCTAAGCCATCTCTTCTTAATTCATTAAAACTAGTTACACTCCAAACTTCACTATCAATTTGATATTCCTTTTGTAGAATCTCAGCACCAGCTATCATTTCTCTTAAAATTGTGCCTGATCCTAGAAATTGAATTTTGGTTTTTTTATATTTGTTAAATTCTTTAATTTTATACATTCCTTTTAAAATGCCTTCTTCACATGATTTTTCAGTTGGTATAGCAGGATGAGGATAATTTTCATTCATTGTCGTAATATAATAAAAAATATTTTCTTTCTTCTCATGCATTCTTTTCAATCCTTCTCTAAAGATTGTTGCTAGTTCATAATGAAATGTTGGATCATAAGACTTACAGTTTGGAATAGTTGATGCCATTAAATGACTATGTCCATCTTGGTGCTGTAAACCTTCTCCCGCTAATGTTGTTCTCCCAGCAGTAGCACCAATTAAAAACCCTCTTGATTGACTGTCTGCTCCTGCCCAAGCAAAATCACCTATTCTTTGAAAACCAAACATTGAGTAAAAAAGATAGATAGGGATCATTTCAATATCATGATTTGTGTATGAAGTGCCTGCAGCAATCCATGAAGACATTGCACCTGCCTCATTAATTCCTTCCTCCAAAACTTGTCCGCTTTTTTCTTCTCGATATGAACTTAATTGTGCTGAGTCCTCAGGTTCATATTTTTGTCCCTCGTGAGCATAAATACCAATTTTTTGAAAAAAACCCTCCATACCAAATGTTCTCGCCTCATCAGGAATGATTGGTACTAATCTTGGGGCAACATTTTTATCCCTTAAAAGGTTTGTTAACATTCTGACTAATGCCATAGTTGTAGACATCTCTTTATCTCCTGTAGACTCTTTCATATTATCAAAAATATTTTTTGGAGGAGCTTTAATGGGTTTTGCATAAGTAGTTCTCTCTGGGATAAATCCTCCTAATTGAAGTCTTCTTTCTTTGATATATTTTATTTCAGGTGAGTTTTGGTCTGGCTTATAATATTCAATATTTTGCACCTGTTTATCAGTTAGAGGAACATCAAACCTATCTCTGTAATACATCAAATCGTCAATATCTAATTTTTTAGTTTGATGTGTTGTATTTACACTCTCTCCACTTTTGCCCATTCCATAACCCTTTATAGTCTTAGCAATCACAACTGTTGGGCTTCCGATATTTTTTGAGGCTTTATCATAAGCTGCAAAAACTTTGTGAGGATCATGTCCACCTCTATTCAATCTCCATATATCTTTGTCTGAAAGGCTTGAGATTAACTCTTTAGTTTCAGGATACTTACCAAAAAACTTTTCTCGCACATAAGCTCCATCTCTTGCTTTCATTGCTTGATATTCGCCATCGACAGTTTCATTCATAGCTTTAATTAAATGACCAGTTTTATCGTTAGCTAATAACGGATCCCAATAAGAACCCCAAATTACTTTGATAACATTCCATCCAGCTCCTCTAAAGATACCCTCTAATTCTTGTATGATTTTTCCATTACCCCTCACAGGTCCGTCCAATCTTTGAAGGTTACAATTGATCACAAATATTAGGTTATCCAATTTTTCTCTTGCTGCTAAACCAATTGCTCCTAAAGACTCTGGTTCATCCATTTCACCATCTCCTAAAAAAGCCCAAACTTTTCGTCCCTCATCTTTGATGAGCCCCCTGTTAATCAAGTATTTCATATATCTTGCTTGATAGATAGCTAACATCGGTCCTAAACCCATTGAGACCGTAGGAAATTGCCAAAAGTTTGGCATCAACCAAGGATGTGGATAAGATGATAAACCCCCTGGATTAACTTCTTGTCTAAAACTATCTAATTGTTTTTCATTAAGTCTTCCTTCAAGAAATGCTCTTGCGTACATACCTGGAGCGCTATGTCCTTGAAAATAAATTAAATCTCCACCAAATTTATTATTTTTTGCTCTCCAAAAATGATTCATTCCTACATCATAAAGTGTAGCTGCTGATGCAAATGTTCCAATATGTCCTCCAAGTTCAGGAAATTTTTTATTTGCACGAACAACCATTGCTGCGGAATTCCATCTTATCAATGACCGAATTCTTCTCTCAATATTTTGATCACCGTTTGATTTTTTCTCTTCATTTACTGGAATTGTGTTTATATAGGGTGTATTTTGCGTGTAGGGAATATTTGCACCCTCCATATAAGCTTTATTTATTAATTCCTTTATTAAATAATGGGCTCTTTGATTTCCATCTTTTTCAATTACTGCAGTGAGTGACTCTAACCACTCATTAGTTTCTAATGGATCGATATCGCCGTCATTAACTACTTGAATTATTTCTGAATTTTTTCTCTCAATATTATTTGTATGGATAATTTGCTCTTGTTTTTTTTCTAATGATTTTTCTGCCTCTTTAATCAGATTTTCAGTGTCTTTTGGAATAGCTTTTGTTGTAGAAAGTTCTTCATTTGACCCTAAAATATTCAGAATTAAATCACCTTTTGAAACTTTGTCACCTACTTTAACTTTAATTGTTTCAATTATACCTGATAACGTTGAGGGTATTTCAACACTCGATTTATCACTTTCAATAGTAACTACTGGATCGTTCTTGGCAATTTTTTGGCCTTCTTTGACAAGTAATTCAATGACCTCTACATTTTCGAAGTCACCTATATCAGGGACTAATAGTTTATCGCTCATTTAATATTTAGATCTTATACACTATATAATTTTACTTAATTGCTAATTTTAACACATTCTGCTCAATTTTTTGACACTCTTCTGATGTATCTATCAAAAATGATTAAAAAGTTATTAAATACACTCTTACAACCAAAAGAAAGCACTTATATTGATGCTAAAATTTGGATACAAAAAATTCTACTTGAAGAGAAATTTAAAAAAATTAATTCTTAAATTCTCTCAACACATATGGCTATGCCCATTCCACCTCCTATGCATAGTGTAGCACAACCTTTATTCTTTTTCTGTTTTATCATTTCATGAATAAGCGTAACTAATATTCTGGCACCTGATGCTCCTATGGGATGGCCTAAAGCTATGGCTCCTCCATTAACATTAACTTTATTCTCATCAATATTTAACTCACGTATTACTGCAATGCTTTGAGCGGCAAAAGCTTCATTAATTTCAAAAAGATCTATGTCATTCAAGTTCCATTTTGCTTTTTTAGCTGCTTCACGCACAGCCTCAATTGGCCCTAGACCCATTAAGGTTGGGTCAACTCCAACTGAAGCCCATGAAATTATTTTTACTAACGGTTGGATTGATTTTTTTTTAGCTTCATCTAAGCTTGTTAATAGTAAAACGGCAGCACCATCATTAATTCCTGATGAGTTTCCAGGTGTCACGGTTCCATCTTTAAGAAATACTGCTTTTAACTTTTCTAAATCTAATTTAGTAAGTTTTTTTCTTGGATGTTCGTCTATATCAAGATTGATACCAGGTTCGTTAATTTTAATAATTTCTTTATCAAATCTATTAGTGTTAATTGCAATTTCTGTTTTTTTTTGAGAATTTAAAGCAAAATTATCTTGATCAATCCTTGAAATATTAAATTTTTTTGCAACATTTTCAGCAGTTACGCCCATATGATAATTATTAAATGCGTCTATCAATCCATCATTTATCATTGTATCTATCAAATGTTTCTCTGAAATTTTCTTACTATCTCGATAAAAGATTGAATGCGGAGCTAATGACATGTTTTCTTGGCCGCCTGAAATAATATTTTTTGCCTCTCCTAATTTGATTGATTGATAACCAGAGATTACAGCTCTAAGTCCAGAGCCACAAACTTGATTTACTATGTGGGCTGGTTTGGAAATATTTATACCTGCATTTATTGCAGCTTGTCTTGCAGGATTTTGGCCTCCGCCAGCTGTAAGCACTTGGCCCATAATTACCTCATCAATATCATCTTTATCAAATTTACTTTTTCTTAAAATTTCCCTAATAACAATTGATCCTAATTTATCAGCACTTAATTCTTTAAGAGAGCCTTTATAAGCTCCAATTGGAGTTCTAATAGCCTCTATAATTACAACTTCATTTATTGAATTATTCATAATAATTTAAATTTGTCTTAACGTTAAAATACACTAAAAAATGATATAGAATAATAAATAAAATTTAAAAATGCGCCTGTAGCTCAACTGGATAGAGCGCTTGGCTACGGACCAGGAGGTTCTGGGTTCGACTCCTAGCAGGCGCACCATTGGTAAGATAAATTATGATGAAATGGCTGACTAAATCCTCTCTTCAGATGTCAGTTATTTATTTTTTTATAATTATATTTATAATTTTATTAATTTTAACATTTATACTATGAAAAATAATGTCTAATTCATTTGAACAAATAAGCTTAAAGCCTGGTTTTATGAAACATAATGGTGGTGTTATGTTTAGAAGTATTTCTGAAAATGAATATGAATTCAAATCGGTTATTAATGAAAATCATTTGAACGCAGCAGGCATAACCCATGGCGGATACTTGGCAGCATTGATAGATGCCGGAGCAGGAACGGCAGCACACCGTAGTGCTCAAAATGCTCCATGTGTAACAATTTCATTAGATCTTAAATATATCGGTGCTTCAAAAATTGGTGATGAGATTATTGGGAATGTAAAAATTCTAAAAAAAACGAAAACTTTAGTATTTTTATTTTGTGAATTGAAATGTAATAGTAAAATTATTACTTCTGCATCTGGAGTTTGGAAAATTCTTAAAATAAAATCCTAAAACTTTGTGCTTAATAGTAATTTGGACAAAAAATCTTATTATGTTAGACTTCACTTTTAAGAACCCAAAATGAGAACTTTTTTTGAAACGATTCGGTCATGTTTTAGTCTATTTTTGTTCTTTACGAGCAACTACATCTTGTAGGTTAAATATTAAACATACCAAAAATAGAAATGAATAAAAATAAAATTACAGCAGTGCTTGGTCCAACAAATACTGGCAAAACCCATTTAGCAATAGAAACGATGCTCTCTTTTGATACTGGAATGATCGGTTTTCCATTAAGACTTTTAGCTAGGGAAGTCTATGACAAAGTTATTAAAAAAACTAGATACGATGAAGTTGCTTTAATAACTGGTGAAGAAAAAATTATACCTTCAAATGCAAAATATTTTTTATGTACAGTAGAGTCTATGCCAATAGACAAAGATTTAGAATTTGTAGGTGTTGATGAAATTCAAATGTGCGCAGATCATGAACGAGGACATATTTTTACAGACAGATTACTTAATATGAGAGGAAGTAAACTTACAATGTTTATGGGTTCAAACACAATTAAAGGAATAGTTTCAAAATTAAATGACGATATAGAATTCATTGATAGAAAAAGATTATCTAAACTTACTTACTCAGGTCACAAAAAAATTTCACGTATAAATAGAAAAACAGCAATTATAGCTTTTTCAACTGAAGAAGTTTATGCAATAGCGGAGTTAATAAGAAGACAAAAAGGTGGAGCTGCAATTGTTATGGGTTCTCTAAGTCCAAAAACAAGGAATGCACAAGTAGAATTATACCAATCAGGTGATGTTGATTTTTTAGTGGCAACTGATGCAATTGGAATGGGTATAAATATGGATTTAGATCAAGTTTATTTTTCAAACCTAAAAAAGTTTGATGGAAAAAAATTAAGGAAACTAAATTTATCTGAGATAGGCCAAATTGCAGGAAGAGCAGGTAGATATCTTAATGATGGTAATTTTGGTATCACAGGCGATTGTAAAGAAATTACAGCTGAAGAGGTTGAACTTTTAGAAAATCATGCATTTGAAAATATTAGAACATTATTTTGGAGAAATTCAGATTTAAATTTTAATAACCCTGCTTCATTATTAAAATCACTTGAAGAAAAGCCAAATAAAGATTGGCTTAGAAAAATTCATGAGTGTGAAGATGAGAAAGTTTTAAAGTATTTTTTAAAAAAATTGGACTTATATAATTTACCGAATGCAAAAGAAACACTGACATTATTATGGGAATGCTGTCAAATTCCTGATTTTGTTAAGAAAACTTATGGAAATCACATTGATGTTGTAGAAAAGGTATTCAATTTTTTAAATAGTGATAAGGGAAAAATAACAGATAATTTTATGCATTTACAGCTCATGAAACTTAATAAATTGGAGGGAAATGTAGATTCTTTAGCAAATAGAATTGCAAATGTTAGAACTTGGTCATATGTTTCAAATAAAAACAATTGGATTGAAAATCAAAATTATTGGATTGAAAAAACTAAATTCCTAGAGGATAAACTTTCAGATAGACTTCATGAAGAACTCACAAAAACATTCATCGATAAAAGAGCAAGTGTACTTGCTAGAGGTTTAAAACAAGATATGGAATTTGATACTAAAATTTTAGAAAACAATAATGTTATGATCGATGATCAATTTATAGGTAAAATAAATGGACTTAAATTAGAACTTGATCTTAAAAAAGGTGCCTTAGAGACTGATATTAAATCTCTAAAAAAAGCTGCAAGAAAGACGATAGGGCCGGAACTAGAAAAGAGAATCCAAATTTTAATTGATACAGGTCTAATTGAGTTAAAAAATGACTCTCAGATATATTGGAATAATGCAACAATTGGTAAATTGATTCCTGGTAAAGATTATTTGAGTCCTAACATAGAATTATTAGTAGATGATATGTTAGAGCAAAATCAAAAAAGTAAATTAATTAATTTTTTAGAAAAATGGTTAAAAAATAAAATTACGTCAGTTTTAAAAAGTTTGTATGATTTAAAAGATATAAAAGATAAGAACTCATCGATAAAAGCTTTAGCTTATCAGCTTTATGAAAATAATGGTGTTCTTAAAAGAGATAAGGTGTCTGAGTATTTAAAGAAGTTAGATCAAAATGATAGAAAAATTTTAAGAGACCTTGGCGTAAAATTTGGAAGATACCATGTCTTTTTGTTTAAATTGATAAAACCAGAGCCAGTTTCATTAAGAACTCTTTTGTGGAAAAATTATAATCAAAAATACTTTAATTTACAGCCCCCAACTTTCGGTTTAAATTTTCTGAATGATGATAAATTTCAAAATAAAAATTTTATGTTACTTTGTGGATTTGAAAAATTTAATAATTTCTATATTAGAATAGACATTTTAGAGAGATTATTTGTGCAAATTATAAATTCAGATACAAAAGATATGAAGGAAATAAAAATGATACCCGAGATGTTAAATTTATTGGGATGTAAAAAAGATGACTTTAAGCAACTACTTAGGGCTATGAGTTATAAGATTTTGGAAAAAGATAACGAAGTTTTCTTTAAATATAATCCAAAAAAGAGGGTAAAATTTCAAAATAAAGAGAATGTCAAAGAAAATCCTTTTGGTGTTCTGAAAAATTTAAATCTTAATTAAAAGTATGTTTTTTAAAAAGGATAAGAATGAAAATAATGATTTCTCCAAAGTCGCTGCACTTTTAATTCACGCAGCTAAAATTGACGAAAACTTTTCAAAAAGTGAGGAAACGATTATAAAACAAGCTCTTTTACAAATAGGTGTAAAGAATGAAAATTTAGAAAAAATATTTTTAGATGGAAAAAAAATTGAAGAAAACTCAAATCAAATTCTAGAATTTACAAAAGAAGTAAAAAACATGGAAGAAAATGATAAAATAAAAATAGTTGAGACACTTTGGAGAATAATTTACTCGAATAATGAAGCAGATATTTATGAAACAAGTTTAATGAGAAGACTAGGCGGACTACTTTATATTGACAGTAAATTAATGGGCGATATTAAAGAAAGAATTAAAAATAAAATCTGATCATGACTTACATTGTAAATGATAAATGTATTAAATGTAAATTAATGGACTGCGTTGAAGTTTGTCCTGTAGATTGTTTCTATGAAGGAAAAAATATGCTTGTAATTAAACCTGATGAGTGTATAGATTGTGGCGTTTGCGAGCCTGAATGTCCTGTTGATGCAATAAAAGCTGATATAGAGCCAGGTAGCGAAAAATGGTTAGAAATCAATAAACAGTACTCTGAGATCTGGCCCAACATAAGCGAGAAAAAAGATCCACCTTCGGATCACGAAAAATATAAAAATGAGCCAAATAAGTTTGAAAAATATTTTAAAGAAAACCTTTAAAAAAAAAACCAAATCAAAAGTCAAAAAAAAAACAACTAAAAAAGTTAAAAAATCAAAAACTATCAACCTAAAAAAAGTAAAGAAAATTTCAAAGATTCCAAAAAAAGTTGGAAAAAAGAATAAACAGAAAACAGAAGTTCCAAATGAGAATCTAAGAATTCCCAAGAGCAATGAAATTAAACCTGAAATCAAAAAAGTAAAAAAACAAAATACTGAAAAGAGAGAATATAAAATTAAAGATTATGTTGTGTACCCTAAACATGGTGTAGGTCAAATTACAGAATTTAAGAAAATTAATATTGGTGGTATTGATGTTGAAACCTATATTATAAAGTTTGAAAAAGACAAAGCTAACGGTATGGTGCCAGTCAATAAACAATCTCATTTACGTCCACTTTCAACAATTAATCAAGTTAATAAAAGTATTTCGATTTTAAAAAGCAAACCAAAAATTAAAAGATCCATGTGGAGTAGAAGAGCTCAAGAATATGAGTCAAAAATTTCTTCTGGTAAAATTTATGAATTAACCGAGGTAGTAAGAGATCTAAATAAAGGTGATGATTTAATGATTGATCAATCTTATAGTGAAAGACAACTGTTTGAGAAAGCCTATGATCGGATTCTTTCTGAATTCCAAATTGTTTTAAATGTTTCAAGAGAAGATACGCAAAAAAAACTTGATAAAGCACTTAAAAGAAATCTTAATAAGGAAGTAAAGGAAGAAGATAAAGGTGCTAAGACACCAGGTTCTTCCTCAAGCACAAGTGAATTAACTGTTGAAGAGCCAATCTCAGAGGATGATGAACAAATATAGGAGTAAAAAAAACGCCTCTCACACAAAAAGTTATGAGAAGCGTTTTTTGTAAAGAATACTAAGTTATTATCTTCTTCTTCTTTTTTTAGCTTTTTTCTTAGCTTTTTTCTTAGCCTTCTTTGCTTTTTTTCTTCTCTTAGGCATCTTTAGCTCCCTTTTTAGTTAAACGAATCAAATTGATTCGCGATTAACTTATTTTTATTTTTTTATACACGTTATGTCAATTCTTTAATTAAAGTAAAAAATTTTGAAAAAAAATTTAATCAAAATATTATTTTTATATTTTTAGATATGTAAAAAAGTTAATGTTTATGCGCTTTATAATCATATATTTTTAATGAATTAATAAAGTTTTTCTAAATCATCTTTATATTTTTCTAAAATTTTTTTTCTTTTTAGTTTTAATGTTGGTGTTAACATTCCATTTTCAATTGAAAATTCTTCTTTAATTAATTTAAATTTTTTAACTTTTTCGACTAAAGATAAAGTTTTATTTAAATTTTCTAAAAAAAACTCAATTTCTTTCCTATTTTCATCACTCTCAGAGACAATTAATGCAACTAAATAAGTTTTTTTGTCTCCATAAATAAAACTTTGTTTAATTTTTTCATTTAAACATAACAAATTTTCAATTTTAGATGGTGAAATGTTATCTCCACCAAGACTAACGATTATTTCTTTTTTTCTATCGGTGATTTTTAAATTTCCATCTTCAGTGATCTCTCCAATGTCACCGGTATGCAACCAGCCATTCCTTATGACATCAGCTGTCTCTTTTTTCATATTCCAATAACCAAGCATGACATTTTCACCTTTTACTAAAATTTCACCATCTTCAGCTATATTTACCTGGTTTGTTTTAAAAGGGGGCCCAACTGTGTCGATTCTGATTTTTCCAGGAATATTACAGCTCACAACAGGTGAGGCCTCGGTAAGACCGTAACCTTGAAGAGTAGGTAATCCTATAGCGTTTAAAAATTCTCCAATTTTTTGGTCTAAGGCACCACCCCCAGATACAAAGGCCTTTAGTTTTGCACCAAACTGATTTTTGATCTTTTTTCTTACTAGTTTTTCACAAAAGAAATTAATCAATTCTTCCCTAAGTGTAAAATTTTCATTATTAAGTTTTTTAATTCCAAGTGAAATCGTGGATGAAATCAATTTTTTCTTTAAACCTTTCTGCTTTGAAAAATTAATTGAAATTTTGCTGTACAAATTTTGGTAAAATCTTGGGACAGCTGTCATAATTGTGGGTTTTGCAATAGACATGTTGGATAACAACTTCTCCAGGCTTTCAGCATAATAAATTTTTGCACCAAGCGAGATTTGAACAAATTGAACTGCATGCTCATACGAATGAGATAACGGTAACCATGTCAAAAAAGTAGGTTCACTATTTTGAACTAATTGATTTAATATTTCTTGAGCTCCTTCACAATTTGATAAAATTCCTCCATGACTAAGCATTACCCCTTTAGGATTACCAGTCGTTCCAGATGTATAAATTATACAAGCAAGATCTTTCCTTTCAAGATTTTGATTAAAACTTATATGAGCATCTGATTTCTTTTTTTCTAAATATGCATCGAATATATTTTCTATGTTTTCAACTCTTTCATTTATATTTTCAATAGATAAAACTTTAATCTCTTCTGAAATAAATTTTTCAATTTTTTTTAATTGGATTTCATTAGAGACAATACAAATTTTTGGCTTACAATCATTAATGATGTATTCATAATCTTTCTCTGAATAAGTTGTAAATAATGGTACTGTGACACCGCCTGCATTCATTATTGATATATCAGAGATAAGCCATTCAGGTCGATTTTCAGATAATAGTATACATCGGTCTCCATCAGCTAAATTTGTTCTTAGGTATTCAGATAAAATTTGAATTTTTAATGCAACCTGTTGCCAAGTTAAAAAATCTTTTTCATTGTCTTTTAACGATTTTAAAAATGGCTTATCGGCAACTGAGTTTATTTCTTTATACTTGGAAAAAAAAAGTTCTA
Source organism: uncultured Pelagibacteraceae bacterium (assembly GCA_902531765.1). GTDB lineage: Bacteria > Pseudomonadota > Alphaproteobacteria > Pelagibacterales > Pelagibacteraceae > Pelagibacter. The sequence continues at coordinate 10,499 of CACAFC010000002.1, read as the reverse complement.
CTAAACTGTTTATTCTACTTAATTGCATAATTTGGTGGGCGAAGAGAGAATCGAACTCTCACTTCTTGCGAAACACGATTTTGAGTCGTGCGCGTCTACCAGTTCCGCCATTCGCCCCGATTGTTTAATAATTTATTAAATAGTATAAGAACTAAAATTATATTAAAACCAAAAAATGTTTAAAAATCTTTACAAAAAATGTTTAGATTTAGCGGGTCACAAAAGTTCTAAATATTATTTAGCCATTGTGTCATTTGTTGAAAGTTCTATTTTTCCTATTCCTCCTGACGTTATGGTTGTTCCGATGGTAATATCCAAAAAAGCGGATTTTAAAAAAATTTTTTTTATAACAACAATATTTTCAGTTTTAGGTGGTATGTTCGGCTATGTAATTGGAGCATTTTTTTTCGAGTTTGGAGCACATATCATGAATTTTTATAGTTATGAGGATAAACTATATAATTTAAAAGAAAGCTTGATAAAAAATGATGGTTTTTATGCTTGGCTAGGAATACTTTTTTTAGCAGGTTTTACCCCTCTTCCTTATAAAGTTTTTACGATTGCAAGTGGTCTCATAGGATTTAATTTTTTAATATTTGTTTTAATAAGTTTAATTTCTAGAGGGTTAAGATTTTTTTTAGTATCATATCTCTCTTATAAGTTTGGAGACTTGTTTAATGAATTTATGGATAAACATGGTTCAAAATGGTTTACGATAATTGGGATATTAATTGTTATTGTTGGAATGGTAGTTTATCTAATTTTTAAATATAATGTTTAATTTTAAAGCTGAATTTTATTTAAAGGTAATTTTTCTGTTTAGCTTTATTGCTTTAATTTCTGCTTTTTTTATAGAATATATTCTTGGACATCAGCCTTGTAATTTATGTTTAATTGAGAGAATTCCTTACATATTAAGTATTATGATAATAATTACGATCTTTTTAATTAAAAAAAATCAGAAATTCTTAGTTATGTTATTAATTCTTACTTTTATATTCTCTTTTGTAATTTCATTTTATCATTTTGGAATTGAGCAAGGTTTTTTTCAGGAGTCATCTGTTTGTGGAGTAAAGAGTTTGACAGAAATTATCACCAAAGAAGATTTGCTTAAACAATTAAGTGAAAAAACAATAAGCTGTAAAGATGTGACATTTAGGATTTTTGGATTATCGCTTACAAGTATTAATATTGTAATTAGTTTATTGTTTATTATAACACTTTTAAAAATTTTTAAAGAATATGAAAAAAACAAATAAAAGAGTGCAGGAATTTATTAGAGTTGATCATGCTGGTGAAAGAGGTGCTGTTAAAATCTATGAAGGTCAATTGTTAGCTTTAAACACTATTGTAAAAAATGAAAGTTTAAAAAAAACAATTGAAGATATGAAAGAACACGAAATAGAACATTGTCAATTTTTTGAAAAAGAAATTAAAAAAAGAAATATAGAACCAACAAAATTTTTACCCTTATGGGATTTATTAGGTGTTGGATTGGGTTTTGGCTCTACATTATTAGGCAAAAAAGCTGCAATGTTATGCACGGCATCCGTTGAAGAAGTTATTGATAAACATTATTTAGATCAAATTAATCAGCTTGGTCCTGAGGAGAAAGAATTAAAAAAGAAAATTATAAAATTTAGACAAGATGAATTAGATCATAAGGATATTGCTTATGAAGAGGGTGCAACAAAAAAAGGCTTTTACGCTATAATGGATAGAATTATCAAAACCGGATCTAAATTAGCAATAAATATTTCTGAGAAAATTTAATTTTAAGCTTCTAACTCAACATCCCAATATAAATAGTCCATCCAGCTTTTATGTAGATAATTAGGAGGGAAATTCTTTCCATTTCTATGTAAATCTTCAGTTGATGGTTGATAAGGATATTGATTGAGTTTCATTCCTGAAGATTTTAATAATTTTCCACCTTTTTTGACATTACATGCTGAACATGCTGTTACAACATTATCCCAGTGTGTTTCCCCACCTTTTGATCTTGGTAACAAATGATCAAAAGTTAACTCCTCTCCACTTCCACAATATTGACAAGAAAATTTGTCCCTTAAAAAAACATTAAACCTTGTGAAACTTGGTTTGGATTGTGGAACTATGTAATCTTTAAGAGCAATAACACTTGGAAGCTGCATTTTGAATGACGGACTTCTTACAATTCTATCATAACTACTTACTATAATTACTCTATCTAAAAAAACTGACTTTACTGTATCTTGCCAAGACCATAATGATAAAGGGTAATAGCTTAAAGGTCTATAATCAGCATTTAAAACTAATGCAGGACATTTTTCTAATGATACATCTTGTTCAATAAAGTTGTTCATAAGTTAATTTTAACTTAAATAAAAAATGATTTCAATATTAAGAGCTCATTTTATTTTTTTTTAAAATATAATTTAATGCTAAGCTGGAAGCTTCAATGGGAATATGATGGTCGCAATTCTTAATTAAATGGGTCTCTATTTCAATATTAGATCTGATAAAGAAATCTTTTGCCTCTAACATATAATTGGGTGAGACAACTTGATCAGAGTCACCATGAATCAAAAGAATATTTGTTGATGTTCTCTTTCTTTGCTTGAGGTCCTCTTGATTAATAATCTTACCAGAAAAACCTACAACACAACTAAATTTATTTTTAGATGTAAGCCCTAAATTAATTGACATCATACATCCTTGACTAAAACCAGATAAACAAATTTTATCGTTTTCCAAATTATATCTAATTTTTACTTCATCTATAAATTGATTGAGTTTTTTTTCAGCCTTGATTGTCTCATTTAAAATATATTTTGGATCATCTTTTGTAAGATCAAACCATTGATACCCAGATGGATTTATTGGACAAGGTTCATGACCATTCGGGCAAAGAAAAATTGTATTTGTAAGGTGTCTTTTCCAATTTAATGAAAGCATACTTATATCTTTACCATCACCTCCGTACCCATGAAGTAAAATGACTGCGTTTTCAATTTTTACATCTTTTTCTGGTTTTATAATGGTTGTATCAAGGCAAAATGTCATAGTAATTGATTTATGTTTTTTTATCTATAAAACAACCTACTATAATTTTATGATTTCTGGAATATTAGTAAAAATTTTATCTATAATCTTACTAGTGGCTGTTGGTTTAGTTCTAATTCTTGGTATTGGAACTTTATTTAAAGGTGGAGAAACAAGTAAGAAATACTCTAATAAATTAATGCAGTTAAGAGTCTTGCTACAATTTATAGCAATTATAGCCTTAGTAGCTTTTGCATATTTTTTTAAAAATTAATTAAAATTACTCAACCACTTAATAAATTTTTCATCAACGAAGTCGATTGATCCAATTATTCTCGCAAACTCAAGTCCATCTTTATTAAAAAGTATAGTCGTGGGAAGACCTCTTAATTTAAATTTCTTTGCCAGTGTATTTGGCGAGTCAAAATATATTTCTAAATTTTTTATCTTCAAATCTTCAAAAAAAGTTAAAGATTTTTTTTTAGTATCCATACCAATGTTTATAGGAAATATCTTAAGATTATCTAAATTAGGATTTTCAGTTAATAAATCCAGAGATGGCATTTCATCTTTACATGGAGCACACCAAGTTGCCCAAAAGTTCAATATAACTAAATTTCCCTTATAATCATTTAAGTTTAATTCTTTATTTTTAATGTCTAAAAACCTTATATCACTGTAATTTTTTAACTCTTTATTGATAACTAAATTGTTTATATCAGTAGCTTGACTAGCAATAGAATTTGATAGCATTAAAATAAATATTATTAATAATCTCATGTTAAATAGGTATAATTAATTATCATGGTAAAAAATAAAAACAACCAGACAATATGGAATACAAGAATTAAAAATAATTCGTCTAATCTCTCACAAAAAATAGGTAGCTCTATTGATGTAGATAAAAGACTTTATAAAGAAGATATAATTGGTTCTATTGCTCATGTAGAAATGTTATTTAAACAAAAAATAATTTCTTTTAGAACAAAAAATAAGATTATTTATGGACTAAATAAGATCGAAAAAGAAATATCTAATAAAAAATTTGAATTTAATAAAAAATATGAGGATATTCATATAAATATCGAAAAAAGATTATTTCAAATAATTGGTGAAGAAGCTGGGTATGTTCATACAGCAAGATCTAGAAACGACCAAGTAATAACCGATTTTAAAATCTGGATTAAATCTGCAAATCATAAAATTAACATTTTGTTAAATAACGTTATTAATAATTCAATTAATTTAGCTGAAAAAAATGTAGATACTATTATGCCAGGTTTTACTCACTTAAAAAATGCACAAGCTGTTTCATTTGCACACTATCTAATGGCATACGTGGAAATGTTTAAAAGAGACAAGGACAGGTTTAAGAATAATCTTAACAGCTTAAATGAAAATCCATTAGGTGTTGCAGCACTAACTGGAACTTCATTTAGCATTGACAGAAATTATACAACAAGAAAACTCGGTTTTGAAAGACCTACAAATAATTCAATCGATACTGTAGCGGACAGAGATTTTGTTTTGGATTTTCTTTATAGTGTTTCTGTTTGTTCATTGCATTTATCAAGAATCGCTGAGGAATTAATTATCTGGAACTCTGATGGTTTTAATCTAATTAATCTTTCAGATAAAATAGTAACTGGTTCCTCAATAATGCCACAAAAAAAGAATCCTGATCTTTTAGAATACTTAAGAGGTAAATCAGGAATTACTTTTGGTAATTTATTTTCAATGTTCACAATATTGAAAGGATTGCCTCTTTCGTACTTCAAGGACCTTCAGGATGATAAGGAAATTATTTTTAAATCCTATGATGTACTCTTTGAAAGTTTAAAGATATTTAATGAAATTCTTAAAAATATAAGTCCTAATAAAAAAAGAATGCTTGATTTAGCACACTCAGGATATATCACTGCAACAGATTTAGCCGATTATCTTGTTAAAAATAATTCAATGTCTTTTCGAAAAGCTTACCAAAAAACAGCTTTATTAGTGAATTTAGCTGAAAAAAAAAAGAAAAAACTAAACGAGTTATCCTTGGGTGACTTAAAAAAAATAGAACCTACATTGACAAACGATGTACTAAAAGTCTTTGATTTAAAGAATTCTGTAAATTCCAAAAAATCTTATGGTGGAACATCTTTTGATAATATCAAAAAGATGATAAAAAAATATAGAAAATTAAAATGATTAAAAAAATTACATTTGTTATTTTAGTTTGTTGTATTTTAGTTTCTTGCGGAAAGAAAGGTGATCCTGAATATAAAGCTTTAAATAAAGAAATTAAAATACCAACAATTATACTTAACAAAACTTCATGAGATACGTTAACAAAAGACTAACGGTGGAAAAAGTTAATTTCCTGAGAATAGCTAAAAAGTTTGGAACTCCTTTTTATTGCTATTCATATTCAAAACTAAAAGAAAATATTAATAAATTTAAAGAAAGTTTTAAATCTTTTGCACCTTTAATTTGTTTTGCAGTTAAATCTAATACCAATGTTAATTTAATTAGAGAAATTAAAAAATTTGGTTTGGGGGCTGATGTGGTTTCTAAAGGTGAACTTATGATAGCCTTAAAAGCAGGAATAAATCCAAATAAAATAGTATTTTCTGGAGTCGGAAAAACTTCTAGCGAATTAAATTTTGCAATAAATAAAAAAATACTACTTATTAATGCTGAGTCATTGAGTGAGATAATGGAAATAAACAGGATTGCAAAATTAAAAAACAAAAAAGTTAAAGTTGGAGTTAGACTTAATCCCAACACAGATGCAAAAACACTTAATCAAATTTCTACTGGAAAAAAGGAGAATAAATTTGGAGTGAATAAAAATACATTTCATAAAATTGTAGAATTTTGCAATAGTTCAAAAAATATAGACTTAAAATGTTTGAGTGTTCATATAGGTAGTCAAATATTAGACCATAAGCCATATGGAAAGATGCTTAAAGCTGTTAGCCATATCCTAGAAAAAACTAATCATCAGTTCGAATTTATTGATTTAGGTGGAGGTATGGGAATTAAATATTCTCAAACAAATAAAAAACTTAATTATAAAAAGTACAATACTGCAATTAATAATTTTCTTAAAAAACATAAAGTAAAAATTATATTTGAACCTGGCAGATCTATAATTGGTAATACCGGTATATTAATTAGTAAAGTAATTTATATTAAAGATAGTGGTAGAAAAGAATTTATAATTTTAGATGCTGCCATGAATGATCTTATGAGACCTGCGCTTTATGGGGCAACTCATCGAACATTGCCAGTAATAAAATCTAATAAAATATTAAATAAAACTTACGAATTTGTCGGTCCCATATGTGAAAGTACAGATAAATTTATAACGTTAAAAAAATTTCAAAAATTAGAAGAAAAAGATTTAATAGCTATTTGCGATGTTGGTGCTTATGGCATGTCTTTAAGCTCTAATTACAATTTAAGACCTAAACCAATAGAATTATTAATTAAAGGTTCAAAAATTAGCGTAATTAGAAAAAGACAAAAGTACACTGAAATAATCTAGCTTTTAACAAAATGTTAAGAAACTTCATATTTTCATTATTTTTTTTTTCTGGAATTATTATTATTTCAATAATTTTTTTACCGTCATTTTTCTTACCTAAACAAGTAGTAATAGTTGGTGGTAAGTTAATGGGTTACTGGACTGGTTTTTGTTTAAAATATTTTCTCTCAACAAAAATAATAATCAAAGGAACTGAAAATATTATTAATGATGAAAAATTTTTCATTGCTGCATCTCATCAATCAATGTTTGAAACTTTCTTTCTTCAAACTTTGTTTAACTCACCGGTATTTATTCTTAAAAAAGAATTACTTCTCATACCTATATTTGGATGGTACCTGAAAAAAATTGGGTCCATTTCAATTAAAAGAGGTCAAGTTACAAAAGATAATCTTAGTTTTTATGATGAAATTTCAAGTGTAATTACAAGTTCAAATAGACCTCTAATTATTTTTCCTCAAGGAACTAGGGTTTTGCCAAATGAAAGACCGCCTTTTAAAAAGGGAGCCTCTAGAATTTATGAGAAACTTAAAATTGCTTGTCAACCAGTTGCGATTAATTCTGGATATGTGTGGCCAAAATCAGGAAGAAAAATTAGTAATAAAACAATTACTATATCTATAATGCCAAAAATAAATAATGATTTAGAAAAAGAGATATTTCTTAAAACTTTAGAGGATAAAATTTATTCAGAGTTAAATTCTATTAATTAGCCTTTCATGGGCATCACTACATAGATACTATCAAAATCACCCGGATCTTTTATTAAAGCTGGAGATCCTGTGTCATTTAAAAATAACTCAATTTTTTCCCCATCAAGCTGTGAGGCAACATCTATTAAATATCTTGAATTGAAACTTATTTCTAAATCATGATCAAATTGAACACCTAAAGTTTCATTACCATCACCACTAGTAGTATTATTGACGGAAAGATTCAATATATCCTTAGATAATTTAAACTTAACTCCATCTTTTTTATCTAGAGATACTGATGCAACTCTATCAATAGATCCTAAAAATGATTTAAGATTTGTCTCTAATTTTTTTTGATTATTTTTAGGAATTACTTGTACATAATTTGGAAATTTTCCATCAATTAATTTAGAAATTAAAACACTATTTGTTAATTCAAATTTAATTTTTGATTTTAGGTTAGATATCTTTAGATCACCATCATAATTATCTAATAAAGAGCAAAGCTGAAAAATAGTTTTTTTTGGAAGGATAATTGGGTCAAAATTTATTTTTTCACTTAATCTTACTTTTGAAATTGACATCCTATGACTATCAGTTGCGACAGCAGTCAAATAGATTTTATCTTCAACTTCAGTTTGATGAAAATATATGCCACTTAAGTAATGGCGTGTTTCATCATTCGATATTGAAAACTTGCACTTATTAAGTAATTTTAAAAAATGTTTAGAGTTTATTACAAAAGTATTATCATTAAAATTTTCGTCAGTAAGCGGAAACTCTGAGGAATTTATACAGTTTAAATTAAATATTGATTTTTCAGATTCTAGTTGAAGTTTGTTTTCACTACTCATGGATAAGTTCAATTTTTTGTCTGAAGAAAATTTTCTAACAATATCAAACATAATTGAGGAAGTTACGGTTGTATTTCCCTCCTCTAAAATTTCGACATTTTCGATTTGATGAATGAAAATCAAATCAAGATCTGTGGCTGTAATTGTTAATTTTGAATTACTTGCATTTAGTAAAACGTTGGAAAGTATCTGTAATGTGCTCCTTTTTTCTATAACACCTTGACAGTAACTTAGGGCTTCCTGAAGCTCTTTTTGATTAACGTTAAATTTCATCCTTCTTTATTGTATAAAATAATATTTTTTAATTTATTTATATTATCATTCATGTCTGGATTTTTTTCTTTTAACTTTTCTATTGTTTTCACAGAATGAATTATAGTTGTGTGATCTCTATTTGAAAATTCTCGTCCAATTTCTGGTAATGATTTTGTAGTTAAAATTTTAGTTAAGTAAATAGCTGTCTGTCTTGGTCTAACTAGATATCTCGATCTTCTCGAAGATAGCATTTCATTTTTACTAATTTTAAAAAACTTACAAACAATGGTTTGTATTGAATCTATTGTCACATTATTTTCCGCTAGATTTAATAAATCTTTCAGAATAATCTTTGTCTCAGATAGGCTTGGTAATTTGTTGTAAATCCTCGAAAATGAGACTACACGATTTATTGCTCCTACTAATTCCCTTACATTAGTTGTAATTTTGCTACTGATAAAATCTTGAATTTCATCAGTAATATTTAATTTACCAGTGTATAACGTCGTTAATTCATCTATCTTATGATTGATAATCTTTCTTCTTAAATCATACTCAGGTTTTTGAATGTCCACTACTAAGCCTCCAGAGAATCTTGATTTAATTCTTTCTTGAATTCTAGATAACTTATTAGGAGGTCTGTCTGCTGATACTATTATTTGTGATTCTTTATCCAAAAGTGCATTAAAGGTATGAAAAAACTCTTCCTGCATAGCTTCTTTACCATTCATGAACTGAATATCGTCAATTAATAAAACATCTGTATTTCTAAAATACTCTTTAAATTTAACCATATCGTTAGATTTAATTGATTTTACAAATTGATACATGAAACGTTCAGCGGAAATAAACATTACTCTTTTATTTTTACTCATTTCATGGCCTATTGAATTTAGAAGATGAGTTTTTCCTAGACCTACACCTCCATATATATAAAGCGGATTATAATGGGAAATATTCTCTGATACTTTTAAGGAAGCCTCGAAAGCAATCTTATTACTTGGGCCGATTAGAAAATTTTCAAATCTTTTATTGGGATCTATTCGACTGTATTGGAGATGAGAATCTTTTATAAAAGAGATATTTTGAGTTTTGTTTATCTGATTAAAATCATTCAAATTTTCTCTATTATCATCCTTTTTTTCTAAAATATTAAATTCTATTCTTATAATTTGTTTTTTATGTTTTTTGATAGTTTGTAAAATTTGGTCTAAATATCTTGATGTAATCCAGTCACGGATAAATCTTGTTGGGACAGTTAATAAAATATAATTATTAAACTCTTCAAGTAAATCAATTTTTTTTATCCAACTATCGTAAACTTCTATTCCCAATTTAAGTTTTAATTCGGATTGAATTAGTTTCCAATCAAGATTAATTTTATCAAAACTTTTATTTGTATGTGTATTGTTCATTCTTATGGAGAGAGTCCAGTTACATCAATAATGGCGGTTATTGCAACAAATAATTTTGCAAAACTGAAAATAAATTAAATCTGGGATTGTGTAAAAAATTTTTTTTGAAAATTTCTTTGACAATTTTTTTTTTCATATATTAAAAAAAAATAAAATTTATGATTGAATTAAATATAATATTTTTTTACTAATTCTAAATATTGTAATCAAATACCTACCCTACATATATGAAGTGTATTCTTTTAGTTGAATCAACTTGAGGTATAGAGAATTACAAGGAACTTATTTTTTTTGTAATTCTCGATACATTTCTTGATGCATTTTGTTTTTTTATAATTCCAGTTTTGGCAATTTTCATTAACTCGGAATTCAACTTAGGTAAGAACTTTAAAGCCTCTGACTTTTTTTTACTTTCAATCAGAACGTTCATCTTTTTTAATGCAATTTTGTATCTACTTTTTCTCGCCTTGTTAACCGCAGTCTGTTTAGATATTCGTCTAATTCTTTTAATTGCTGATCTTGTATTAGCCATAATTTTGCAGGGGTATAACCGCTTAAATAGGCCTGGTCAATAATATAATTATTATTTTTGACATATTTCACACAAAAATGTTGATCTATTTGATTGAGTTATTTTATTAATTGTTCCCGAACAACTAAGTCTTTTGCATTTTTTTTTATCTCTACCATAAACCTTAAACTCTTTTTGAAAATTACC
>CACAFC010000001.1 GCA_902531765.1 uncultured Pelagibacteraceae bacterium | reverse complement strand
ATAAAAAATCCAAAAAATTTTTTTATGGAATAAATTCTGGAAATTATGGATTTTTAATGAATAAATTTTCATCAAAAAAAATAGTTAAAAATCTGCACAAAGCTAATGTCATTTCTATTTCACCTTTAGAAATGACTGTTAAAAATAATAAAAATCAAATTAGAAAACATTTAGCTATAAATGAAGTTTCAATTTTAAGGCAGAGTAGACAAGCAGCTTCATTGTCGATTTATCATGGTTCCAAACAAGTCATAAAAAAGTTAGTTTCAGATGGTGTGCTAGTATCAACTCCAGCAGGAAGTACAGCATATAATTTATCAGTTCATGGACCAATACTAAGTTTAAATTCAAAAAAATTATCAATCTCTCCAATTAGTCCTTTTCGACCAAGACGTTGGAAAGGAAAAATTGTAAGTCATAAATCAAAAATAATTATCAAAAATTTGAATTCTAAAAAAAGACCAATTAGTGCGGTAGCAGACAACATTGAAGTTAGAAACGCAAAAGATATTATTGTAAAGACTAACCAAAATATAAAATTTAACCTTATGTACGACAAAAATAGAAGTCTTCAAAACAAAATTAAAATTGAACAATTAAGAAGAGAAACTTCTTAATGGTGCCCCCGCACGGATTCGAACCGCGGACCTATTGATTACAAATCAATTGTTAAAGTTTAAATAAACATTTGTTTACAACAATAATCACAAAATATTTTTAGTCTGGTCACAACTCTGGCACAGTGATAAAGTTATAGCATGAAAAAACTTTTAGGAATCTTAGTTTTGTGTTTGATGTGGATTACTCCTGTATCAGCTAATGAAAGATTTATTCCATTAGAATTATTTACTGGAGGAGAAATAAGGAATGATACTGAAATAAGATATACTCCAGCAGATAAAATTTTTGGCGAGAAACGAAGAAAAAAAATTATAGGCCCTCAAGATTGGAAAAACCCTTTCACAAAAGAAATTATTAAAGTTTACAAAAGAACAAAAAAAAATAGAGAAGGCAGAGTAAGAAAAACACAATTATTTACAGTTACTAACGAAGGTCAGTGCATGGGAAGAGTGTACGATCAAAGAAGATCAAAAACCAAGTATATAAAGAATGGTTGTAAATTTCCTTTAGGTTTTTGGAAAAAGGGTGAAACAAGATCATTTTCTGTAACAGATGCTGGAAGCTCAAGAACTGTGGAATTAAAAATATTAAAACTAGGAAAAAAACCAACAGACTGCATTAAATATAATTGGAAATTGTTCGATACGAGTGGAAATAAATTAGCAGATAATGATTATGGATTTTGTAAAAATAGAGCAATGACTAGTTTAAAGATCCGAAAAATTAAATAACTAATTGAAAAAGATTATAATGATCATTTGCTCTTGGCACAATCCTGGCACAATTGATTATAAAATTTAATTAAATTTTAATTTTGCAAAAATAATAAGTGTTGATTTTATTGAGTGATGGTGCCCCCGCACGGATTCGAACCGCGGACCTATTGATTACAAATCAATTGCTCTACCAGCTGAGCTACAAGGGCATGCGCAATAATTATTAATAATTCTTTAATTAATCAACTCTTTTTTTTTAAATAACTTAAGTGATGAAATACAATGGCTGCACTATTTGAGATATTTAAGCTTTCAACTTTACTATCAATCTCTATCTTTACTAAAAAATCAGCATATTTTGATGTGTGTTGGTGCATACCAAATCCCTCTGAGCCGAATAGAAGAATATTATTTCCTTTCCATTCTATTTTTGTAAAATCTTTATCACCATTACCATCAAATCCATAAACCCAAAAATTTTTATCTTTAAGATTTTTTAAAGTAGAATTGATGTTGGATACCTCAAAAATATTTATATATTCAATTGCTCCACTTGAAGCTTTATACATAAGTTTACTTTCATTTGGATAGTGTCTCTCCTTAATAATAATTCCATCGATGCTAAAGGATGCTGCACTTCTTATTAAAGCACCAATATTTCTTGGATCTGTTACCCCATCTAAACAAACTAAAGTGATATTATCCTTTTTTTTTATAAATTCTTTTAGAATTGGTTTTTCTAAGTGTTCTATTTCAGCAACATATCCTTGATGTAACAAGTTCTCTTTGGTGCTATATTTGTCTAATTCTTTTTTAGTTTTAAAATAAACCTTTACTTCATTTAGAAGGTTTTTGTTTGGACTTTTTCTGTGTATATTTTTTTTACTCTCTTCAGTTAAAAAAACTCTCAGCACCTTTCTTTTTGGATTTTTGAGAGCCTCAATAACAGCGTGTTGGCCAACAATGAAAAATGATGATTTATTCATAAATAATCCTATGTTTTACACGTTTTTTTGAATATTTTCTTATTAAATCACGTGTTGCATTTGGATAAATAAAATATATAAAACGCATGTTGTTTGAAGCTTTATTGAACAAGGGGACACTTCCCCTAAGGGAGGGGTTCCAGAGCGGTCAAATGGGGCGGGCTGTAAACCCGTTGACTTCGGTCTTCGAAAGTTCGAATCTTTCCCCCTCCACCATTCAATATATTTAAACAATACTGGAGTGTTACTCTTGGGGTTGTGCGGGTGTAGTTCAATGGTAGAACGCTAGCCTTCCAAGCTGGATGTAAGGGTTCGATTCCCTTTACCCGCTCCAAGAAAATAAATTTAAAATTGAAAAGTGAGGAAAAAAAGTAATGTCAAAAGAAAAATTTGTAAGAAATAAACCACATTGTAACATTGGTACAATTGGTCATGTCGATCATGGTAAAACAACCTTAACCGCAGCTATCACGAAAGTTTTATCTGAAACCGGGGGTGCACAAGCTATTGCATATGATCAAATTGATAAAGCTCCAGAGGAAAAAGAGAGAGGTATCACAATATCTACGGCTCACGTAGAATATGAAACTGAGAAAAGACATTACGCTCACGTAGACTGTCCGGGACATGCTGACTATGTAAAAAATATGATTACAGGTGCAGCGCAAATGGATGGTGCAATTCTAGTTGTAAACGCTGCGGATGGACCGATGCCTCAAACAAGAGAACATATTCTTTTGGCGAGACAAGTAGGAGTTCCTGCAATTTGCGTTTACTTAAATAAAGTAGACCAAGTTGACGATAAAGAAATGATAGATCTTGTTGAGGAAGAAATAAGAGAATTGTTAACTTCATATAAATTTCCTGGTGACAAAACTCCAATAGCAAAAGGTTCTGCACTTGCTGCTGTTGAGGGTAGAGATGAAGAGATAGGAAAAAAATCAATTTTAGAATTAATGAAAAATGTTGATGAGTTCATTCCTCAACCTGATAGACCTAAAGATAAGGATTTCTTAATGCCAGTCGAGGATGTATTTTCTATTTCTGGAAGGGGTACAGTAGCAACAGGAAGAGTTGAGTCTGGCGTATTAAAAACTGGTGATGAAATAGAAATAGTTGGTATTAGAGAAACAAAAAAATCTGTTTGCACAGGTGTTGAAATGTTTAGAAAACTATTAGATTCAGGTGAAGCAGGAGATAATGTTGGTGTTCTTCTGAGAGGGGTAGAAAGAACTGATATTGAAAGAGGACAAGTTCTTTGCAAACCAGGTTCAGTTACACCACATACAAAGTTTGAAGCACAAGCTTATGTATTAAAGAAAGAAGAAGGTGGTAGACATACTCCATTCTTTACTAAATACAGACCACAGTTTTATTTTAGAACTACAGACGTAACAGGTGAAGTTGAATTGCCAGCAGGTACAGAAATGGTTATGCCGGGTGATGATGCTAAATTTACAGTTAAGCTAATAACTCCTATTGCAATGTCAGAAAAACTTAACTTTGCAATTAGAGAAGGTGGAAGAACTGTAGGTGCTGGAGTTGTAACTAAAATTATAGAGTAAACTCTATATAGGAGTGTAGCTCAATTGGTAGAGCGCCGGTCTCCAAAACCGGAGGCTGAGGGTTCGAGTCCCTCCGCTCCTGCCAATTAACTGGATTATTTAAAAATTATGAAAAACCCAATCAAATTTATACAAGAAGTAAAGCAAGAAGCTTTCAAAGTAAGTTGGCCTACAGGTAAGGAGACTGTTCAAGGCGCTTTAATGGTTTTTGCAATGGCTGTAGTGATGTCATTATTTTTTCTTTTACTTGATCAAGTTTTAAAGTTTTTCTTGGAGCTTTTACTTAAGGCTAGTTTATAATGAAAAATTGGTACATAGTTCAATCACACTCAAGCTTTGAAAATAAGGTAGCTGGTTTAATTAAAGAAGAGGCAGAAAAAGCACAGATTTCAGATAAATTTGATGAAATAATTGTCCCAACTCATGATGTGACTGAAGTTAAAAGAGGGAAGAGAGTACAGAGAAAAAAAAAATATTTTCCCGGGTATGTTCTTATCAAAAGTGAAATGGATAACAGCATTTATCACATGATAAAAAATATTAAAAGAGTAAGTGGTTTTTTGGGAACAAAAGGTATACCAGTTCCAGTATCAGACAAAGAGATAGAAAAGATTTTAGGTCAAATAAAAGATGGTGTAGCTCAACCAAAATCTGGTATAGAGTATAGCGTTGGAGAAAAAGTTCAAGTTGTAGATGGACCATTTGCTTCATTTAGTGGAATGGTTGAGGGAATTGATGAGGATAAATCAAGATTAAAAGTTTCCGTTTCTATATTTGGAAGACCAACACCGGTTGAGTTGGAATATAATCAAGTGGAGAAAATTAGTTAATGGCAGCAAAAAAAGAAATTAGTGGATTTATAAAATTACAAATTAAAGGTGGTCAAGCTAATCCAGCTCCGCCAGTTGGTCCTGCTTTAGGTCAACGTGGAGTAAATATAATGGAATTTTGTAAAGCTTTTAATGATAAAACAAAATCCTTAGCAGGAAAACCTGTACCAGTAGAAATTACTGTTTATAAAGATAAAAAGTTTGATTTTAAAATTAAGTCACCTCCTGCTTCATTCTTTATTAGAGAAGCAGCAAAATTAAAAAGTGGTTCACAGGAACCAGGAAGAAATATTGTGGCCTCTATTACAAAGAAACAAGCAGAAGAAATTGCTAAACAAAAAATGAAGGATTTGAACGCAATTGATTTAGAACAGGCAGTAAAAATTATTGCAGGTTCAGCAAGATCAATGGGAATTGAGGTGAAAGATTAATGACTTCAAAAAGATTTAAAAAATTACCTGAAAAAACATCTGAATTAGCAGCTGAAGGTATTGAAAAATTAATTCCTACAATAAAAAAAAATTGCACTACAAAATTTGATGAGTCTATCGATATAAGTCTTCAAATTAACAATAAACAAAAAAAAAATGAGATTAACATAAGAACTGTAGTTAATCTTCCAGGTGGCTCAGGTAAAAAAGTAAAAGTAGCTGTAGTTTGTGAAGAAACAAAATCAGCTGATGCAAAATCAGCAGGTGCAGATATTGTTGGAAGTGACGATTTCATTGAAAAAATTAAGAATGGAGAAATTAATTTTGAAAAATTAATTTGTACACCTTCTATGATGATTAAATTATCTAAATTAGGAAAAGTGCTTGGTCCAAAGGGTTTGATGCCTAATCCAAAACTAGGTTCTGTCACCGAAGATTTAAAGACAGCAATAACGGATGCAAAATCTGGTCAAGCAGAAATAAGAAATGATAAAGATGGAAATATTGGTGTGAGTATTGGAAAAAAATCTTTTGCTGATGATAAATTAATTAAAAATTATAATGCAATCATTGATACATTAGAGAAAGAAAAATCTAACAATACAGTAAAAGGTGAATTAGTAAAGTCAGCCTTTATAACTTCAACAATGGGTGTCTCGTATAAATTAAAATTAGGAAAAAGTATCTAAATTTTTATGATGAACAAAGAACAAAAAAAGAATTATATAACTGAAATGACTGCACAATTTGAAAATAGTAAAGCTGTCATGGTAACTCATTATCAAGGTTTAACAATGCCTCAACTTGATGAATTAAGATCAAAAATGAGAGAGCATGGAATAGTTTTTAAAATTACAAAAAATAGAATTACAAAATTAGCTTTAGAAAAAACTAAATGTAAGGATTTATCAAAATTATTCACTGGACCAACAGCAGTAGCGTTTGGAGAAGATGCTATTATGTCTGCGAGAATTTTATCAAAATTTGCTAAGGATAACGATAATCTAAAATTGATTGGTGGAATCATGGATAATGAGGTTTTAGATCAAGCAGGAGTATTAAATGTAGCTAGTTTACCAACTTTAGATGAAGCAAGAGCAAATATTGTGGGTATTTTGAATGCTTCTGCATCAAAATTAGTCAGTATTTTACTTGCACGATCGAAAAAAATGAGTAGTTTACCCCCAGAAAATTCTGAAACATAACCTAAAGAGTAGAAAATGCCTGACTTAAATAAAATTATAGAAGATTTATCAAGTTTGACTGTTGCAGAAGCAGCAGATCTCTCAAAACAATTAGAGGAAAAATGGGGTGTTACCCCATTGGCAGCAGCAGCACCAGCAGCAGCAGGCGCAGCGGCAGCGGCAGAAGACAAAGATGATTTTACTATCATGTTAGTTTCTGCAGGGGACAAAAAAATAAACGTTATTAAAGAAGTAAGAGCAGCAACAGCTCTAGGTCTAAAGGAGGCTAAAGATCTAGTTGAAGGCGCACCTAAAGAGGTAAAAACTGGTGTTCCTAAAAAAGAGGCTGAAGAGATAAAAGCTAAGTTAGAGGCTGCAGGCGCTAAAGTAGAACTTAAGTAAATTAAAAAGGATTTTTTAGCTCTGATTAATTGTATTAATCAGTGTTAAACATTGATGCAAATATCTTTTACTGAAAAAAAAAATATTAGAAAAAGTTTTGGTAAACTTAAAGAGAGTTTATCAATTCCAAATTTAATAGAAGTTCAAAAAAATTCTTATAAGGAATTAACAGATTTTAATAAAGAAAACTCAGAGTTAACAAAAGGTTTTGACAGAGTTTTTAAAAGCATTTTTCCAATTGAAGATCTAAATGATAAAGCGACTTTAGAATATGTTTCATATAGATTAGAGAAACCAAAATTTGATGTTGAAGAATGTATTGCTAGAGGTTTAACCTACTCCTCTGCTTTAAAATGTACTCTTAGACTCGTTGTGTATGAGATAAATCAAGAAGATAACACTAAAGATATTTTATCTGCAAAAGAACAAGAAGTTTACATGGGAGAGGTTCCAATGATGACTAACAGTGGAACTTTTATCACTAACGGTGTGCAAAGAGTTGTAGTTAACCAAATGCACAGAAGTCCCGGAGTGTTTTTTGATCACGATAAAGGCAAAACTCACGCGAGTGGTAAATTGCTATTTAATTGCCGTGTCATTCCAAACAGAGGTTCATGGTTAGATTTTGAATATGATGTAAAGGATTTTCTATATTTTAAAATCGATAGAAAGAAAAAAATTCTAGCCTCATCTTTATTACTCGCTTTAGGTTTCACTAAATCAGATATCGCAAATGAGTTTTATGAAAATGAAAAATTTACTTATGATATAAACTCCCAAAAATGGAAAACAAAATTTAATCCAGAAAATTATAAAGCAAAAAATTTTTCTGAGGAAGTAATCGATGCAAATACTGGTAAGGTTGTGATTAAATTAGGTGATAAAATAAATTATTTAAATGCAAAAAAATTATCAAATGATGGCCTAAAAAATATCTTAGTATCAAAAGAGTCACTATATGGAAAATTTTTACATACGGATATTAAGATAAGTGATGATGAGGGTGGTACTTTTAAAATTGGAACTGAGTTGAATGAAACTATTATTCAACAAATGTTAGATGCAAAAGTTTATACTCTTAATATTTCTGTTACTAATTCAATCAATAAAGGTGGTTATTTATTAACTACAATATTTAATGATAAAAATAATACAAAAGATGAGGCTATAACTGAAATTTATAAAATGTTGAGGCCTGGTGAACCACCAACAATTGAGATAGCAACCCAAATATTTAACAATTTATTTTTTAGCTCTGATCGATATGACTTATCTGATGTAGGTAGAGTAAAAATGAATTCTAGATTGAACCTAGAGTGTTCTGATAAAATTACAATTTTAAGAAATGACGACATAATTGCAATAATTCACAAAATGCTTGATCTTAGAGATGGGAAGGATGAAGTAGATGATATTGACCACTTAGGGAATAGACGAGTACGATCAGTTGGAGAACTTGTTGAAAATCAAGCTAGGATCGGTGTTTATCGAATGGAAAGAGCAATTAAAGAGAAAATGACTACTCTCGATATTGAGTCAGCAATGCCACAAGATTTGATTAACGCTAAACCACTTACAGTTTCATTGAAAGATTTTTTTGCCAGTTCACAGTTGTCTCAGTTTATGGATCAAACAAATCCTTTATCCGAAATTACACATAAAAGAAGAGTATCTGCGTTAGGACCAGGTGGTTTAACTCGAGAGAGAGCAGGTTTTGAGGTGCGTGACGTTCATCCAACACACTATGGAAGGATATGTCCAATTGAAACTCCAGAGGGACCAAACATCGGTTTGATTAACAGTTTATCTACTTACGCTAAAATTAATAAATATGGATTTATAGAAAGTCCTTATAAAAGAGTTAAAGATGGAATAGTACAAGATAAAGTGGAATATCTATCTGCTATGGAGGAGACTAAATTTACAATAGCGCAAGCAAACACGAAACTTGATAAAAATAATAAAATTGTTGAGGAACTCGTTTCTTGCAGACAAAACTTAAACTTTTTATTATCTAAACCTGAAACTATTGATTATATCGACGTATCCCCTAAACAATTAGTATCAGTAGCAGCATCTTTGATTCCCTTTTTAGAAAATGATGATGCTAATAGAGCTTTAATGGGATCAAACATGATGAGACAAGCTGTTCCATTATTAAAACCAGAGGCTCCTCTTGTAGGAACAGGTATTGAAAGTGATGTTGCGCTTGACTCGGGTGTAACAATTGTAGCAAAAAGAGACGGATTAGTTGACAAAATTGATGGAAAAAGAATTGTTGTTAAAGTTACAGAGGAAACAGACTTCACTAAATCTAGTGTTGATATATATAACCTTCAAAAGTTTAAAAGATCAAATCAAAATACTTGCATTAATCAGAGACCACTAGTTAGAGTCGGAGACAAAGTTAAAACAGGTGATATCATTGCTGATGGTCCATCAACTAGATTGGGGGAATTAGCTTTAGGAAAAAACGTTACTGTCGCATTTATGCCTTGGCAAGGATATAATTTTGAGGACTCAATTTTGATTTCAGAAAGATGTGTTACTGATGATGTATTTACATCTGTTCATATTGTTGAATATGAAATTATGGCAAGGGATACTAAACTAGGTGAGGAAGAAATTACTAGAGACATTCCAAATGTTAATGAGGAGGCATTAAAAAATCTTGACGAGTCGGGTATAGTTTATATCGGAGCGGAAGTGAACGCAGGAGATATTTTGGTTGGTAAAGTTACTCCAAAAGGTGATTCAGCTTCAGGACCTGAGGAAAAGTTACTTAGATCAATATTTGGTGAAAAAGCAATAGATGTAACTGATACATCTTTAAGAATGTCTAGAGGCAGCAGTGGAACAGTTGTTGATGTAAAGGTTTTCAATAGACATGGTATTGAAAAAGACGAAAGGTCTATAACAATAGAACGTGCTGAGATTGAGCAAGTTCAACAAGATAAAATTGTAGAAGAGGAAATCTTAGAGAGAAGTATTAAGCAAAGGGCTTCTCAAATTTTCTCTGGCTCTTCACTAACAAAAAAAATTAAAAATATTGATGAAGGAACAAAACTTGATTTTGAAACTATTAATAATTTAACAATTACTGATGTTTTTAAAATTACAGATGGAAATTCAAAAAATGACGCCGCAATAACTCAATTAAAAGATCAATACAATAAAGCTGAACAAGATATTATTGAAAGATTTGAAGACAAAGTTCTAAAAATTCGAAGTGGTGATGATCTTTTGCCAAGCGTAATGAAAATGGTTAAAGTTTTTGTTGCAATTAAAAGAAGATTAAGACCAGGTGATAAAATGTCTGGAAGACATGGTAATAAAGGAGTTGTTAGTAAAATTGTTCCTGTTGAAGATATGCCTTATAGAGAAGATGGAAGACCAGTTGATATAGTTTTAAATCCTTTAGGAGTTCCTAGTCGTATGAACGTAGGTCAGATATTAGAAACACACTTAGGATGGGCATGTAAAGAATTTGGTGAACAAGTAAAAAATTTAGTTAATGAAAACCAAAAAAAGCTAGAAAAAACTGAGAAGATATCAAATTTTTTAAAATCTGTTTATGGCGAGGAAATCTATAATCAAAAAGTTGATAAGTTAAACAAAACAGAGTTTGAAGATTTGTGTGAAAATCTCCAAAATGGAATCGCGATATCAACACCAGTATTTGATGGAGCTAAAGAAAAAGATGTAACAGAAATGTTAGAACTTGCAAAACTACCAGGTTCTGGACAAACTTACCTTTGGGATGGAAGAACAGGAGAAAAATTTGATAGACCTGTTACAGTTGGAATTATTTACATGCTTAAACTTCATCATTTGGTAGAGGATAAAATACACGCAAGATCTACTGGACCTTACAGCTTAGTTACACAACAACCACTAGGTGGTAAAGCACAATTAGGTGGTCAAAGATTTGGTGAAATGGAAGTTTGGGCTCTTGAGGCTTACGGAGCATCATATACTTTACAAGAAATATTAACTGTAAAATCTGATGATGTGGCAGGTAGAGTTAAAGTCTATGAGACAATTGTAAAAGGTGAAGAAAATTTCGAGTCAGGTATACCAGAATCATTCAATGTATTAGTAAAAGAAATAAAATCTTTGGCATTAAATGTGGAATTAAATTAATTATGAAAAAAGAATTAACAGACCTATTTAAAAATTCAGAAATAGCAGAGGCTCAAAATTTTAATAGTATAAAAATTTCTTTAGCAAGTCCGGAAAAAATAAAGTCTTGGACATATGGTGAAATTAAAAAACCTGAGACAATCAATTATAGAACTTTCAGACCAGAAAAAGATGGATTATTTTGTGCCAGAATATTTGGTCCTATCAAGGATTATGAATGTCTGTGTGGAAAATATAAAAGAATGAAATTTAGAGGTATAATTTGTGAAAAATGTGGAGTTGAGGTTACCAAGTCGAATGTTCGAAGAGAAAGAATGGGTCATATTAATCTTGCAACCCCAGTAGCACATATTTGGTTTTTAAAGTCTTTACCTAGCAGAATAGCTCTAGCAGTTGATATGAAATTGAAGGAAATTGAAAGAGTTCTTTATTTCGAGAATTTCATTGTAATTGAGCCAGGCTTAACTGGATTGAAAAAAAATCAACTTTTAAATGAGGAAGAATTAGCAAAATATCAAGATGAGTTTGGCGAGGAGGCTTTTTCTGCTGGAATAGGAGCTGAGGCAGTTTTAGAAATGCTAAAGAACCTTGATTTAGAATTAGAAAAGAAAAATTTAGTTAGTTACATTAAAGAGACAAAATCAAAAGTTAACGAAGAAAGAGCAATTAAAAGACTTAAACTAATAGAGTCATTTATTGATACAGGTCAAAAACCTGAATGGATGATCATGACTGTTGTTCCTGTAATTCCACCTGAACTAAGACCTTTAGTTCCTTTGGATGGTGGTAGATTTGCCACTTCAGATCTAAATGATTTATACAGAAGAGTTATCAACAGAAATAATCGTTTAAAAAGATTAATGGATCTAAAAGCTCCTGACATTATTGTTAGAAATGAAAAAAGAATGTTACAAGAGTCGGTTGATGCATTATTTGATAATGGTCGAAGAGGAAGAGTAATCACTGGAACTGGTAAAAGACCATTAAAATCTTTAGCAGAAATGTTAAAAGGTAAGCAAGGTAGATTTAGACAAAATCTTTTAGGTAAGCGTGTAGATTATTCTGGAAGATCTGTGATTGTTGTTGGACCTGACTTAAAATTGCATGAGTGTGGATTACCGAAAAAAATGGCATTAGAATTATTTAAACCATTTTTATATGCAAGATTAAATAAACTGGGATTAGCTTCAACAATCAAACAAGCAAAAAAACTTGTTGAAAAAGAGACTAATGCTGTATGGGATGCTTTGGAATTAATTGTGAGAGAACATCCAGTTTTATTAAATAGAGCACCAACACTTCATAGATTAGGTGTACAAGCTTTTGAACCAAAATTGATTGAGGGAGATGCTATTGAGTTGCACCCTCTTACATGTGCAGCATTTAATGCTGATTTTGATGGGGATCAAATGGCAGTGCACGTTCCTTTAAGTTTAGAAGCTCAACTAGAAGCAAGAATATTGATGTTATCAACAAATAATATTTTATCACCGTCAAACGGTAAACCGATTATTGTTCCAAGTCAGGATATGATTTTAGGAATTTATTATTTATCTCAGGAACCGTTAACTGATAAACCAGCAGGATATTTTCTTAATGCAGATCAAATAGAATTCGCTTTGTCTTCAGGACAACTAAAAGTTCATAGTACAATTATATCAAGATTTGAAACTGTTGATGAAAAAGGAAATAAGAAGTTTGAAAAATATACATCAACAGCTGGTAGATTTCTATTAGCTAACTTATTACCAAAAAACAAAGACATTAAATTTTCATTGGTAGACAGATTGCTTCCGAAAAAAGTTGTTTCTGAGGTGATAGATATTGTTTTTAGATTCTGTGGTCAAAAAACAACAGTTATTTTCTGCGATAAATTAAAGGATTTAGGTTTTAAACATGCTTTTAAAGCAGGAATTTCTTTTGGTAAAGATGACCTGGTTATACCAGAAAGTAAAACCCAACTAATAGATGATACAAAAAAATTGATTTCAGATTATGAAACTCAATATGCTGAAGGGCTTATCACTAGAGGTGAAAAATATAATAAAGTTGTTGATGCTTGGTCAAAATGTACTGATCGTGTGGCTGGTGAAATGATGAAAGGTATTTCCGCAACTGAAAAGACTGAAGAAGGTTTAAAGATTAACTCAGTATTTATGATGGCTGACAGTGGTGCTAGAGGCTCAGCTGCTCAAATGAAACAATTAGCTGGTATGAGGGGTCTTATCGCAAAACCATCTGGTGAGATTATTGAAAGTCCAATTACTTCAAATTTTAAAGAGGGATTAACTGCTTTAGAATATTTCAACTCTACCCATGGAGCTAGAAAAGGTTTAGCTGATACAGCATTAAAAACAGCAAGCTCAGGATATTTAACTAGAAGATTATGTGACGTAGCGCAAGATTTGACAATTACTAAAAAGAATTGTGACAATCCAGGATACATAGAACTTTCTGAAATTTTAGAAGGTGGAAATGTTGTTGTCAGTTTATCTGAAAGATCTTTAGGTAGAGTTACAGCTTCAGACGTAAAACATCCTTTAACAGGTGAAATTATTCTAAAAAAATCGACTATGATAGATGAAGCTGGCTGTGATAATATTGATTCTGCTGGAATAAAATCACTTAAAGTTTATTCAGTGATGACTTGTAGTTCAAAAGAGGGAGTTTGTGCTACTTGTTATGGAAGAGATTTGTCTAGAGGTAAAATGGTTCACGTTGGTGAGGCTATTGGTATGATTTCTGCTCAATCAATCGGAGAACCTGGTACCCAGCTTACAATGAGAACTTTCCACGTTGGTGGAACAGCTTCAGTAAAACAAGATTCACAAATAGTAACTAAAAATGAGGGAACTTTAAAAATCTTAAACTCAAATATTTTAGAAGACTCTAAAAAGAATTTGATTGTAATGGGACGTAATACTCAACTCTCTATTGAGGATGACAATGGAGTACAAATTGCAGTTTATAAAGTTGCTTATGGATCAAAACTTTTTTTTAAAAATGGTGATAAAGTAAAAGCAAATACTAAAATTTGTGAATGGGATCCTTACACTACACCTGTTATTGCTGAGAAAAGTGGTATTTCAAGTTATGTTGATTTGATCGATGGAGTTTCAATTCAAGAAACTACTGATGATGCTACAGGTATATCATCTAAGTCTGTAATAGATTGGAGAGCTCAATCTAAAAGTACTGATTTAAAACCAAGAATTACTCTTAGAGATGAAAAAGGTAATGTAATTAAAAAAGCAGATGATAATGAAGCAAGATATTATCTTGTTCCAGACTCAATTCTATCAGTTAAAGATGGACAAAAAGTTTCAGCAGGTGATGTAATTGCTAGGCTTCCAAAAGAAACAACAAAAACAAAAGATATTACTGGAGGACTACCAAGAGTTGCTGAATTATTTGAAGCAAGAAAGGCAAAAGATAGTGCAATAATTGCTGAAAATGATGGACAAGTCATATTTGGAAAAGAGGTTAGAGGTAAACAAAGAATTTCAATTGTTCCTGAGGACGGAAGCGAACCATCAAATTATTTAATTCCCAAAGGAAAGCATATTAACTTTAACCAAGGTGAAAAAATTAAAAAAGGAGAATATCTTCTTGATGGTCAACCTTTACCACATGATATATTAAGGATAATGGGCATAAAAGATTTGACTGAATATTTTGTTAATCAGGTTCAGGAAGTTTACAGACTACAAGGTGTTATTATAAATGATAAACATATCGAAACTATTTTAAGACAAATGTTGAAGAAAGTAGAAGTGAAATCTTCAGGTGACTCATCTTATTTACCAGGTGAAATAGTTGACAGAATAAAATTTGAAAATATGAATGAAAATCTCAAATCAGAAAATAAAACGCCTGCAATAGGTGAAAGAGTTTTAATGGGTATTACAAAAGCTTCTTTACAGACAGAGTCATTTATCTCCGCTGCTTCATTCCAAGAAACTACAAGAGTTTTAACTGACGCTGCAATTAAAGGTAAAATCGACCCATTAAATGGATTAAAAGAGAATGTTATCGTTGGTAGATTGGTACCTGCTGGGACAGGAAATATCAAAAATAGATGGAATAAAAAAGCTCTCGATGATGATAACAAATTCCTATCTGAGCAAGAAAAGATAGAAGCCTCAGAAACTCAAGCAAATCAATAGAAAAAATAGACTAAAATCACATGTTTTGTTTGACAAAATTCAATTTATAAGTATTTTGGCGATGTTTTTGGTTGGAATGTAGTACTATTTGAATGTACTAAACGCTGCCATAATTGATCTGTCAGTTATTTCATCAAAAATTTAATTAATTAAAAATTTTATGCCAACAATTAACCAATTGTTAAAAAAAAAGAGAGTTAAACAAGTTAAGAGGAATAAAGTTCCTGCTCTACAGAAACAACCCTTGAAAAGAGGTGTTTGTGTCAAAGTTTATACAACTACCCCAAAGAAACCTAACTCGGCACTTAGAAAAGTTGCTAGGGTAAGATTGTCAAATGGTTTTGAAGTTACAGCATATATACCAGGTGAAGGTCATAATTTGCAAGAGCACTCAGTTGTTTTAATAAGAGGTGGAAGAGTTAAAGATTTACCTGGTGTGAGATACCATATATTAAGAGGAAATCTCGATACCCAAGGAGTTGCAAATAGAAAAAAAAGAAGATCTTTATACGGAACTAAAAAGGGTAAGTAAAAATGTCTAGAAAAAAATCACAACCTAAAAAAGATATAGTTCCAGACCCAAAATTTAATTCAACTATTATTCCTAAATTAATAAATAACTTGATGTACGATGGTAAAAGAGGCATAGCTTCAAAAATTGTTTATGATGCAATTGAAAAGATCAAAACAAAATCAAAAGATGAGCCTATAAATATTTTTAATGAGGCGATTAATAATATTAAACCAACTGTTGAAGTAAGATCTAGAAGAGTTGGTGGAGCAACTTATCAAGTTCCAGTTGAAGTAAAAAACAAAAGAGCGCAAGCTTTAGCGATTAGATGGTTAATAGACTCTGCAAGAAAAAGAAAAGATAAAAATATGTCTGATAAGATTTTCAATGAGCTTTATGATGCCTATGAAAAAAAAGGAGCTGCAGTTAAAAAAAAGGAAGATGTTCATAAAATGGCTGAGTCAAATAAAGCATTTGCACATTTTAGGTGGTAAAAAATTATGTCTAGAACACATACTTTAGATAAATATAGAAATATTGGTATCATGGCTCATATTGATGCTGGTAAAACAACCACAACAGAGAGAATTTTATATTACACAGGAAAGAGTCATAAAATTGGAGAAGTCCATGATGGTGCTGCAACAATGGACTGGATGGAGCAAGAACAAGAAAGAGGGATTACAATTACATCAGCTGCAACAACTTGTTTTTGGCAAGACCATAGAATTAATATCATTGACACGCCTGGTCACGTTGATTTTACTATTGAAGTCGAAAGATCTCTTAAAGTTTTAGATGGCGCTGTAGCAGTTTTTGATGGTGTTGCAGGTGTTGAACCTCAGTCCGAAACTGTTTGGAGACAGGCAGATAAATATAAAGTTCCAAGAATTTGTTTTGTGAACAAATTAGACAGAACAGGAGCTGATTTTTTTAGATGTGTAGATATGATAAGAGATAGATTGGGTGCAAAACCATTGGTTATCCAAGTTCCTATAGGTATAGAAGCGTCTTTAACAGGTGTTGTTGACTTAGTAAAAATGAAAGCTCAAGTTTGGAAAAATGAAGCCTTAGGTGCTGAGTGGGAATACAAAGATATACCTACTGATTTAAAAGAAATTTCTGAAAAATATAGAACTGAATTAGTTGAAGCTGCTGTTGAGCAAGATGAAAAGTTAATGGAGTCATATTTAAATGGCGATGAAATTAAAGAGGAAGATTTAATAAGATGTGTAAGAAAAGGTACATTAAATTTTGATTTTGTGCCGGTTATGACTGGATCAGCTTTTAAAAATAAAGGTGTACAACCTTTATTAGATGCTGTTGTCAATTATTTACCGAGCCCGGTTGATATTGGTTCAATTAAAGGAACAAAATTAGGTAGCGAAGATGAAATGGATATGAAATTTGAAGATAGCGCACCATTTTCAGCTTTAGCTTTCAAAGTTGCAAATGACCCATTTGTTGGGTCATTAACTTTTATAAGAATTTATTCTGGTACTATTAAAACTGGAACTGCTGTTTATAACTCATCAAAAGAGAAAGAGGAGAGAGTTGGAAGAATGCTATTGATGCATGCCAACTCAAGAGAAGATATTAAAGAAGCTAATGCAGGTGATATTGTAGCTTTGGCCGGTTTAAAGAATACGATTACCGGACACACTTTATGTGATAAAGAAAATAGTGTTCTTTTAGAACCTATGGAATTCCCAGATCCTGTGATTGAAATTGCAGTTGAACCTAAAACTAAAGCCGATCAAGAAAAAATGGGTGAGGCTTTAGGAAGACTTGCTAAAGAAGATCCTTCTTTCAGAGTGACTTCAGATGAGGAGTCAGGCCAAACAATTATCAAAGGTATGGGTGAATTACATTTAGATATCATTGTGGATAGAATGAAACGAGAATTTAAAGTAGAGGCAAATGTTGGAGCCCCTCAAGTTGCATATAGAGAAACAATAGAAAATTCATCAGAAGTTGAATACACACATAAAAAACAAAGTGGTGGTGCTGGACAATTTGCTAAAGTTAAATTGTTGGTAGAACCACAAGAGCCTGGAAAAGGAAGAGAAGTTGAAAGTAAAATTAAAGGAGGAGCTATTCCTAAAGAATTTATTCCAGGAGTCGAAAAAGGAATTGAAACAGTTTCAGATGGTGGAATTCTCGCTGGATTTCCTATGATAGATTACAAAGTAACCATTTTAGATGGACTACACCACGATGTAGACTCAAGTGTGTTAGCTTTTGAATTAGCAAGTAGGGCTTGTTTTAAAGAAGCGTGTACAAAAGGTGGATTAAAACTTTTAGAACCTGTTATGAGAGTTGAAGTTGTAACACCTGAGGATTATATGGGCGATGTAATTGGTGATTTAAATAGTAGAAGAGGCCAAATTAGCACTCAAGAGCAAAGAGGTAATGCTACGGTTATTACTGCAATGGTTCCATTAGCAAACATGTTTGGATACATCAATAGCTTAAGATCGATGTCTCAGGGTAGGGCTCAGTATTCAATGTTTTTTGATCATTATTCAAAAGTTCCTCAAAATGTTCAGGATGAAGTAACTAAAAAGATTGCAGGCTAATATGGAAAAACAAAATATAAGAATTAAACTCAGAGCATATGACAACAAAGTGTTAGATGCATCAACTGAAGAAATAGTAAACACTGTTAAGCGGACTGGAGCTACTATTAAAGGTCCAATACCCTTACCGACTAAAATTGAGAGATACACAGTTTTAAGATCACCTCACATTGATAAAAAAAGTAGAGAGCAATTTGAGTCTAGAACACATAAAAGATTAATAGATATAGTTGAACCAACACCACAAACTGTTGAAGCATTGATGAAATTAGATTTAGCTTCAGGTGTCGATGTGGAGATTAAAATTTAATATGAGAGATATAGCTTTAATAGGAAAGAAAATTGGAATGACTAGAGAGTTTTATAAAACAGGTCAGTCAGTGCCCGTAACAGTTCTTAAGATGGAAAAAGCAAGAGTTATTGAGGTAATTGATACTGAAAAGAGGGGTTATAAAGCTGTCCAATTAGGGTATGGAAAAATTAAAAATTCAAAGCTTACAAAAGCAATGAAAGGTTATTTTGCAAAAAAAAATACTGAAGCAAAAAAGAGATTGAAAGAATTTAGAGTTGAAAATATTGAAAATTTTAAAGAGGGAAATGAGTTTGGTCTTGAAATATTTAAGGATATAAAATTTGTCGATACAAAATCCAAAACTATAGGTAAGGGTTTTGCAGGAGCGATGAAAAGACATAATTTTGGTGGTTTAAGAGCGACGCATGGTGTTTCAGTTTCGCATAGATCTCATGGTTCTACTGGACAAAGACAAGATCCTGGAAAAGTTTTTAAAGGAAAAAAAATGGCAGGGCATATGGGTGATAAATTAAGAACTATGCAAAATATTGAAATTATTAAAACAGATTTAGAAAATGAATTACTTTATTTAAAAGGCTCAATTCCAGGTTCAAAAAACTCAGAAGTTCTAGTCAAAGGTTCTGTCAAAAATATAAATAAGTTAACAATCGATGAAAAAATTAAAGCTGCTGAGCAAGCAAAAAAAACACCAGATAAAAAGAAAAAATAATGAAATTAGATAAATTAAATTTAGATGGAAAAAAAAGCTCTATAGAAGTTTTAGATAAAATTTTTTCTGCCAAAATAAACCGTAAATTAATTAGTAGCGTTTTATATAAAACTAATGCTAATTATAAAGGGAGACATGCAAAGACTAAGCAACAAAACGAAGTAGCAGGACCTACATCAAAAATTTATGCTCAAAAAGGAACTGGTAATGCAAGACATGCTAGTAGAAAAGCACCAATATTTGTTGGTGGTGGAATAGCGCATGGACCAAAAGGACAACTAGCTTACAAAACAAGAAAATTAAACAAGAGTGAAAAAAAACAAAGTATAGCATCACTGATAAGCGAAAAAACTAAAAATAAAAACTTATTAGTGCTTAATGATTTCAATAACCAAATTAAAAAGACTAAAGAAATGAGTCTAATTCTTAAAAAGTTTGAAATTACAAACTCTTTAATTATTCTTGATAAATCCTCGAAGGATAAAGTTGAAAAATCAATAAGAAATATTCCAAATGTTAAAGTTACAGACATAAATCATTTTAGTGCTTTTGATATGATAAAATTTAAGAAAATAGTTTTCACTGAAAGCTCTGTAAAAGAATTGGAGAAAAGATATGCCTAAAATAGAAAAGTTTCATTTATATGACAAAATTTTATCACCTTTGTTGACAGAAAAATCTACTAATTTATCTGGAGAAAACAAAATAGTTTTTAAAGTACGTAATAATGCTAACAAAAAAAATCTTAAAAATAACATTGAGAAAATTTTCAAAGTAAATGTAACAAAAATTAATATCATAAATAAACAGAATAGAACAAAATTTACCAGAGGGAGAAAAGTGAAAGTCTCAGGTTTTAAAAAAGCAATAATTACACTTAAAAAGGGTCAGAGCATTGATCTAACAACAGGAATTTAATGGCATTAAAAACTTTTAAACCGTACACGAAATCTACCAGAGGGACAATTCTAGTTGATAGAACTGGTCTTTGGAAAGGGAAACCATTTAAGTCATTAGTTTCACCAAAAAATTCAATGAAAGGAAGAAATAATAACGGTCATATAACCTCAATAAATAGAGCTGGTGGTCACAAAAAAATGTATAGACATGTAGATTTTTATAGAAAAAAATTTGATGCTCCTGCTACAGTTGAAAGAATAGAATATGATCCAAATAGATCTTGTTACATAATGTTAGTTAAATTTCAGGATAATTCTCACGCTTATTATTTAGCTCCACAAAAAATTAAAGTTGGTGATAAAGTTGAAAACGGTTCAAAAAAAGAGATAAAAGTTGGTAATTGTATGCCATTACAAGATATCCCCGTTGGCATAGATATTCATAACGTTGAAATACAGCCAGGTGGTGGTGGTAAAATTGCAAGATCAGCTGGAACTTCTGTCACGATTAGTGGATTAGATGGTAATTATAGTCTGATAAAATTAGCTTCTGGTGAAGTAAGAAAAATTGACTCAAGATCTTTAGCGACGATTGGTGTTTTAAGCAATCCAGATCAAAAAAATATTAAAATAGGTAAAGCTGGAAGATCTAGATGGTTAGGAAGAAGACCGCATACAAGAGGAGTAGTTAAAAATCCTGTTGATCACCCACATGGTGGTGGTGAAGGAAAAAGTGCAGGTGGAAGACATCCAGTTTCTCCAAAAGGTCAATCAGCAAAAGGATTAAAAACAAGAGATAATAAACGAACAGATAAATTTATTGTTAAGAGAAGAAACAAAAGAAAGGATACCAAATAATGGCTAGAGCAGTTTGGAAAGGTCCTTTTGTAGAGGAAAGTTTAATGAAAAAAGTGGACAAGTACAAAACAGATCCAAAAAAAATTCCAATTAAAACTTGGTCAAGAAAATCTACAATACTTCCAGATTTCGTTGGTGTAAGTTTTTTGATTTATAATGGAAAAAAATTTATCCCAATAACGGTGTCAGAGGATATGGTTGGACATAAATTAGGTGAGTTTGCACCTACAAGAACTTTCTTCGGACATACACCAGCAGATAAAAAAGCAAAACCTGCTGAAGCTGAGGCTAAAAAGTAATTTATGAGTAAAAAAAAGAAAACACAAAATAATAAAGAAAAGCTTGTTAGATCAATAAATAATAATATTAGATCAAGCGTAAGGAAACTTAATCCGATACTTAGAGGTATTGTAGGGAAAAAAGTAGATGTTGCTATAAGAGATCTAGAATTTTCAGAAAAAAGAATAACAAAAGATATTAGAAAAACAATTAGCTCAGCTGTTGCAAACGCTGAAAACAACTTTCAATATGACATTGACAAATTAGTTGTAAAAGAGGCTTATTGTGGAAAGAAAATTACAATGAAAAGGTTTAGACCAAGGGCCAAAGGAAGGGCAGCACCGATATTAAAACCTTATTCAAGTGTAACAATAATATTATCTGAGATGAAAAAAATGGAGGGTCATGGGGCAAAAGGTTAATCCAGTTGGCTTTAGATTAGGTGTTAACAGAGGTTGGGACTCTGTTTGGTATGCTAAAAAGAAAGATTTTGGAAATTATCTTATCGAAGATTTTAAAATCAGAGAATATATTAAAAAAAATGTAATTAATTCTGGTGTATCAAAAGTTATGATCGAAAGAACCTCAAATAAATGCTACGTAACTATATATACTTCAAGACCAGGATTTGTTATTGGAAAAAAAGGTAGTGATATTGATAAGATTAAAAATAATCTGTCAAAATTTACTAAAAATGAAGTTGCTTTAAATATTAAAGAAGTCAAGAAACCAGAGACAAACTCTTATTTAGTAGCTGAAAATATAGCACAACAATTAGTTAAAAGAATTTCTTACAGACGAGCAATGAAAAGAGCGATGCAATCTTGTTTAAGACTAGGGGCAAAAGGAATTAAAGTTTCTATTAGTGGAAGATTAGGTGGTAATGAAATTGCTAGAACTGAGTGGTTAAGGGACGGAAGTATACCATCTCATACTTTAAGAGCTGATATAGATTATGCTGAAGCAGAAGCACTTACCACATATGGTATTATTGGTATCAAAGTTTGGATCTATAAAGGTGAAGTTTTTGCTAAAGAGTTTAACCAAGAAACAAATAAAGTAATTTCTAAAGAGGGTAAATAACATTATGTTGCAGCCAGTAAGAACTAAATGGAGAAAAGCTCACAAAGGACGAATACATGGTAAAGCATCAAGGGCCAATTTTATAAATTATGGAGCTTATGCTTTAAAAGCTTTATCACCTGAGAGAGTAACAGGAAAACAAATTGAAGCTGCTAGAGTAGCTTTAACAAGACATATGAAAAGACAAGGAAGAGTTTGGACAAGAATATTCCCAAATATTCCTGTATCTAAAAAACCGATAGAAGTACGTATGGGTAAAGGAAAAGGATCGCCTGAATATTACGCTTGTAGAGTAAAACCTGGTAGAATTTTATTTGAGGTTGATGGTGTCTCAGAGGAGATCGCAAAAGAGGCATTATACAAAGCTTCAGCAAAACTACCTATTAAAACAAAAACAATTAAAAGATTTTTATAAAATGAAAAAACAAGAGATAAAAAAACTATCTAAAGACGAAATTTTAAAGAATATTGATAAACTTAAGAAAGATTTATTTAACTTTAGATTTCAAAAGGTTAATTCTCAAGTAACTAATCCATCTAAAATTGGGGAAACAAAAAAAACAATTGCAAGACTCAAAACTTCATTAAGAGGGAAAATTAATGCCTAAAAAGATTTTAACAGGAGTAGTAGTGAGTGATAAACCAAATAAAACGATAACTGTTTTAGTTGAAAGAAAATATTCTCATCCGGTTTTAAAAAAAGTTATTAAAGTAAGAAAGAAATACAATGCTCATGACGAAAAAAATACTTATAAATTGGGAGATAAAGTTTCAATTATAGAAAGTAAACCTTTCTCAAAAAATAAAAAATTTGAAGTTATGGAGAGTTCAAAATAATGATACAGGTTCAAACTGAATTACAAGTTGCTGATAACACCGGAGCCAAAAAAAATAGAGTGTATTAAAGTTTTAGGTGGATCTAAAAGAAGATATGCCAGCATTGGAGACACGATTGTTATTGCTGTTAAAGAGGCGATTCCAAAAGGTAAAGTTAAAAAGGGCTCAGTTCACAAAGCAGTTGTCGTTAGAGTTAAAAAAGGAATTCACAGAGATGATGGATCAAAAGTAAAGTTCGATAATAACGCTGCAGTTTTAGTTGATGACAAAGGTGAACCAGTTGGAACAAGAATTTTTGGTCCTGTCACAAGAGAGCTAAGAACTAGAGGTCAAATGAAAATAATTTCATTAGCACCTGAGGTACTATAATGATTAAAAAAGGTTTAAAAGTGAAAATTTTAACAGGCAAAGATAAAGCCAAAGAAGGTGAAGTTATTGAAATAGATAGATCAAATAATAAAGCAAAAGTAAAAGATTTAAATATGATTAAAAAACATGTGAAAACAACAAAAGAAAAAAAAGGTGGTATATTTTCAAAAGAGAATTTTATCCATATTTCTAATCTTAAGTTAGTGAATGAGCAAAAAAAAACTAAGAAAACAGAGGCTAAAAAATAATGACACCAAGACTAAAAGAACTTTATTTAAAAGAAATTCAACCAGCTTTAAAAACAGAGCTTGGATTTAAAAACCTTAATATGGGACCTAAAATCGAGAAAATCATTTTAAATATGGGGTTAGGTTTGGATGGTAATGACTCTAAGGTATTAAAATCATGTGAGGAGGATCTTGCCAAAATTGCAGGTCAAAAACCAGTCACTACAAAGTTTAAAAAATCTGTAGCAAATTTTAAAACAAGAAAAGGCTCTAACGCTGGTTTAAAAGTAACTTTAAGAAAAAATAAAATGTATGAATTCCTTGATAGATTGGTAAATATAGCGTTACCAAGAATAAAAGATTTTAGAGGCTTATCTCCGAACGGATTTGACAAATTTGGAAACTATACCTTTGGAGTTAAA
Organism: uncultured Pelagibacteraceae bacterium; assembly: GCA_902531765.1. Classification (GTDB taxonomy): domain Bacteria; phylum Pseudomonadota; class Alphaproteobacteria; order Pelagibacterales; family Pelagibacteraceae; genus Pelagibacter. The sequence continues at coordinate 238,240 of CACAFC010000001.1, read as the reverse complement.
GAGCACATTATATTTCCTGAAGTTAGCTTTGATAGAGCAGATAAAGTAAGAGGATTAGATATTGTAATAGTGATATCATCTTTAAGTAAAGACCATAGTTTTGCACTTTTACAAAAGATGAACTTTCCATTTATAAAAAAAGGAGATAATTAGTATGGCTAAGTTAAGTTCAATTAATAAGAATAATAGAAGAATAAAACTTTCAGATAAATTTTTTAATAAAAGAGCTAAGTTAAAGAAAATTATCATGGATAAAAAATTACCTTTAGAAGAAAGATTCAAAGCACAACAAAAGCTTTCTAAATTACCAAGAAATTCTGCAAAAATCAGAGTGATGAATAGATGTCAAATAACAGGTAGACCGCATGGTGTTTATAGAAAATTAAAAATTTCAAGAATTGCGTTAAGACAACTTGGTTTACAAGGAAAGATACCAGGAATGGTAAAATCGAGTTGGTAGAAAGGAGTAATTATGAGCTTAAGTGACCCGATAGGAGATATGATAGCAAGAGTAAAAAATGCGCAGGCGAGAAAGCATAAAAAAGTGGAGTTACCTTCTTCAAAATTTAAGAGTAAAATAGCTGATATACTCAAGAATGAGGGATTTATAAAAGATTTTAAAGTTTCTACTGAAGAGAAAAAAAATATCTTATCATTAGAATTAAAATATCACTCTGGTAATCCAGTAATAAGTAATTTTGAGAGAGTATCAAAACCAGGTAGAAGAATTTTTTCAAGTGCAGATAGTTTACCAAAAATAAATAATGGATTAGGAATTGCAATTTTGTCTACACCAAAAGGTGTGATGACAGATATAGATGCTAGAAAGCAAAAAGTTGGTGGTGAAATAGTTTGTAAGGTTTTTTAATATGTCAAAAATAGGAAAAATAAATATCGCGATACCAGAAAAAGTAAAAGTAGCTATTGCTGGTAATATTCTTAATATAGAAGGTCCTCTTGGCAAAAGATCTTTAAACATAGATTTAGATATATTTAATCTTGATATTAAAGACGGTAAAGAAATATCTATAAAGCCTAAAAAGATTGATCAAAATACCAAAAGATTATGGGGTATGAACAGAAGCTTGATTAATAACGCTGTAATTGGATCAGTAAAAGGTTATGAGAAAATTTTAGAACTTGTGGGAGTAGGTTATAGAGCTTCAATTAAAGGCAATCAACTTAATCTGCAATTAGGTTACAGCCATGATATAAATTTTGACATACCAGAGGGTATTAAGATTGCAGTTGAAAAACAAACAACATTAAAAATTTCAGGCTTTGATAAACAATTAGTTGGTTCGATCGCTTCAAAAATTAAGACACTTAGAAAAATTGAACCATATAAAGGAAAAGGTATTAGAGAAAAAGGTCAATATGTTTTGAAAAAAGAGGGTAAGAAAAAATAATGAAATTGAGCACTAGTATTAGAAAAAAATTTAGAATTACAAATAAACTTAAAAAAGTTTCAAAACCAGGAAGGTTTAGACTAAGTATTTTTAGGTCCTCTAAAAATATCTCAGCACAAATTATTGATGACTCGAAGAATATAACTTTATTATCAGCTTCATCAGTTGAGAAAGATATAAAAGAAACTAAAACAAAAAATAAGTCAGAACTATCAAAAATTGTTGCAGAAAAATTAGCAAAAAAAGCTCAAGAGAAAAAAATTATCAAGATTTACTTTGACAGAGGTATTTATAAATATCATGGAAGAATAAAAATTTTTGCTGAAACTTTAAGAAAAAATGGAATGGAATTTTAAAAATGGAAAATTTTAAAGAAAAAAAAACAGACGATATTTTAGAAAAACTAGTTCATATAAACAGAATTACTAAAGTTGTTAAAGGTGGTAGACGTTTTGGCTTTTCTGCATTAGTTGTTGTTGGAAACCAAGCTGGGAAAATTGGTATAGCTCATGCTAAAGCAAAACAAGTTCCAGATGCAATTAAAAAAGCAAATGAAATAGCAAGAAGAAAACTGATTCATATTCCTTTGAGAGAGGGTAGAACTATTCATCATGACGTTAAGGCTAAAGATGGATCAGGTAAAATTGTTTTAAGATCAGCATCAAAAGGTACAGGAATAATTGCTGGTGGTCCTGTTAGAGCTGTTTGTGAAGTTTTAGGAGTTAAAGATATAGTTGCAAAATCTATGGGAACATCTAATGCGCATAATGTTATAAGAGCAACGATAAAAGCTTTAAAGAAACAGAATTCACCTAAACAGATTTCTTCAATAAGAAATAAAAAGATATCAGAAATAATTGAAAAAAGAGGATAATGATAAAATTAAATAATAGACCAAAATTAAATAAATCTAAAATAAGAGTCGGTAGAGGAATTGGCTCCGGAAAAGGTAAGACTTCAGGTAGAGGTGTGAAAGGTCAAAAATCTAGATCAGGTGTTGCAATAAAAAGTTTTGAAGGTGGACAAATGCCCCTATACAGACGTTTACCTAAAAGAGGCTTTAATCCAATCCAAAAAGAAAATATAGCAATTTTAAACTTGGACAAAATACAATCATTCATTAATAAGAAAACGATTAATACAAATGATATATTAAATTCATCATCCCTAAAGAAGTTAAAATTAATAAATAAAAATTCTAAAAAACTTAAGATCTTAGGCTCTGGTGAAATTAAAGATAAAATTAATATTGAAGCCGATTTAGCATCTAAATCTGCACTAGAAAAGCTTGAAAAAATTGGTGGATCAATACAACTTAAAAAATAATAACTTAAGATAATGAGCTCTTCATCTTCAAGTATTGATTTAAGAAATAGGATAATCTTCACGATTGCAATACTAGCAGTTTACAGATTTGGTACGTTTGTTCCTTTACCTGGAATTGATCCAGAACAGCTAAAAATTTTAATGGAGGGAAATCAAAAAGGCCTACTTGGAATGTTTAACGTGTTTGCTGGAGGTGCCGTAAGTAGAATGGCTATTTTTGCATTAGGAATAATGCCATATATCTCATCATCTATTATTGTTCAATTACTAACAGGTGTATCTGATTATTTCAAAAATCTTAAAGCACAAGGTGAGACAGGAAGAGCAAAGATAACTCAAATAACTAGGTATGGAACAGTTTTATTAGCTACTGTTCAAGGTTACGGTTTATCTGTTGGTTTAGAGTCCTCAGCTAATTTGGTAATTAACCCGGGAATATTTTTTAAAATATCAACAGTTACAACCATTGTAGCTGGTACAATTTTCTTAATGTGGTTAGGTGAACAAATAACACAAAGGGGAATAGGAAATGGAATATCTTTAATTATTTTTGCAGGAATTGTTGCAGAAATCCCAAGAGCTTTAGTGACGACTTTTGAATTAGGTAGAACCGGAGCAATTTCAACTTTGATGATAATAGCTATTTTTATTTTATTGATTTTAACTATTTTGTTTATTGTTTTTATGGAAAGAGCTTTAAGAAAAATTTTGATAAATTATCCTAAAAGACAGATGGGTAATAAAATGTATGGTGGAGAGTCATCTCATCTGCCCTTAAAAATTAATCAAGCTGGAGTTATACCGGCAATTTTTGCATCTGCTTTATTATTATTACCTGTAACTTTTTCAAATTTCGACGTTTCTGATAATGAAACTTTTTTAAATCTAAGTTCATATTTTACACAGGGACAACCACTTTATATGTTGCTTTATGCATCGGGAATTATTTTTTTTACTTTTTTCTATACATCAATTACTTTCAACCCAACAGAAACAGCTGATAACTTAAGAAAATATGGTGGTTTTGTTCCAGGTATCAGACCTGGAGAAAGTACAGCTCTATATATTGAAAATATTTTAACAAAATTAACTACTATAGGAGCATTATACCTTACTTTAGTTTGTTTGATGCCTGAGTTTTTAATTGCTAATTATCCAATACCATTTTATTTGGGTGGAACGTCAATATTGATTGTAGTAGTTGTTGCAATTGATACTGTTACGCAAATTCAAACCCGACTTATGAGCTCACAATATGAGCAACTAATCAAAAAAACTAAATTCGGTAGATAGATAAAAAAAGTGAATGTAATTTTGTTTGGACCTCCAGGAGCTGGTAAAGGCACACAAGCTAAATTTTTAGTTAAACAATTAGATAGTTTCCAAATTTCTACAGGTGATATGCTGAGAGATGAAATTCAAAAAAACTCTGAAATAGGAAAAAAGATAGTTGAAGATATGAGCGAAGGTAGATTTGTTAGTGATGAAATAGTTAACTCATTAATTGAAAATGTAGTATTTGATCCAAAGAAGAAAAATAAATTAATATTTGATGGGTATCCTAGATCCCTGACACAAGCTAAAAACTTAGAAAAATTATTAGATAAAACTAATCAAAAAATTGATTTTGTATTTTTTCTTAATGTAAATAAGGAGACGATAATCAAAAGAATTGAACAAAGAAAAAGTATAGAAAATAGATCTGATGACGATTTAAATACTATTGTGAAAAGGTATGATAAATACATGGAAACCACTAAACCGGTTCTAGACTTCTATTCTAAAAATTCTAATTTTTATGAGTTAGATGGTAGTTCTAAAATTGAGGAAATAACAGCTAAAATCAACAGTTTTCTCAATGTTTAACCCGTTGACTTTAAAAGATCATCTTATATAAAAGGCTGAAAATTATCACTAAATATATGGCTCGTATTGCAGGTATAAATATTCCACAGAACAAACTTGTTCATGTAGGTCTTACGTACATCTACGGAATTGGTGATAAGTTTTCTTCGCAAATTTGTTCATCATTAAAAATTCCAAAAGAAAAAAGAGTGAATCAACTAACTGATGATGAAATCCTTAAAATTAGAGAATATATAGATCAAAATTTCAAAGTAGAGGGAGATTTGAGAAGAGATTATTCATTAAGTATTAAAAGATTAATAGATCTAGCTTGCTACAGAGGATCAAGACATAGAAAAAAATTACCTGTTAGAGGTCAAAGAACTAGATGTAATGCGAGGACAAGAAAAGGTAAAGCAATTGCAATCGCGGGTAAAAAATTAACTCCACTTAAAAAATAAACATGGCTAAAGTTGATAAGGTTGACAAGAAAGACCAAAAAAGTGAAAAGAGTGTAAGTAAAGTTAAAAAGAGTTCTTACTCTAAAAAGAAAAAAGTTAAAAAAAACATTCTGAACGGTATTGCTTATGTTCAATCAACTTTCAATAATACTATTATCTCTATCGCAGACACAAATGGAAATGTAGTTTCATGGGCTTCAGCAGGCCAAAAAGGTTTTAAGGGTTCTAGAAAATCTACACCATATGCTGCACAAATTGCAGCAGATGCAGCTGCATCAAAGGCTTTAGAATATGGAATGAAAACATTATCAGTTGAAGTTAAAGGTCCAGGTTCAGGAAGAGAAACAGCATTAAGAGCTTTACAAGCAAGAGGATTTAGAATTTTATCAATTAAAGATACAACACCGATGCCACATAATGGTACTAGACCACCAAAAAAAAGGAGAGTTTAATGGAAACTGAAAATGTAAATATTAAAAACTGGAAATCTCTTATTAAACCATCAAAAATTGATGTTCAAATGAGTGATGATTTATCTAAAGCAAAAATAGTAGCTGAGCCTTTAGAAAAAGGTTATGGTTTAACTTTGGGTAATTCATTAAGAAGAATTTTATTATCTTCGATTAGAGGTGCAGCAGTCACATCTATACAAATAGACGGTGTATTACATGAGTTTACATCTATAAAAGGTGTAAGAGAAGATGTTACTGATATAGTTTTAAACGTAAAATCTTTAGCATTAAAGTCATCTTCTGAAGGCACTAAGAAGCTCATTTTAGATGCAAAAGGACCTGGTGAAATAAAAGCTTCTGATATAACCCCAGTAGCTGATGTTGAAATTTTAAATCCTGAATTAGTAATTTGTAATTTAGACGAAAATACAAGTTTTCACATGGAGATGAATGTTAACACAGGAAAAGGTTACGTGCCAGCTGAATTAAATAAACCTGAGGAACCACCTTTAGGATTGATTGCTATAGACTCTTTATACAGTCCTGTAAAAAAAGTTTCTTATTCTGTAAGTACCGCAAGAGAAGGTAAAGCCCTAGACTATGATAAACTTACAATGGAAGTTGAAACAGATGGTTCAATATCAGCAGAAGATGCTGTAGCCTATTCTGCTAGAATTTTCCAAGATCAACTTAAAATGTTTATTAATTTTGATGAGCCAGTAGAGGCACCTGTTAAAGAAGTATCAACAGAACCTGAATTTAATAAAAATTTATTAAGAAAAGTTGATGAGTTGGAATTGTCTGTTAGATCAATGAATTGTTTGAAAAATGATAACATAATCTATATTGGTGATCTTGTTCAAAAGTCTGAAGGTGAAATGCTTAGAACACCAAATTTTGGAAGAAAATCACTCAATGAAATTAAAGAGGTTTTAACAGGAATGTCATTGTATTTGGGTATGGAGATACCAAATTGGCCACCAGATAACATTGCTGAAATGTCTAAAAAGCTAGAGGAAGCTATCTAAATGAGACACGGATTTGCCAATAAGAAGCTAAATAGAACATCTGAGCATAGAAAAGCATTGTTAAAAAACATGCTCAACTCTCTAATAAAATATGAGCAAATCAAAACTACATTACCAAAGGCAAAGTTTTTAAAGCCTCAAGCTGATAAGATTATTACATTAGGTAAGAGAGATACTCTTCATAACACTAAAGCTTTAGTTTCACAGTTACAAGATATTAAATCTGCAAATAAAGTTAAAAAAACATTGTCAAAAAGATACGAAAAAAGAACAGGCGGCTATACAAGAATAATTAAAGCTGGCTTCAGATATGGTGATAATGCACCGATGGCAATTATTGAATTTATAGACAGAGATGTTGAAGCAAAAAAAGTTGATAAAAAGAAAAAATCTGCCTCAAAAGAGCCTGAAAAAAAAGAAGATAAAAAACCAGTAGCTGCATCAAAATAATAATTTTATGTTAAAAAGTTACATCGTTGACTCAACGTGTAATAATATGCGTGTTGATAGATGGATACGTAATACTATAGGGAGAATTCCTCAAGGACTAATTGAAAAATCTCTAAGATCAGGCAAAATCAAAGTTAATAAAAAAAAAATAAAAAGTTCTCATAAGATAAAATTTAATGACAAAATTGACTTTTATGACTTTAAATTTGAAGAAAGAATTCAACAAAAAAAAATAAGTTTTAATCCTTCTAATCAAATAATCAAAGCCAATGAAGATTTAATAATAGATAATAATGAAAATTTTATCGTTTTAAATAAAAGTGCTGGTATTTCTGTTCAGGGTGGAACGAAATCAAAAAAAAATTTAATTGATATATTCAAAAAAAGTGAAATTTTTTCAGACTCAAAACCTTTTTCTGTCCACAGATTAGACAAAGACACATCAGGTGTTTTTTTAATGGCTAAAAACAGAGAGACAGCACAATTATTAACATCATTGTTTAGATTAAGAAAAGTGCATAAAACTTATTTAGCTATATGTCATGGTGAACTTGAAAAAAATTCAGGAGAATGGAATGACGATTTAGTACGTTACGATAACGGAAAAAAAATTATTGAAAAAGCAAAAACAATTTACAAAGTCATTGATAAAAATTCAAATTCTAGTCTTGTTGAGATGAAACCTATTACTGGTAGAAAACATCAATTAAGAAAACAACTTTTTAATGTTGGTCACTCAATCTTTGGAGATAATAAATATAAATCTTTAAATAAAACAATTGGTATCAATAAAGAATTAATGCTTCATGCTTACGAAATAAAATTCATGATCAAAGAAAAAAAATATACTTATAAAGCTTTACTACCTGATTATTTTAAAAAATTATTAAAAATTAAAAGACTTACTTATTCAAATTTGAAATAAAGATTTCAACTAGTTTTTTGTCTAATTCTTTATAATCTTGATCTTTAATTTGTTTTAAATTAGTCACACCTTTATCTTTAATGCCACAAGGAATGATCGCGTTATACTTTTCTAAGTTATTACAAATATTAATTGAAAAACCATGATACGCTATCCACTTACTTATTCTTACCCCAATTGCAGCAACTTTTTTTATTTTTTTATTATCATTGTACCATATTCCAATATTTTCTTTATCAGCAAAACTTTTAATATTAAAAAAATTTAATGTCTCGATTATTGTTTTTTCTATTATTGAAATAAAATTTCTAATATCTTTTTTTCTTTTTTTTAAGTCTATTACAAAATAACAAATTAATTGACCTGGTCCATGATAGGTAATTTTACCACCTCTATTTGTCTCTAAAATCTTAATCGATTTATCTAAAATATCACTCTCACTATAGCTTGTACCTGCTGTGTAAATATCTGGATGTTCTAAAGTCCAAATTAATTCATTTGATTTATTTAAATCTACATTCGACAATCTTTCTTCCATCAGTTTTTTAGCATCTTCATAAATGACAGGTTTTTCAGACTTTTTAATTTCTATACTCATTTAAAAATTGTATTCTTTTGATTATGTATTAAAAGATCGACCTAAATAACAGGAAAATTTATGACTTTAATTAAAAAAATCAAAGATAAAAAAGTCAATTTTGAATTTAATAAAGAATACATAAAAGTAGTCACTGATAAAATTTCAAATAATGACGCAAGTTTTATTACGAATTCTTTTAAAGAAATGCATCCTGCTGATGCAGCAGATATCATTGAACATTTGAGTCAAAATGACAGAGAAAATTTAATAAAACTTAATAACTTTAAAATAGATCCCGAAGTTTTTATTGAACTAAATGAGTCAGTTCAAACTGAAATTATAAAATATCTTTCATCTGATGCAATAGTTAGAATATTAAAAAATTTAGAATCTGACGATGCTATAGCGATTCTTGAAAATGTAGATGAAAAAAATAAAAACTCTATTTTAAGCTTACTACCACCTAAAGATCGTTTTGCTTTATTGGAAGGTCTTAGTTATCCTGAGGATAGTGCAGCTAGAATAATGCAGCGAGAATTTACTGCAATACCAAGCAACTGGTCTGTTGGACAAACTATTGATTATTTAAGAGAAAATAAAGATTTACCCGAACAATTTTTAGAAATTTATATTGTAGATGAAAATTTTAAACCCATTGGTGCTGTACCATCATCAAAAGTTCTAAGAACACCAAGAGAAACAAAGATGTCATCAATAATGGATGATTCTATCTTTTTAGTGCCAGTAGACATGGATAGAGAAGAGGTTGGTAACTCATTTGAAAATTATAATTTAAATTCTGCGTGCGTGATTGATAAAAATAATAAATTAGTTGGAATGATAACTTCGGATGATGTTCTGACTGTTTTAAAGGAAGAAGCTGAGGAAGATGCATTAAGATTAGCAGGTGTAGGAGATGAAGAGATAACTGATGGTGTAATAACAAAAACAAAAAGACGATTTAATTGGTTGTTATTAAATCTTTTCACTGCGTTCTTAGCTACATATTGTATTAGTTTATTTGGAGCAACAATTGAACAAATGGTTGTTCTAGCTTTTTTGATGCCAATAGTAGCATCTATGGGTGGTAACGCAGGAATGCAAACATTGGCAGTTACTGTTAGAACTCTTGCTACTAATGATTTAACAAAAAATAATTTTAATCAAAATATTTTTAAAGAATTTAATATAGGTATTTTAAACGGAATTATATTTGCAATCATAAGTTCTTTCGTTGTTCAGTTATGGTTTCAGGATATTCAGCTATCCTTAATAATTTCTATCTCAATGATTTTAACTATGATAGTTGCAGGTCTATTTGGAATATTGGTACCTGTTACATTAAAAAAAATGAATATAGATCCAGCAATAGCATCAAGTGTTTTCGTAACAACTATAACTGATGTTATTGGGTTTGTATCATTCCTAGGTGTTGGAGCTTACTTTTTGTAAATATCAAAAGTTATCTATCAATCTTATATTATTAATATAATAAGCAATAAAAATTTTTGTATCTTTAATCTTATTAGTTAATTTTAGATTTTTTGTATTTCGCAACTCAAGATAATCTATCTTAATATCAAATTTTTTTATTAACTCATTTTTTTTCGTTGATATTAAATTCTTTAAATCTTTTTTTTTAAATAATTCTTTTTTAAAAATAATAAGATTTCTTGCTACTTGACCTGCCTTCTTTAGATTCTTTTTAGTTAAAAGAATATTTCTGGATGATAAAGCTAATTTATTTTTAGCTCTTATTGTTTTACAAGAAATAATTTTAGATTTGAAATTTTTTTCAATATATCTTTTTACTAACAATAGTTGTTGAAAATCTTTTTCTCCCATGAATATTTTTGTGGGATTTATTATTTGTGTGAAACGGGTCATTACGTTAATCACACCCTCAAAATGACCTTTTCTATATTTAGCACATAGTATTTTATCTTGTTTTTTAAGTTTAATTTTTACTTTATTTGCAAACTTGTAGACATCTTTAATTTTAGGCAAATATACAAAATCAACTTTTAGCCTTTTTAAAATTCTTAAATCTTTTTTTATATTCCTAGGATATCTTTTGTAGTCCTTTTTGTTGTTAAATTGTTTAGGATTTACAAATATACTTACAATGGTCTTATTGGATAGTTTTAATGATTTTTTGATTAATGATATGTGACCATCATGAAGACTACCCATAGTAGGTACAAATCCAATATTTGTTTTGCCAAATAATGCCTCATTTAAATCAATATTGTTTAATAAAATTTTCATTTGTATAAAACATTTTAATAAGTAAAACATTTAAATGATTAAACAAGCAATTATTCCATTAGCTGGGTTAGGGACAAGGTTATTACCTTTAACTAGTATATTTGCTAAAGAACTACTTCCCATTAATGGCAAACCAGGTATTGAATATATTTTGGATGAGTGTGCAAATGCTGGTATAAAAAAAATAATCTTTATAATTTCAAAAAAGAAGCAAATGATTAAAGATTACTTTTACAAAGATAGTTTCTACAAAAAGATAATAAAAAAGAAAAAAGATCCTAGAGTTATTAATGAGTATAAAAAAATTTTGAAATACAAAAAGATGATTAAATTTGTTTACCAAAATGAACCTTTGGGAACAGGTGATGCTGTATTAAAGACAAAAAGATATATTACTGATGATTTTTTTCTTATGTTATTACCCGATGATCTAATAATTAAAAAAAATTGTTCTAAGTCGATGATTAATATACACAATCGTTATAGATCATCTGTAATGGCAAGTACTAATGTTCCAAAAAAAACTGTGTCTAGATGGGGAATTTACAAGTTAGGAAAAAAATTAGACAAAAAAAATTATGTTATCAAAGATGTTATTGAAAAACCTTCAATCTCTAAAGCACCATCAAATAAAGCTGTGATAGGAAGATATATTCTTCCAAAAAAAATATTTTCTAGGTTGATTAATCAAAAACCAGGTAAAGGTGGCGAAATTCATATTACTGATGCAATACAATCATTAATACAAAGTAATGAAAAATTTATTGCTCATAATTTTACTGGAAAATATTTAGATTGTGGAAGCATGAATGGTTATATCAAATCAACATTAGAAATAGCAAAATCATGAAACTTTGTATGATAGGAACAGGTTATGTAGGTTTAGTTAGTGGAGTATGTTTTGCAGACTTAGGTAATGATGTAATATGTGTTGATAAAGACATAAAAAAAATAGATCTACTTTCTAGAGGAAAAATTCCTATTTATGAACCTGGTCTTTCTGAATTAGTTAATAAAAATTATAAAAATAAAAGATTAAAATTTTCATCAGATTTGAAAAAATCAATAAAAGACTCTGATATAATTTTTATTTGCGTTGGAACACCAACAAAAATGGGAGGTAGTAGTGCAGATTTAAGTCAAATTTATCAAGTAGCAAAACAGATAAGTTTATCTATTAATAAGTTTAAGATAATAGTCACAAAGTCAACAGTGCCTGTAACAACAGGTGACGAAATTGAGAAAATTTTATTAAAAAAAAAGAATAATAAGAATAAATTTTCTGTCGTATCTAATCCCGAATTTTTAAGAGAAGGTGAAGCTATTCGAGATTTTATTTTTCCTGATAGAATAGTTGTTGGATCTAATGACAAAAAATCTAACCGTTTTATGAATAATTTATATGCGCCTTTAATTTCTAAAGGAGCTCAATATATTCATACGCCAAGAAGAGCTGCTGAATTAATAAAATATGCATCAAATGCCTTTTTAGCTACAAAAATTACATTCATTAATGAAATTGCAAATTTATGTGAAAAAACAGGGATAAATGTCGAAGATATTTCAATTGGGATGGGTCTAGATAAAAGGATAGGTGGTCGTTTTTTAAGAGCCGGTCCGGCATATGGTGGATCTTGTTTTCCAAAAGATACAAAAGCTATAACCTCGACTGCAGATAGATTCAAAACTGATTTATCTGTTATAAAGTCAGTAATTAAATCTAACCAAAATCGATCTAATCTTTTACTAAGTAGAGTTTTCGAAATTTTGAAAAATAAGATTAGAAACAAGAGAATAACTTTTTTGGGAGTTACATTTAAAGCTAATACTGACGATATGAGAGATTCATCAAGTTTATCAATGATACCAGCTTTAGTAAAAAAAGGTGCAAAAATAAAATATTTTGATCCTACTGGATTTAAAAAAGAATTTTCAAAGATTAAAGACGTTAATTACATAGATAATATAAAAGATTCTGTTAAAGGCTCAGATCTTGTAATAATTCATACAGAATGGAATGATTTTAAATCAATTAATTTTAAGAATTTAGTTAAAGGTAAAAAATTTGTTATTTATGATATGAGAAATATATACTCTCCAATAAAAATTAAAAAACAAGGTTTTAAATATTATAGTATTGGAAGATAAATTTTAATTAAGCTCGAATATAGCATCGACCTCTACCGCAACACCCAAAGGAAGACTATTAACACTTACAGCTGCTCTTGTATGCATTCCTGCATCTCCAAAAACAGATGCGATTAAATCAGAGGCACCATTTATTACTTTAGGTTGATCCACAAAATTATCAGTAGAATTAACGAAACCTGTTAGTTTAATACAAGATTTGATCTTTGTTAGATCATTAGCACATGTCTTCATTATTTGAGAAATAATACTTAAAGCACATCTTTTTGCTGCATTATATCCTGAATCTACATCTAAATCTTTTCCAACTTTTCCTTTAATTAATTCACCTTTTTCATCAATTGAAATTTGACCTGACACAAATAACATTTTTCCTGAAATTTTTGTTGCAACATAATTTCCTACAGGTGCTTTAGCTTCAGGAAGTTTTAAGCCAAGTTTTTTTAAATTTTCTTGATAATTCATTTTTTCTTTTTTTTCTTTTTTGTTTTATCGTATTCTCTTCTTTTCTCAATCAATATTAACGCCTCTTCCATTGTAAGTTCAGTAGGATCCTTTTCCTCAGGAATGGTTGCATTTAGAGATTTATATTTGATATAAGGACCGTATTGTCCCTTCATAATTCTTACTGGTTTTTTATCTTCAGGGTGTTCACCTAAATCTTTGATCATCGAAGATGACATTCTTCCTGGTTTAGCTTCAGCAATCAATGTCACAGCTCTATTTAAACCAATAGAGAAGATTTCCTCAATATTTTCTATTCGAGCTGATTTGTTTTCACACTTTAAGTAAGGACCAAATCTTCCAGTGTTTAAAGTAATTTCTTTTTGATTGTCAGGATTTATTCCTAAAGATTTAGGTAGTGAACATAAAAATTGTGCTTTTTCTAAATCAATACTATCTAATTCCAAACCCTTTGGAATAGAGACATTTTTTAAAAGTTCATTTACATCTGATTTAGGTTTTTTTGTTTTCCTTTTTTTCTTTGGTGTTTTTTCAACTTCTATATCCTCAGGAATTTTTTCATATTGCAAATATGGACCGAATCTTCCGTTTTTAAGATATATATCATTACCATTCTCATGTTTTCCAATAAATTTTGGTTCTGCTAACTGTGCTTGTGCAGCTGCTTTAGCTTTAGATAAAGGTCTAGTAAATTTACACTCAGGGTAATTTGAACAACCAATAAACGCGCCACCTCTAAAGCTATTCTTTAAGCTTAGTGTCCCTAAATTACATAATTGGCACTTTCTTACAATATTTCCTTTATCATCCTTATCGAAAACCAAATCTCCTAAACTATCATTTAAAAGATCTAAAACCTCTCTTGTTCTTTTTTCCTTTACTTCAGCTACATTGTTATTGAAGTCTTTCCAGAACAGCTCCAAAACTTTTATCCAGCTTTCTTTACCAGTTGTAATCTCGTCCAATTGATCCTCTAAACCAGCGGTAAAGTTATAATCCACGTATTTTGAGAACAATTTTTCAAGAAAAGCCGAAATAAGTTTTCCTCTATCTGTAGGAAAAAATCTTTTATTCAATATCTCTGCATAACCTCTATTAGCTATTGTAGAAATTATACTTGCATAAGTAGATGGTCTTCCTATTCCTAACTCCTCTAGTTTTTTTACCAAACTAGCCTCTGAATATCTTGGAGGAGGCTGTGTAAAATGCTGCTCATCTATTAAGGACTCAATATTTACAAGTCCTTTAGATACAGAGGGTAGAATGTTTTCATCATCATCCTTGCCTTGATTATTATATATCTTTAAAAATCCATCAAATTTAAGAACTGATCCACTTGCTTTGCATACTGTATCATTATTATTTGATGTAATCGTTATAGTATTTCTATCAAATTTAGCAGATTGCATTTGAGAAGATAAAGCTCTACTCCATATTAAATCATAAAGTTTATTTTGATCAGTGCTTAGATACTTTTTTACACTTTGGGGAGTCCTGATAATATCCGTGGGTCTTATTGCTTCATGTGCCTCTTGTGCATTTTTTGCCTTTTTGCCAGAGTAATTTAAAGCACTTTCAGGTAAATATTCATTACCAATTTCTTTTTTGATATAATCTCTAAAAGCCACAACAGCATCTTTGGATAAATTAGTACCATCTGTTCTCATATATGTTATCAAACCTATAGTTTCTCCTTCAATTTCGATTCCTTGGTAAAGCTTTTGAGCAATTTGCATAGTTCTTGATGCACCAAAACCTAATCGACTTGAAGCTGTTTGTTGAAGAGTTGATGTAGTAAATGGTCCTGATGGATTACGATTTACCACTTTACTAGATATATCAGTAATATTAAATTTTTTTTGATTGATACTTGATATGGCCTTATTTATTTCATCTTTATTTCTAAAAGAGAATTTTTCAACCTTGTTGTTATCGAGTTGACTAATACTAGCTAGGATATTTTGATTTTTTTCATCTTTAAATTTGACACTTAAAGTCCAAAATTCTTCTGGCTTAAAAGATTCAATTTCATGTTCTCTTTCAGTTATTAATTTTAAAGCTACTGATTGAACTCTACCCGCAGATTTAGAGCCTGGAAGTTTTGTCCATAATATTGGTGAAATATTAAAGCCAACCAAGTAATCTAAGGCTCTTCGAGCCATGTAAGCATCAACTAAAAGCGGTTCAATTTGTCTTGGGTTTTCAATACCGTGAATTACTGCTTTTTTTGTAATTTCGTTAAACACAACTCTTTCTATTTCTTTATCTTTAAGAAGTTTTTTTTCATTTAGATACTCTTTTACATGCCAAGCTATTGCTTCGCCCTCACGATCAGGATCGGTAGCTAATATTATTTTTGAGGAATCTTTGGCTGCATCAGTAATTTCTTTAAGATATTTTTTAGAAAAACTATCGATCTCCCATTCCATTTTAAAATCTTGATCTGGATCAACAGATCCATTTTTAGAAGGTAAATCTCTAATATGCCCATAACTAGCTAATACTTTATAATTATCACCTAAATATTTATTGATAGTTTTGGCTTTAGCTGGACTTTCTACAATGACCAAGTTCATAAATGACAAACTACCTAAAAGAGTTATATAGTCAAATTAATAAATTTTTGTCTTAGTTTCTTCTTTATTTTTCAATCTTTTAATATTTTCTCGATGGGTAAAAAATATTAACACGAACATGATTATAAAAAAAAATATATCCTTAAATTGACCCGTGACTAGTAAATAAACAGGAACTGATAAAGAAGCAATTAATGAAGACAAAGATGAAAATTTTGTTATAGCAAAAATTACAAACCAAGATAAAGCAAAAATAACTCCAAAATAAATATTAATAGCAAATAGAATACCAACGTATGTTGCTACACCTTTTCCTCCTTTAAATTTAAGCCATATAGGAAATACGTGACCTATAAATGCACATAATGATGCTAAATATAAAAAATCTGTGTAATAAATTTTAACAAATATAACAGGGATAACAGCTTTTAAAATATCAAGAGATAATGTGATGTAACCAACTTCCTTATTACCAGTTCTAAGTACATTTGTAGCTCCAATATTTCCAGATCCGATATCTCTTATATCTTTTTTCAAAAAAATTTTTGTTAGTATCAATCCAAATGGAATTGAACCCATCAAATATGAAATTATACCTATGATTAAAATATCCATGCTATAGCTTAAATAATTCTTTACCGTTTACAAATGTATTTGTGACTCTGCCTTGAAGTTTTTTATCTTCGATAGATGTATTTTTTGATTTTGAGATAAGTTTATCTTTTTTTACAATCCATGGTTTATCTATATCTACTATGCAAAGATCAGCATTATTACCAATAGATAGATTCCCTTTGTTTATTTTTAATATTTTAGCAGGGTTTGATGTTAAGGCTTTTATTATTGTCTCTAATTTGAGCGATCCATTATGATATAATTCTAAACTTAGAGAAAGCAAAGTTTCTATCCCTGAAGCACCAGTCGCTGCTTGAGCAAATGTTAATCTTTTTGACTCTTCATCTTCAGGTTTGTGATCTGAAACTATTACATCAATTAAATCGTCCTTTAAACCTTGCACTAAAGCTAGTCTATCCTCTTCTCTTCTCAATGGTGGTGATAATTTCAAAAATGTTTTGAAATCTCCTATGTCGTTTTCATTTAAAGATAAGTTATTAATTGAAACACCACATGTGAATTTTACTATTTCCTTTCTTGATTTAATTACCTCAACAGACTTTTGTGATGATAATTGAGAGATATGATATCTGCATTTAACCTTTTCTAGTAATGTTAAATCTCTCTCGATCAGAATACGCTCAGCGATTTCAGGTATACCGGATAGACCTAATTTTGAAGCAATTATTCCAGAGTTAATCATACCATTTTTTGCTAGCTCATAATCTTCAGCGTGCTGCATTATTAAACTACCCAAATCTTTAGCAGAGTTCATTATTCTAGACATCAATCTTGGGTTTTGAATCGTTTTAACACCATCGGTGAATGCAATTATTCCTTTACCTTGTAACAAACCAAATTCAGTCATGTTTGTACCCTCAGTATTTTTTGTTAAGGAGGCGCATGGAAAAATATTTATCTTTGATTTATCTCTTCCTCTTCTTTTAAGAAAATCGACTATAGAAACGTTATCAATGATTGGATCTGTATTAGGCATTGTTACGACAGAAGTAACACCACCTGAAAGTGCCGCATTGCTCAGAGTTCTAAAATTTTCTTTATATTCATAGCCCGGTTCACCAACAAAAACCCTCATGTCAACTAATCCAGGAAAAATATATTTACCCTTTAAATCGGTAGGTTTTTCTCTACTTGGTAAATTATTAATATTTACTTTTTTCCCTATAGCTTCAATTTTTCCATCCTCACTTATAATTAGACCTCCATTTTCATTCATGGAGTTATAAGGATCAATTATATTAGCGTTTATAAAATATTGTTTTTTCATTATGTACAAAATATTTTAAGACAAGCCATCCTTACCGCGACACCCAATTCAACTTGCTCTTTAATTACACTTTTGTTGATATCATCAGCTAGCATTGTATCTATTTCTATACCTCTGTTCATTGGACCAGGATGCATAATTAAGGCATCAGATTTAGCATGTTCTAATTTGTCAGGAGTTAATCCGTAATATTCATAATATTCTCTATTAGATGAAAGATATGAACTTGTCATTCGCTCATTCTGTAATCTCAACATCATAACAATATCACAATCTTTCAATCCTTTTTTCATATCAGTAAAAGTATTAACACCAAATTTTTCAATTTCTTTTGGCATAAGATTTGTTGGAGCAACTATGTTCACTTCTGCTCCCAACATACTAAGTAAGTAAATATTTGATCTAGCAACTCTTGAATGAAGAATATCTCCACAGATTGCAATTTTTAATCCTTGTATCTTTTTTTTACGAGTTATGATTGTTAATGCATCTAATAAAGCTTGGGTTGGGTGCTCTCTTCTGCCATCACCAGCATTAAGAACTGAGCAGTTTACTTTTTGTGAAAGTAGATTACACGCTCCAGAGTCTTGATGTCTAATTACAATAATATCAGGATGCATCGCATTAAGTGTCATTGCTGTATCTATTAATGTTTCACCTTTTTTAATTGCAGAGTTGCTAATATTCATTGACATAACGTCAGCCCCAAGTCTTTTACCAGCTAGTTCAAAAGAGCTTTGAGTTCTAGTAGACGGTTCAAAAAATAAATTAATTTGAGTTTTACCTCTTAAAACGTCAACTTTTTTATTTTTACTTTGATTTACTTTTACAAATGAATTTGCTTCATCAAGTATTAAATTAACATCATTAATTGATAAATCTTGAATTCCTAATAGATGTTTTTGAGAAATTTTAATAGCCTGATTTGATTTAATTGCCATTAAAACCAACTCTATAACTATAAACCTCTATAATAGCAAGTATTAATTATTCAAAAAATCTAAAGCTCCTTGTAATATAAAAGCAGCAGCGTTTTCGTCGATCTTTTTTTCTCTTTTACTCACATTAATATCTAACTGGCTAGACAGATTAAAAGCACCAACAGTTGAGAGTCTCTCATCCCAGAGACAAATTGGAATATCCAAGTTTCTTTCAATATTTTCAGTTGTATCTTTTACAGATTGAGCTGACCTACCTGAGGATCCATCCATATTTAAAGGATTTCCAATAATAATTCCTTTTATATCATTTTCATTAATGATTAATCTTAGTTCATCAACGAGATCTTTTAACGAATTTCTATTTATTGTTTTTAATGGAGTGGCTATTAGTTGCTTGTCATCACAGATTGACACACCAATTCTTTTAGATCCAAGGTCTAAACCTATCAATCTACACTTATCTGAGTGTTTTTTTTTAAATTCCTCTAAAGTGATCATATTGTATATTTTAAACTTAAGTGATACTTTGCGTCATATTTAAATAGCATATGAGTATAGATCTTAAAACAATAAAACATATATCTAAATTGGCAAGAATTTCAGTTGACGAGCAAAGAGCTGAAAAATTAGCTGGTGATTTAAATTCTATTTTTGAATTTATTGAAAAACTTAACGAATTAAAAACTGATAATGTAGAACCATTAACTTCTATTGCAGAAACAACCTTAAAATTAAGATCTGATGAAGTAAAAAGTAAAAATATCAGAGAACAAATTATTAAAAATTCTCCTCAGGATAACGAGGACTATTTTGTTGTACCTAAGGTGATTGAATAATGTCAGATATTACAAAAAAGTCCCTTACAGAACTTGTTGAAAATATTAAAAATAAAAAACTTTCTTCAACAGATGTGACCAAAGCATTTATTGATAGATCTGAAAAATCTGAAAAATTGAATACTTATATTACAAATGACTTTACATCGGCTTTAGATAAAGCAAAAAAATTCGATCAAAAACCCAATTTTAATTTAAAACTGCCTGGTATTCCAATGGCAGTTAAGGATTTATTTTGTACAAAAAATATTAAAACAACTGCTGGTAGTAAAATTTTAAATAATTTTGTTCCAACTTATGAGTCAACAGTTACAGAAAATATTTGGAATGAAGGTGCAATACTTCTAGGTAAGTTAAACTGTGATGAGTTTGCAATGGGTTCATCAAATGAAACAAGTTTTTTTGGTAATGTGCAAAGTCCTATTGACAAAAATTTAGTTCCTGGTGGATCATCTGGTGGTTCAGCCTCAGCGGTGGCTGGACAATTGACTCCTGTTACAATTGGTACTGATACAGGTGGATCAATTAGACAACCAGCTTCTTTCACTGGTATTGTTGGATTGAAACCTACTTACGGAAGTTGTTCAAGATATGGAATAGTTGCTTTTGCTTCATCATTGGATCAAGCAGGACCAATGGCACAAAATGTCAAAGATTGTGCTTTATTATATGAAGTGATCAGTTCCTATGATCCTAAAGACTCTACTTCAATAGATTTCAAAAGAAATCATTACAGTAAAGAACTTACAAATAACATAAAAGGAAAAAAAATTGGAATACCAAAAGAATATAGAGTCGACGGTATGCCAAAAGAAATTGAAGATCTTTGGCAAAAGGGTATTCAATATATTAAAGATTGTGGTGCTGAAACCATTGATATTTCTCTGCCGAATACAAGTTATGCTTTACCTACTTATTATATAGTTGCTCCAGCAGAGGCTTCATCAAACTTAGCAAGATATGATGGTGTTAAGTATGGATTTAGAGCTAAAGGTGAAAATTTAATTGATATGTACGAAAAAACTAGATCAGAAGGTTTTGGAGCTGAAGTTCAAAGAAGAATTATGATCGGAACTTATGTTTTATCTTCTGGGTACTACGATGCTTATTATCTTAAAGCTCAAAAAGTAAGGAAACTTATCAAAAATGATTTTGATGAGGCTTATAAAAAAGTCGATGCAATTTTAACTCCATCAACACCTAGCTCAGCATTCAAAATAGGTGAAAAAACGAATGATCCAGTTTCAATGTATCTTAATGATATATTTACAGTTCCTGTTAACTTAGCTGGACTTCCAGGCATCTCAATACCTGCAGGACATGACTCAAAAGGTTATCCTTTAGGTTTACAAATTATTGGCAAAGCTTTTGATGAACAAAATATATTGAATATAGCTTATGCCATGGAAGAAAAGATCAATTTTAAAAACAAAATTACCGATTGGTGGATAAAATGAGTAAAAAAGATTCAGAATATTTGATCAATCGAAAAGATAATCAGTATGAGGTTGTAATTGGTTTAGAAGTTCATGCTCAGGTTTTATCTGAGTCTAAATTATTTTCTACTTCTGCAACAAAATTTGGAGCAGAGCCTAATACGCAGGTTAGTTTAGTTGATGCTGCATTTCCAGGAATGTTACCAATAATAAATGAATTTTGTGTTAAACAAGCAATTAAAACTGGCATCGGTCTCAATGCAAAAATTAATAAACGCTCAGTATTTGATAGAAAAAATTATTTTTATGCTGATTTACCTCAAGGATATCAAATATCACAATTTAAAGATCCAATAGTAGGAGAGGGTAAAGTTATTTTAGATATGCCTTATGGTCAAAAAGAAGTTGGGATAGAAAGATTACATCTAGAACAAGACGCTGGAAAAAGTATACATGATCTTGACCCACAAAATACCTTTGTTGATTTGAACAGATCAGGGGTAGCTTTAATGGAAATAGTAAGCAAGCCTGATCTAAGATCCCCAGATGAAGTTAATGCTTATATTAAAAAATTACGATCTATAATGAGGTATTTGGGAACTTGTGATGGTAATATGCAAGAGGGTTCTCTAAGAGCTGATGTGAATGTTTCTGTAAGACCAAAAGGTTCAAAAGAATTTGGTACACGGTGTGAAATTAAAAACGTTAATTCAATTAAATTTATGCAGATGGCAATAGAATATGAGGCTAATAGACAAGTTGATTTAATAGAGGAGGGCAAAACTATTGATCAAGAAACAAGACTTTTTGATACGAAGAAAAATGAGACAAGATCAATGAGATCAAAAGAAGATGCTCATGATTATAGATATTTTCCTGATCCTGATTTGTTACCTCTGGAGGTTTCAGAAAAATTTATTGAAGAACTTAAAAATGATATTCCAGAACTCCCAGATGATAAAAAGAAAAGATTTATTGAAGAGTTCAAATTGTCTCCTTATGAAGCAAATATTTTAGTGTCTGATATTGATACAGCGAAATATTTTGAAGAAGTTGTAGCAAAAATGGGTAAGAATAAAGACATTAAGTTAGCAGTCAATTGGATTACAGGAGAACTATTTGCTTTTTTAAATAGTAAAGGTTTAGAAATTTCTCAAAGTCCAGTAAGTGCAAAGAATTTTGCCATATTGATAAATCTAATTAAGAATGGAACCATTTCAGGAAAAATAGCAAAAACTGTTTTTGAATTAATGATTGATGGAGATAAAGATCCACAAAAAATTGTTGAGGAAAAAGGATTAAAGCAACAAAGTGATCCAAAGGCTTTAGAGGCTTTAATTGATAAAATAATTAATGATAATAGAGAGAAAGCTATTGAATATAAACAGGGAAAAGAAAAATTATTTGGTTTTTTTGTTGGTCAAGCAATGAAGGCATCAGGTGGAAAAGCTAACCCTCAATTAACAAATGAGATCCTAAAGAAAAAATTATAAGGTTATGGGTTCAGACCTTAATATCACAAAACATTTACAAGATTATATCTTAAAAAATGGTTTGAAATTGCATCCAATTCAAAAAGAAATAATAGATTATAACTTATCACTTGGTGACTCGAAAAGAATGCAAATCTCTATTTCCCAATGTCAATTTCTACATTTGATTATTAAAGTTTCCAAAATTAAAAAAGTCCTAGAGATAGGAACTTTTACAGGTTTAAGTACATTATCCATGGCACTAGCCTTACCAGATGAAGGCAGTATAATTGCATTAGATAAAAATGTGGAAACAACCAAAGTTGCACAAAGCTTTTTTAAAAAGGCCAATCAAGATCATAAGATTAAAACAATGATTAAACCAGCATTAGAAACTTTAATGAGTATAAGAAATGAAAAATTTGACTTAGTTTTTATTGATGCAGATAAGATGAATTATAAAAGATATTATGAAATTTCTTTAGATTTATTGAATAAAGAGGGTTTAGTAATAATCGATAACGTATTATGGCATGGGGAAGTTGTTAACAAAGATATAAATGACAAAATTACAAAAAGTATTAGAGATTTGAATGATTTTATCTCTAAGGATACAAGAATTGAAAAGGTCATGGTACCTTTTGGTGATGGAATGACTGTTTGTAGGAAGATTTAATGTTCACTGTATTTGGTTTTTATAAATTTCAAAAAATAAATGATTTAAAAAAAAATCAAAAAATATTGAGTAATCTTTTAATTAATAAAAATATAAATGGATCAATTATCATATCCAAAGAGGGTTTAAATGGATCTATATCAGGAAAAAATAAAGACATTAAGTCTACCATTATTAGATTAAAAAAAATTTTAAGTATTAAAGAATTTGATAGTTTCAATAATTCAAAAAGTGAATTTAAACCTTTTCATAAACCAAAAGTAAAAATTAAAAAAGAGGTTGTTCCAATGGATCTTAAAATGTCGAATAGGATCACAAAAAAGAATACTCATATTGATCCAACAAAATGGAATAAATTAATTAAAAAAAAAGAAACTCTTTTATTAGATGCAAGAAAACCTTTTGAGCATAAAGTTGGATCTTTTAAAAAATCTATAAATCCAAATATAGGTAACTTTAGAGATTTCCCAAAATATTTAAAAAAATTAAAAAAAGATCAGCCAATAGCAATGTTTTGCACTGGTGGAATTAGGTGTGAAAAAGCCTCTGTATTTTTAGAAAAAAAAGGTTTTAAAAATATTTATCAATTAAAGGGTGGAATTTTGAATTACTTAAAAAAAATCAAACCAAAAAAAAGTTTATGGAAAGGTGAATGTTTTGTATTTGACAACAGAGTAAGTTTAAAACATGGACTGGCTCAAGGCACATATTCAATTTGTGGTGGATGTAGAGAACCAATCTCTATTAAAGATAAAAAATCAAGAAGATACGAGGAGGGTGTGACTTGTCCTAATTGTTTTGATAAACTCTCAAAAAATCAAAAATCTCGTTTTAGAATGAGACAAAGTCAGATATACAAGGCAAAGCTATCAGGAAAAAAATATAATTTTCAAAAAGAATTTAACTAAGGATTTATTTGTCACAATCTTTCAAATTAACTAAAGATCCAATATGGTTTTTATTGAGAAAAGTTACTATTCCAGCAAGTGTTGGTTCATTATTTCAAACCTTTTACAATCTAGTAGACACATGGTTCGCAGGAAGAATATCTGCTGAAGCAATAGCAGCGATCGCGAAATCTTTTCCAATTTATTTTACTATTATTGCAATAGGTGTTGGATTAACTGCTGGAACTAATACTTTGATTGGAAATAATATAGGGGCTAATAATAAAAAGAAGGCCTCATTATTTGTAGCTCAATCAATTATTTTTGCAATCTTTTTATCCATACTAGTTACTTTTTTTGGTTTGAATGTTTCAGATTTTTTACTTTCTCTTATGGGATCAGACCAAGAAGCAATTATATTAACTAGAAAGTATCTAGATGTTATTTTTTATGGAACCATAATTGTTTTGATACAAATTTCTCTAAATGGAACACTAAATGCACAAGGTGATACAAAAAGTTATAGAAATGTTTTAATTTTTAGTTTCTTTTTAAATATTATTCTAAATCCGTTATTTATTTTTGGTTATGGTTTTATTCCAGCATTTGGTATAGCTGGACTTGCAATAGCTACTGTAGTGGCTCAGTTTGTTGGTCTTTTGTATTTAGCATATAAAGTTTATTGTTGTGAATTAAAACAATATCTTAAGCCTGAGTGTTTTATTCCAAAATTTGATCTTCTTGGAGAACTCTTGTATCAGACGATACCTGTGATGTTTAGCATGTTGTTGATTGGTGTTGGTTTGTTCAACATCCTTTACTTCATTGGTCAATTTGGAGACTTGGCAACTGCTGGTTATGGTGCTGCTTTAAGAATTGAACAAGTTTTTTTACTTCCTGTAATTGGATTAAATACAGCAGTATTATCTATTGGGGGACAAAATTTTGGTGCAAAAAATTATGATAGGTTGAGAGAATTATACAGAAAAGCTCTGATGTTTGGATCATCTTTCATGATCTGTGCAGGAATAATAATATTTTTGGGTGCAGAGTTTTTAGTTTCATTATTTACTGATAACCAAGAGGCAATAAAGCATGGTGCAATATACTTAAAGGTTGCTGCACTAATTGGCCCAATTTATCCTGTTTTTTTTATAACCACTGCAGTATTCCAAGCAGTGAAAAAACCATTGTACAGTCTTTATCTAAGTGTTCTTCGATTAACAGCTCTTCCATTCTTAAGTTTATGGTATGTAATTAATATTAAAGGAGGGGATTATGAGGATATTTTTTATACGATTTTAGTAACAAATTGGTTTATGGGAATTGCAGTTCTAATATTTATTGGGTATTTTTTGAATAATGTTTTCAAACAAAATAAAAGTCTTTTTACTTACTAGTATTTGTTTAATATTTTTCTTTGTCACATACCTTGATGTAAAATCTAGTGAATTAAAGGTTATAGACGGAGATACCATTCATTTAAAAAACGAAAAAATTCGTT
The DNA here is from genome assembly GCA_902531765.1 of uncultured Pelagibacteraceae bacterium. Lineage (GTDB taxonomy): Bacteria > Pseudomonadota > Alphaproteobacteria > Pelagibacterales > Pelagibacteraceae > Pelagibacter. The sequence goes on along the minus strand of CACAFC010000001.1, from coordinate 212,652 downwards.
TTAGTGGCATTGACACTCCTGAAATTAAACAAATTTGTAATAAGAATAATGAGGTTATCAAATGTGGAGTTCAAGCAAAACAATTACTTATTAATAAGATAGGTAAAAACAAAGTAAGATGTGTCAAGGAGGGTGTAGATAGATATAAGAGAATTTTAGCTGAATGTTTTGTAAATAATCAAAGTCTATCTAAGTATCTTGTTCGAGAGGGTTATGCTTTTGCTTACAGGAAATATTCAACAAAATACATTCCAGATGAGGATTATGCCAAAAAAAATAAAAAAGGTATGTGGGCAATGACTTTTGAGTATCCTTGGGACTATAGAAGAAAAAATTAATCTTTTTGTAATTTTTTTTCTAATTTTCTAACAAGATAAGAAACAATTAATATCAAGACTAAATATTCTAGAATCAGAAATGTATATATTTCAAGTGGCCGATAAGTCGTCACAACCAATTCGTTTGCTTTTCTAGTCAGATCTCCAATACCAATTATCGATACAAGAGAGGACATTTTAAGCACATATACAAATTGATTACCAATAGCTGGTAAAATATTCTTTATTGCTTGAGGTAGAATTACTAATCTTAATTTTCTAAAAAAACTTAATCCTAAAGAGCTTCCAGCTTCCCATTGTGATTTTTTTATTGAATTAATTCCTGCTCTAAATATTTCTGCTTGGAAAGCACTTTCGCTAATTGATAGCGCTATGATACCAGAAACGAATGGGCTAAAACTTATACCCGTCATGATTGGAAGACCATAATAAATCCATAAAATTAAAACTAGCAAAGGAATTGCTCTTACAATTTCAACATAGCCAATATTAAGGTAGGTTAAGAATTTACTTTTAGCCAGTGATGGAATAGCGACTAAAAGGCCAAGAATAATAGAAATAATGATTGAGACTAAACTAATATAAATAGTAGTTGTTAAACCACTTAATAAAAACTTTAGATTAGTTAACCCCTCAATGTTGTTTGGTGATAAGATTAACCAGTTTAATTCACTTTTACCGCATGATGTTAATGGAAAAATTAGAATTAATAATAAAAGATTTTTCACTCTTTAAGTTATAAAGAATAAAAAATTAATTACTAATTTATTATAAGCTTTTCAGATTATATTTAGCTAATAACTTGGCGAAGAAGCCTGAGGATTTTTTATCTTTAATCCATTTGTTTACATAATCATTCCACTTAGTATCGCCTTTTGGTACCATCATTGCTAAGAATGCTGGATTTTTTCCACCATCTGGAACAATTGCTAATTGAGGATATTTAATAACCAATTTATTTGCCTCTGTTGTACTTGTAATATTACCATCAGCTCTACCTGCCAAGACTTCTTGAAAGTCTCTTGCTGGTGCTTCAATTGAGTTTAATTTTGATTTTGGAAAAAATTCTTTAGCCTTTTCCTCTTGAGAAGTACCAAGAGTAGTTGCAATTGTTACATTTGAATTATTAAGCGAGTCCCAAGTTGGAAATTTTTTTAAGTTCTTTTTGAGAACAAGTGGCACAGTAGCATATTTGTAATAGGTGTCAGTAAAACCAGCTACTTCAGCTCTCTTTGGCGTTTTTGTAACACTAGTCGAGATATCATACCTTGTAGATGTTATTCCTGAAACAATAGTTTTCCATTCTGCAGGTACAAACTCAATTTTTACACCCATATCTTTAGCTAATTGATTCATTACATCGATATCGAAGCCTTTGTATTTGTTAGTTGCAGGATCTTTGACTGTCATAGGATCCCAATCTCCAGTAGTACCAACTTTAAGTACTCCAGAAGACAAAATTTTATCTAGATTAGATTCTGCGTTAAGTGAGAAGGGTAAAAGAGCAAATAATGCTATTAAAAATAATTTTTTCATAATTTTTTTTAACTTATTTGAGATCTAAATGTGACTATAATCTTGACGCACTATCATTTATCCATGCGATTAAGTGCTCAGAAAATGAGCGCCTGACAAACAAATTAACCTCATTTTTATTTTGATTATGAATGATTACATCAATTTTTGTGAGAATTGTTTGGGTCACTGAGCCAATTTTACCCTTAAAATCATTAAAATTAAAAGGAGAGCCTGTTTGAAACAAATCATATATCTTATCCCCTTTGAGATTAATCCTTACAAATTGATCTGTGACATCCACCACAGCTCCTAAATTTAATTTAGATATGTTTTTATTCAAAAGTGTTTCAGTTTCATAAGAATTTGTATTTTCTTTAACAATGCCATTTGAAAAAATCATCCATTCATCAGGACTCAACCATAAAGCAGTTAATTTTTCACTTTGAGTGGAAGTATTTGCTTTTGTAGGCAAAACCATATTTAAAGATTTACCAATAGCTGATAAAAATTCTCTTTTTTTACCTCTTACTATCAATTTCATAATAGGTTTGACCTCGCTCATTTGTAGACCTTGATATGATTTTTCCTCTTTAATTGTATGATTATAATTTAGCATTTAATCTTTCACCTTCTTTATCTAAAAAAACTGGATCAGCTACAGTCACATTAATGTTTTTATTTTCCATTGGTATAATTAATTTTTGTCCCAACATATTTTTTCCACCTTTAACAACACCTAATGCGATCGATTTTTTTAAATTGGGGCTATAGTAACTTGAAGTAACATGACCCAGCATTTCAATTGGTGATTTTTTTATATCAGCAACTATCTGTGCGCCTTCCTCCAAAACTTCCTCAGGATTTTCTGTCAATAAACCAACCAATTGTTTTCTATCTTCTCTAATAGTATCAGATCTATATAATGATCTTTTTCCAATAAAATCATATTTCTTTTTACTTACTATCCAATCCATCTGTAAATCAATTGGTGTCAGCGTTGCATCAGTATCTTGACCAACTATTATAAAACCTTTTTCTGCTCTTAATAAGTGCATCGTTTCTGTTCCATAGGGCGTTATATTAAAATCTTTACCCGCTTCCATACATTTTTCCCAAACAGATTTACCAAAATTTGCTTGAATATTAATTTCATAACTATGTTCTCCAGTAAAACTAATTCTCATTACTCTACATTTAATGTTATTTATTTTCGCATTTTTAAATGACATATGTGGAAACTTTTCATCAGAAAGATCTAAATCAGGAATAACTTTTGAAACAATTTTTTTACTATTAGGTCCACATACACTTATTGTAGCATAATGATCGGTTACAGATGATAAATAGACATCTAATTCAGGCCATTCTGTCTGAAGGTAGTCCTCAAGTTTCCCTAATACATTAGCCGCACCGCCAGTAGTAGTGGTCATAATGTAATGATTTTCACCTAGTCTAGTTGTAACGCCATCGTCATAAACCATTCCATCTTCATTTAACATTAAACCATAACGACATTTACCCACTGCTAGTTTTGACCAAGCATTAGTATAAACACGATTTAAAAATTCTGAGGCATCTGTACCCTGAATATCAATTTTTCCTAATGTAGATGCATCCAGAATACCTGCTGAGTCTCTAGCGGCTTTACTTTCTCTTTGTACTGCTTGATGCATATTTTCATTATCCTTTGGATAGTACCAAGCTCTTTTCCATTGACCAACGTTTTCAAACTCAGCGTTGTTGGCAACATGCCAATCATGTATCGGAGTACGTCTAAATATATCAAAAAATTCTCCTACATTTCTTCCAACAATAGTTCCAAAAGTAAGAGGTGTATAAGGAGGTCTAAAAGTTGTAGTTCCATGTTCACCCATTTTAGTTCCCGCTGTTTCTGAGATAATTCCAAGAGCATGCATATTACCAAGTTTACCCTGATCAGTTCCCATACCAGTAGTAGTGTATCTTTTTACATGTTCTATAGATCTAAACCCTTCTCTTAGAGCTAATTTAATATCTTTTGCAGTTGCATCGTTTTGATAATCAACAAAAGACTTAGTTTTCCCTATGGATTTGTCAGATGGTAATAACCAAATATTTCTCTTTGATTGATTTAAACCTGATATAGTTTCAATAGTTTTGTATTCAGAATTATCAATATCAAGAAACTTTTTAATAGAGGATAAGGTATTCTTTATTATTTCATCTAAACTAAAGTCTCCATTACAAGATCCAATACTTATTTGATCTGAAGGATAAACATTAGGTATAAATACTTGGTCTTCTTCTCTAAATTTTAATTTACCTCCTGATTGTGTAAACAAGTGTACTGCTGGGGTCCAACCACCGGATAAACCTAAACAATCACAATTCAACTTTGTTTTGTCACCAATAACTGTTTGACCATCTTTTGAAAGTTTCATGATGGATATTTTATTAATTCTTCTATAGCCGTAAGTATCAACAACAGAGTAGCCTTTATAAATTTTAATATTATTTTTCTCAACTTCGTATGAAATTTTAGAGTCAATTTGTTCTCTATTATCAATTATTGCATTTATCTTAATTCCTCTTTGAATTAAACTCATGGCTGTTTCATAAGCCGTATCGTTATTGGTAAAAAGAATATTATTTTCACCACAAGCTACACCATATAAATCAATATACTTCTTAATTGCTGAGGATAACATTATCCCTGGGCGATCATTATTGTCGAATATTAAAGGTCTTTCGATTGAACCAGTAGCTGTGATTACTTTTTTTGCTCTAATCTTTAATAATCTTTGTCTTACTTTATTTTCTCTTTGACTGATTGGTAAATGATCAGTGAGATTTTCACGAGCTAATAAAAAGTTGTATCCATGATATGCTGCAACACTAGTTCTTGTTTTTATTTCTAAATTTTCTAATTTAGATATTTCGTTGATTTCTTTTTCTAACCATGAACTTGTTATTTGATTATTAATCTTTGAAAATTCTGAGTTATCATAAATAGATGATCCACCCAAATAAGATTTTTCCTCAACTAAAAGAGTTTTAAAACCATTTTTAGCTGCCATTTTGGCAGCCATAATTCCTGAGATACCTCCACCAATTACTAAAACATCACAATGCATGTAATGATGTTCATATATATCTGGATCAGCTACTTTAGGTGATTTACCTAAACCTGCAGATTTTCTAATAAAGTATTCATACTTCTCCCAGAAACTTGCAGGCCACATAAAAGTTTTATAATAAAAACCTGCAGGCAAAATAGGGGATAGTAGATTATTAATTCCACCAACATCAAAATTAACGCTAGGCCAACAATTTTGGCTTGAAGCAACCAAACCTTCATAAATTTCAACCTCTGTAGCTCTCACATTGGGTTCAGTTCTTGAAGAATTATCGTTTAATTGAATAATTGCATTAGGTTCTTCAGAACCAGATGTCATTATTCCACGAGGCCTATGATATTTGAAACTCCTTCCTACAAGATGAATACCATTTGCTAATAAAGCTGATGCGAGAGTATCACCTTTAAAACCAAAATAAGTTTTGTTATTAAACTTAAAAGAAATTCGATAAGTTTCATCAATAAATCTGCTTGTTTTAAATCTTAAATTATTAGTCATTTTACTCTACTGGTGGTTTTTCACCCATTTTGTATACAGCTTTTATTTGGTCGTTTGAAGTATCTCTAACCATATTGAACCATTTTCTACAACCATGAACATGATTCCATCTTTCAAACTGAACTCCTTTAATATTTTTTCTCATGAACAAATATTCTGCCCATTCATCATCGCTTAGTTCAGTGGGTTGTTTTGGTCTTACTATGTGAGCTTCACCACCAGCTTTAAATTCGCTTTGTTCTCTCTCACCACAAAAAGGACAATTAATTAAAAACATTAGTGTGCAACAGCGGCTGCACCATGTTCATCAACTAGATCACCACTTACAAATCTATTTATATTAAAGGCAGCGTTTAATTTATGAGGTTCGTCATTTGCAATTGTGTGAGCAAATAAATCCCCTGAACCAGGCGTAGCTTTAAAACCTCCTGTTCCCCAACCACAATTAAAGTACAAACCCTTAATTGACGTTTTACTTATGATTGGACTCGCATCAGGACATATATCAACTATTCCACCCCACTGACGAAGCATTCTCATTCTACTAAATATTGGATATAGTTCTAAAATTGCATTTAAAGTTCCTTCCACAATATCATGACTTCCTTTTTGAGAGTAAGATACATAGTCATCAGTTCCTGCTCCTATAACCAATTCTCCCTTATCAGATTGGCTAACATATGCATGAACAGCGTTAGACATTACAACTGTATCTATTATCGGTTTTACTGGTTCAGACACTAAAGCTTGAAGTGGTTTACTCTCTAAAGGTAATTTCAATCCAGCCATATTAGCTATAACACTAGAATGACCAGCAGCTACAACTCCAATTTTTTTTGTTTTAATAAATCCTTTAGTTGTTTCAATTCCTTCAACCGTATCACCATTTCTTTTAATTCCTTTTACCTCACAATTTTGAATTATATCCACACCCATTTCATCAGCACCTCTTGCATATCCCCACGCAACAGCATCATGCCTAGCTGTACCAGCTCTTTTTTGAAGAGTTCCACCTAAAACTGGATAACGAATATCCTGTGAAGTATTTATAATTGGACAAAATTTTTTAACTTCCTCGGTATTTAAATAAACTGCATCAATACCGTTTAATCTATTCGCGTGAGTTCTTCTTTTTAAATCTCTAACATCTTGCAAATTATGTGCAAGATTCATAACCCCTCTTTGACTAAACATAACATTATAATTTAGTTCTTGAGATAAACCTTCCCAAATTTTAAGAGCATGATCATATAGACCTGCGCTTGCATCCCACAAATAATTAGATCTAATTATTGTAGTATTTCGACCTGTATTTCCTCCTCCTATCCAACCTTTTTCAACAACAGCAATATTCTTCATATTGTGTTTTTTTGCTAGATAATAGGCAGTTGCAAGACCATGTCCTCCACCACCGACTATTACAGCATCATATTCTTTTTTTGGTTCAGGATCTTTCCAAGCTTTCTCCCAATTTTCATGATATGAAAAAGCGTTTTTAATAAGTGAAAATATTGAATACTTATTTTTCATAATTATTGAATAATTACTTTATAAATATTGATTATTCAATACAATCAGAAGTGACAAATTTATTGGAAGAGTGGGTGAGAGGCTGAAACCAGTCGTTTGCTAAATGACCGTGCGAGGAAACTTGTACCGAGGGTTCGAATCCCTCCTCTTCCGCCATTATCAGTATAAAGGATCATCCTTAAAGAAGTTTATCATTGAAACTGGCTTTTGAGCTAAAATATAACGATAGACATTATAGTTTTCTAGCACTCTTTGCACATAATTTCTTGTCTCTTTAAATTTTATTAATTCAATCCAATTTACATAATCAATTTGGTTCTTTTGCGGATTTTTATTTATTTTTTTCCAATATCTAACTCTTTTAGGTCCAGCATTATAAGCCGCTATCGCAAACGGATAAGCACCGTCATATTCCAGAATTAGACCAGCTATATAGTGAGAACCTAAATTGATATTATATTCTGCATCTCTCGTTAATCTAGATTTTGAATAAGGAAGTTTAGCTTGCTTAGCAACTACTTTTGCAGTGTAGGGCATGAGCTGCATTAATCCTTTTGCTCCTGCATGACTATTAGCACTTAAATCAAATTCACTTTCTTGTCTTATTATTGATAATATAAATGCAGTATCAGGAATTTTTCTTCCATTTATATAATTTGGTGTACTTATAATTGGATAATTATATTTGTTATGGAATCTTTTTTCATATGATGCAATTTTGGCTATTTGAATAGCAAAATCAAATCTATCAATACTTGTTGCTAACTCTGCTGCCAAAACTTCACTACCATTATTTATGTTGTCATTAGCCAAATGTCTTAATATATGTTTTGAGTATTTATCCTCATTTAGCTCATCAAGAAGATAAATCGTTTTAACTAATTCTTTTTTGAAGAAGTAGTCTCTATATTCTTTTGAAACTTCAATATCTTTAGATAATTCAAAAGGTTGATTGGGGTTTAACTCTATAAATGCTAATTGACCATAATATGTAGTTAGAAAATTAGATGCTTTACTAAACCATTCATTTGCTAATTCTTTTTTACCAAGTTTCTGATAAGTTTTGGCTAACCAATATGCTCCTCTAGATGTACTTATTGGATAACCAACATTGTTGTAAAAATTTTCAAAATGATCTTTTGCTAACAAAGGATCATCTAAAAAACTTAATGCTATCCATCCACTCATCCATTCTGCAGCAGCATATTCAGGTCCATCAGTCAAAGCGTGATTACTCGCAATTTTATATGCTAATTCATATTTCTTTTTATAAATTAATGATCTTGAAATAATTTCTCTTTCAAACCACCACTTATCTGGTCTTACCAAATAATCTTTAGTATTTTTTATTTTTACTAAGATTTCGACAGAGCTATCAACTCTTCCTCTTTTTCTTCTCCATTTTAATCTATCGTAATTTAAACCTGCATCATTTTTAAATTTTGTTGGAACTTTAGAAATAGCATCATCTACTCCATAAGATTTACTCATTAACAATTGTCTAGCCGTATAAAGTAATTCGTAATCTTTAGGTAAATATCTTAATAATCTTTTTAAATCCCAGTATTTATTATTCCAAGCTAAGTAATCCGCTCTTTTAATATAATCTTCAGCATTGAGATACTTTTTAAATTTTTTTCTATAAAATCTTAATTCAGATTTACTCAGTTCTGCTGTAATCCAGCCTTCTTTAATATAAGATATACCTTTTTGTATGTTGCCGTTGAGAATTATACTTTCTCCAAGTATCATTTTCCCAAAACCACTTAAAGGTTCATCGGCACCAAACCAATCAATAATTTTTTTAGGTGAGATAGTGTCTGTAGAAAGCTTATGTTCTGCTAAATATTTTATTCTTCCTAATCTTGGATAATCTCCATTAGAGTCAATAAAAGTTTTGTAATCATAATACGAGGCCTTATTTCCTTTGGTGAGCAGGTGTCTCCATTGTATGAAATTATAAATTGATTTATCTTTAGCTCTTTTTGCAGTTTTCAATGCTGTAGGCCATTTTGCTTGTTTCATTTCTGAAATAGCCTTTTTCGCAATTTCAAAATCTTTTTTATTATAATATTTGGATTTCTTTGCTGTATCGGTTTTTTTTGCTCCAGCGATTAAAGGTTTCTTTTTAGGTAAAATAATACCTAAATCTTTTTCAGCTTTTAATTTAATTTCCTTTTCAGGGTTTTTTTCAATTTCCTCTACTATTTTTTTAGGAATTGGTTTTGGCAGAGGTTTCATTACATCAATTAATAATTTTTGATCTTTTTGCTCTTTAGTCTGGATTGGTTTTTTTAGGGGTATTATTTCCGCAAATGATAAAATGGTAATACTAGAGAAGAAAAATAAATTGATAAAAAATATTAATTTTTTTAGCATAATCTTTTAGTATATGAATCTACAAACTATGTTATAAGTATTTATGTTCACAGGATCAAATGTTGCTTTAGTCACTCCGTTTAAAAATGATAAACTTGATGATGAAACTTACATTAAGTTAATCCATTTTCATATTGAAAATGGGACAAATGGTTTGGTACCCGCTGGAACAACTGGTGAGTCCCCAACTTTAAGCCATGATGAGCATGAAAGAGTAATTGATTTATGTGTCAAGGAAAGTAATGGAAAATTGCCTGTATTTGCTGGCACAGGTTCAAACTCTACTGAGGAAGCAATTTCACTGACAACTCATGCTGAAAAAATGGGAGCAGATGGAGCTTTAATCGTCACACCATATTATAACAAACCTACCCAAGAGGGACTTTATCAACATTATAAAGCTATAAATGATAAATGTGGAATTCCAATTATCATTTACAACATTCCTGGAAGATCAGTAATCGACATGTCAGTTGAGACAATGGCAAGATTATTTGAATTAAAAAATATTATTGGTGTCAAGGATGCAACAGGGGATTTAACTAGAGTAGATAAAACATTAAAAAAATTAGGCAAAGAGTTTATACAATTAACAGGCAATGATGATAACGCGCTAGAGTTTAATAAAAAAGGTGGAGTAGGTGCTATAAGTGTAACAGCTAACATTGCTCCAAAACTTTGTTCTGATTTCCAAAGATTTTCAAAGTCTAACAATGATAATGAAATTAAAGAGGCTGAGAGATTAAATGAAATATTGCAGCCTGTCCATCATGCTATGTTTGTTGAAAGTAATCCAAGCCCAGTTAAGTATGCTGCAAAATTATTAGATTTATGTGATGACGATGTAAGATTACCATTAGTAAAAGTAACAGATGCTACTAAAGAAATTGTTAAAAAGGCTCTTCATACAGCTAAATTAATTTAATGAACAAAAAAACCAATTCTGGTTTAAAAATAATATGTTTGAATAGAAAGGCTAGTTTTAATTATTTTTTTGAAGATTTATTAGAAGCTGGGATTGTCCTTAAAGGCTCTGAGATTAAATCAATTAGAGAAGGAAAAGTTAATATTGCAGATTCATATGCTGTTGAAAAAGATGGTGAGCTAATTTTAATTAATTCTCATATAGCATCTTATAAACAAGCCAGTTATTCTAATCATAATCCTACAGATGAAAGAAAGTTACTTTTAAATAAACGGGAAATAAATAAATTAATAGGAAAAATGCAAAGAGACGGTCTTACAATTGTTCCCACTAAAATGTATTTTAAAAAAGGAAAAGCAAAAATTGAACTTGCGGTAGCAAAAGGAAAAAAACTTCATGACAAAAGAGCAAGTAAAAAGGATAGGGATTGGAATCGTGATAAATCAAGATATTTTAGAAAATCAAGCTAATCGTATCTACTTAGGTATAGGCTCAAATTTAGGAAACAGACGATACAAAATTGAAAAAGCAAAGTATGAATTATCGTTGAGAAATATCAGGCTTGTCAAATCATCAAATTTTTATGAGAGTCTATCATGGCCAGATGAAAGCAAACCTAAATATTTAAACATAGTCTTAGAAGTTATTTCTGATTTAAAACCTTTAGAATTACTTAAAGTATCCAAAGACATTGAAATCAGTCTTGGTCGTAAAAAAAGGTATAAAAATGCCCCTCGAGAATGTGATATAGACATAATTGATTATAAAAGTAAAAAAATTAGTCAAAAAATCAATTTACCTCATCCAAGAATGCACAATAGAAATTTTGTTCTTTTTCCATTATTTGAATTAAATAAAAATTGGAAACACCCAATTTCCAAAGATCACATTAAAAAACTCATAATATCATTACCAAATAGAGACATAAGATCTATTAAACAAATCTGAATTAATGATATAATAATAAGTATGCTTAATTCAGATGATTTAATAAATAAAGTAAAAGGATATAATAAGTTTTTAAATCCAGATAGGTTAAATAAGGCTTATGACTTTGCGGTAAAGGCGCATAGCAATCAAAAAAGAGCCTCAGGTGATCCGTACTCAGTCCATCCAATTGAAGTAGCAAACATATTAACTGATTTAAAATTAGATAGTGCAACCATAACTACAGGTTTATTACATGACACAATAGAAGATACATATGCAACTTATGAAACTATCAAAGGTGAGTTTGGAGATGAAGTTGCAGATTTAGTTGATGGAGTTACCAAAATATCTGCTCTCGAAAATAATGCATCATCTAATTCCAAAGCAGAAAATTTCAGAAAATTAATTTTAGCAACCTCAAAAGATATAAGAGTTTTATTAGTCAAAATAGCCGATCGTTTACATAACATGAGAACTATTAAAGCAATTTCAAAAGAGGAAAAAAGAAAAAGAATTTCTCAAGAAACTATGGAAATTTATGCCCCATTAGCGGACAGGATGGGAATGCATAGAATAAGAGATGAGCTAGAAGATCTATCCTTTGAAATTTTGAATAATGAAGCAAGATTATTAATTCAAAAAAGACTAGATGAAATAAAATTGGATAAAAAAGATATTTTTGAGTCTTTATCATCTGAAATTAGTAAATTATTAAATCAAAATAAAATTTCTTCTAAAATATATGGAAGAGAAAAAACACCTTTTTCAATCTGGAGAAAAGTTCAAAAAAAAAGAGTTTCTTTAGAACAAATCACAGATATTATTGGTTTTAGAATTATTTTGGATAATGTTGACGACTGTTATAAAACTTTGGGTATAATTCACAAAGAATACAATTGTATACCTGGAAAATTTAAAGATTATATATCCTCTGCAAAAATAAATGGTTATAAATCAATTCATACTGCAGTTATAGGATCTAATAGAAAACCAATAGAAATTCAAATAAGAACCAAAGAGATGCACGATTTCGCAGAACGAGGTATAGCGTCTCATTGGCAATATAAATCATCAGAAAAATTCAATTCACTTACTTGGAAAGAGTATGATTGGTTGAAAGACTTAGTTGAAATTATAGAAAAAAATGAGAATCCCGAACACTCTTATGAATATACTAAACTTCAAATGTTCCAGGAGAATGTATTTTGTTTTACACCTAAAGGTTCTGTAATTAAATTACCAAGGGATGCAACAGCGATTGATTTTGCTTACGCTGTACATACAAAAATAGGTGATACAGCTGTTGGATGTGAAATTAATGGAAATAAAAGTGAACTCCAATCAATCTTAAGAAATGGTGATAGAATAAAAATTATCACATCAAAAAAACAGTCACCATCCTTACACTGGATTCCAACAACAAAAACTGGAAAAGCCAGAGCTGCTATAAGAAGATATTGGCATGATAGGGGTGAGGAGAAGCAGGAAAGAATAAAAAAATACAATACCACTTTATGGATTTCATTACCTGATAAACCAGGTCAATTAGGAAATGTAAGTTCATTAATAGGTGAACATAAATTAAATATTTCAAATTTAGTAATGGCTGGAAAAAAACCTGACTATATCAATTTTAAATTTCAGCTGATAATAAGAGATTTGAAAAATTTTACTAATTTTATTGCAGAGCTTAAACAAAAGGGTATAAAATTTAAGATAATTAGACACGAAGATAAAAGAAATGCTTTCACACAAAAAATCCTTAGATATTTTAAGAAAGACTAATGCTTTATTAGAAGGACACTTCATTTTATCTTCTGGATTACATTCTTCAAAGTATATCCAGTGTGCTAAACTTTTAAGTTATCCATCAAAAGCAGAAAAAATATGTAAATCATTGGCTTTAAAAATCAAAAAAAATTTTAGAAAATTTGATTTAATTTTGGCACCGGCCATTGGTGGTATTGTGATAGGTTATGAAATTGGTCGAATTTTGAAAAAAGAAACGATTTTTTGTGAAAGAGTTAAAGGGAAATTTACATTAAGAAGAGGTTTTAAAATTAAAAAAGGGTCTAAGGTCATTATTATTGAAGATGTAATAACAACAGGAAAATCTAGTATGGAATGTGTAAAACTAATAAAAAAATCTAAAGCAATATTAGTGGGTTTTGCCACAATTATAGACAGATCATCAAAGAAAACATTGAAAATAAAAAAAAGAATAATTTCACATCTTAAAATTGAAGTACCAACTTATAAATCAAACAAAATACCAAAAGAATTAGATTCAATACCCATTTCAACACCAGGAAGCAGATTTATTAAGTGAAACGATTAGGTGTAAATATTGATCATGTTGCGACAGTTCGAAATGCTAGAGGTGAAATTCATCCTGACCCATATAAAGCTGCATTGTTTGTAAAAAAAAAAGGAGCTGACTCAATCACTATACACCTTCGAGAAGACAGGAGACATATAAGAGATTTAGATGCAAAAAAGATTTGTTCAATAAAAAGATTATTAGTAAATTTAGAAATTTCAACAAATAGTAATATTGTTAAGAATGCTTTGAGAATAAAACCAAAATTTATTTGTATTGTACCTGAAAATAGAAATGAAATAACTACTGAAGGTGGATTAGATTTAAAGAAGAATAAAAATAAAATTAAAAAGATAATATCACAATTTAAAAAAAAAAAGATTAGAACAAGTTTATTTGTAAACCCAAATATAAATGATATTTATTTGTCTAAAGAAATAGGTGCCGATTGTATTGAAATACATACAGGACACTTTTCCAATCTGATAAAATCAAAAAAATCCTTTATTAAGGAATTTTTAAAGATAAAGAAATGTGCAATATTAGCATCAAAAATTGGGGTGGAAGTACATGCTGGACACGGTCTAGATTTCAAATCTACTAAGATACTTACTAAAATAAATGAAATAGTAGAATTCAATATTGGGCATTTTATTATTGGTGAGTCTATTTTTTATGGTTTACCATTTGTCATAAAAAAGTTTAAAAGAATTATCAAAAATTAGAATGAAAATTTTAGGTATTGGTGTAGATATTGTTAAAAATAAAAGACTAAAAAAATCTGTTAAAAATAAGATTTTTATCTCAAGATTATTCACTTTATCTGAAATTAAAAATTCTAGGTTGGTAAAAGATAAATCTATCTATTATTCAAAAAAATTTGCAGCAAAAGAATCTTTCTCTAAAGCGCTTGGCACTGGTTTCAGAAAAGGTTTAAATTTTAAAGATGTTGAAATTTTAAATGATAATTTAGGCAAACCATATTTTAGACTTAATAACAATATCAAAAAAATTATATTGAAAACATTAAAAGTGAAAAATTTTGATATATTTCTTTCAATATCTGATGAAAAAGAATATTCAATTGCATTTACCATAATTCAGGCAAAAAATGTTTAATAAAAAATTTTTTATAGAAAACTTTAAGACACTATTTTACGCTTTAATAATAGCTATAATTATTAGATCCTTAATTATTCAGCCATTCTATATTCCATCTTCATCCATGGAACCTGGTCTATTAGTTGGAGACCGACTTTTTGTAACAAAATATTCATATGGGTACAGCAAGCACTCATTTCCATTTAGTCCACCTATTTTTAAGAATAGAATTTTTTCTATTAAGCCACAAAGAGGTGATGTAATAGTTTTTAAAACACCTGCTGATAATAGAACAGATTATATTAAAAGACTTATTGGTTTACCAGGAGATAGAATTCAGTTTATAGACACAAACTTATATTTAAATAATAGTGAAATTTTAAAATCTAAAATCTCAGAAAAAGATCCAATTTATTGTGGGGACAAGACTATCAATGTTTTTACATTTGAGGAAAAACTACCAAACGGAAAAATATATAAAACTGTTTATCTTAAAAATTTTACTTTTAAGAATTCAGACGTTTTTTACGTCCCTAATAATCACTATTTCTTTTTAGGTGATAATAGAGATTGTTCAAAAGATAGTAGATATTTAACTAGTGTGGGTTATGTTCATGAAGATAATCTAGTTGGTAAAGCAAGATTTATTTTTTTTTCATCTGATAGATCAGTTGGTAGTATTTTTGCTTTTTGGAAATGGAACAAATCTATTCGATTTGACAGATTTTTTAAGAAAATTATTTGATGAAAATTGATTATTCTAAACTTGAAAAAAAAATAGATTACAAATTTAAAAATAAAAATTTACTTGTTCAAAGTCTTACTCATAAAAGTTTTAATAAAATGAACAATAATGAAAAAATAGAATTTTTAGGAGACAGAGTTTTGGGTTTAGTTATTGCAAAAAAACTTTTAGAGATCTATCCAGAAGAAAAGGAAGGAATTCTTGATAAAAAATACGCTTCATTAGTAAATAAAAAAACATGTTTAGAAATTGCCAAGAGTATTAATTTACAAAATTATATTTTAATTTTTAATCCAAAAAATAGATCAGTTAAAATTGAAGATAAAGTGATATCGGATAGTTGTGAAGCATTGATCGGAGCGATTTATCTTGATAGAGGATTTAATATAACAGAAAAAATTATATTAGACTTATGGAAAGAAAAGATTAAAGAAAGTGTGATTACACAAATTGATGCAAAAACAAAACTTCAAGAATTTTCTTTAAAAAAATTTAAAAAACTCCCTACTTATAAAATTATTTCTAATACCGGGCCTAGACATAAACCTATATTCAGAGTAGCTGTAAAATTACAAAATACGAAATTTTATAATGGTGAGGGAAAATCTAAAAAAGAAGCAGAGCAGAATGCAGCTTTACTTTGTTTAAATGATAGTTTGATTTGATGAATTGGGACGATACAGGTTTTTTACTTTCAAAAAATAGATATAACGAAAACTCTCTTATTTCGGAATTTTATACTAAAAATCATGGAAAAATATCCGGTATCGTTTTTGGTGGTACTTCAAAAAAAATCAAAAATTATCTTCAAATTGGAAATCAACTATATCTTAATTATAACTCTAAATCTGAGAATAAATTAGGATATTTTAAATTAGAAATCCAAAAAGTTTATTCACCCATATATTTTGAAAATTCTCAAAAACTTTCATGCATTAATTCTGCAATGAGTTTAATTCGTTTATTAACAGCTGAGTCTCAATCTAATATTAAAATATTTAACCTTATTGAGAAATTTTATTTGATACTCTCAAATGATGAGTGGTTAAAAGATTATATTTTTTGGGAATTAGAATTACTCAAAACCATAGGTTTTGATTTAGAATTAAGTAATTTTGCAACCAAAGAGTTATTAGATGATGAAATAATATATGTAGTTAAATCTAAAAATGAAAAAAAGATAATACCAAATTTTTTAATGGATAAGAAAATTGTAGTTAATGATTTAAATATACTTTTAAATGGATTGAAATTAGTAAGTGATTTTTTAGAAAAAACCATATTAAAACCAAATAATCTAAACTATCCAATTAGCAGAATTCAGTTTATAAATTCGCTGAGATAATCAAGGTAAAATTTCATTTAATCTATCTGCGTAATAACTTACTATTGCGTTTGCACCAGCTCTTTTAAAACTCATCAAATTTTCAAAGATCGCATCTTTATTTATTATCTTTTTTTCTACAGCGTTGGATAACATGCTATATTCACCAGAAACTTGATAGGCGAAAACTGGTATCTTAAATTTATTTTTTATTGATCTTATAATATCAAGATAGGGTAAACCAGGTTTTACCATGACCATATCTGCACCTTCTTTTATATCTAAAGCCACCTCTCTTATTGCTTCATCATAATTCCTGAAATCCATTTGATAAGTTTTTTTATCTCCTTTTAAGGCAACCTTAGATCCAACAGCATCTCTAAAAGGCCCATAAAAGTTAGAGGCATATTTAACCGCGTAAGAAAGAATTTGAGTATTTTTGAAATTTTCTTTGTCTAGAGCTTTTCTAATTCTTCCAATTCGCCCATCCATCATATCTGATGGTGCTAACACATCACATCCCATTTGAGCTTGTAATAAAGATTGCTGAATTAAGATCTCTATAGTTTCGTCATTCATTATACTGTTTGATTTGAGAATTCCATCATGACCATGTTTTGTGTAAGGATCTAGAGCTACGTCACACATTATTCCAATTTTGTTTTTGTACCTTTTTTTAATGTATTTTATAGCTTTACATACTAAATTATCTTCATTTAGAGCTTCACTTCCTAAATCATCTTTTAATTTAGGTGACGTATAAGGAAATAAAGCAACCATAGGTATCTGATTTTTAATAGCTCGATCTAAGATTATTCCCAATCTATTAATAGTATATCTATATACACCAGGCATAGATTTTATTGGTTGGGTCTTGTTTTTACCCTCAATCAAGAATATAGGAAGTATAAAGTCATTTGGTGATAAATTGTTTTCTGAGACAAGTCTTCTTGACCAGCTGTTTTTTCTATTTCTTCTTAGTCTCAAACTAGGATATTTTCCTGTAATCATATTTAATTTTTATTTTAAAAATGCGACAAATGTAATATACAAATATATAGTAAAAAAGGTACAAAGCAATCACGATGACAGTTGAAAATACAAAGATAATAAATTTAAATGTAAAAAAAGAAGAACGAGTTCTAGATTTTAGCGACTTCCAAAAACAAGAAATAAAATTTGACATCTCAAAACTTCAAGAGGCGTATAATCAAATTATCCAGACTAAAAAGTTTGAAGACGCAGGTGTTACACATTTTGGTGCCATATCTTTAACACAAATTCCTGGTGATCCAGATTCTATCAAAGGAAATAAAGCAAGAGGTCTTTATTGGACAAAACCTGACAGATCTGGCAAAGAAGTAATGAGGGAAGGAGCTATAAATGAATCTGCATATAGTGAGTTTGTTAAAGATTACGATAATACGTACTTTAAACATGTGTATGATGTTTTGTCCTCAAAGTATAAATTAGGTAGGATGAGAGTTTTACTTAAGGAACCACGATCAACTTTAAGTTGGCATAGAGATCCAGAGCCTAGATTACATATACCTATTATTACCAACCCAGGTTGTATTATGGTTATTGATAATGTTGCTAAACACATGCCAGCAGACGGATCAGTTTGGATCACAAATAATACAAAATATCACAATGCCTTTAATGGTGGTGAGGAAAATAGAATACATCTTGTTGCATGTGTTTTAGATTATAAGTTCAACTAATTTGAAAAAAATTTTTATTTCCTCAGATCACGCCGGATTTAAATTAAAAGAAGACATAAAAAAACTCCTTAAAAGTATAAAATTAAATTTTAAAGATCTTGGACCTGTGAATGATAATAGGGTTGATTATCCTGATTACGCACATAAATTAGCAAAAAAAGTCAAAGTTAGTAAAAATAATGTTGGAATCCTAGTGTGTGGCTCAGGAACCGGAATGAATATTGCGGCAAATAAGCATAAAAATATACGTGCAGCACAGTGTTTTAGCACAAAATCTACCAAATTATCCAGATTGCATAATGATGCAAACATCATTACATTAGGGTCCAGATTAATTAGTAAAAAAAAGGCTTTCGAATTTATAAAAATTTTTTTAAATACTAAATTTGAAGGTGGTAGACACTTAAAAAGAGTTAAAAAAATTTAATTATGTCTAGTGAAAAAAGTTATTTGAATGATAGCTACAAAAGTTTTTTTGAGGATGGTTTATCTATAAAAGATCCTGAGTTATATAAAGCTATTAAAGATGAATTAATAAGACAGCAACAACATATTGAGTTAATTGCTTCAGAAAATATAGTTTCTCAAGCTGTGTTGGAAGCCCAAGGTTCAGTATTAACAAACAAATATGCAGAAGGTTACCCAGGTAAGCGTTATTACAACGGTTGTGAACATGTTGATGTCGCAGAAAATCTTGCAAATGAAAGACTAAAGAAATTATTCAATTGTAAATTTGCAAATTCTCAACCTCACTCAGGCGCACAAGCTAATGGTGCTGTATTTTTAGCTCTATTAAGTCCAGGTGATACATTTATGGGAATGAGTTTAAATTCTGGTGGACATATAACTCACGGTTTAAAAATTTCAATGTCAGGCAAATGGTTTAATGCAATTAGTTATGACGTTGATAAAAAATCTGAGCTTATAGACTATGATAATGTTGAAAAACTTGCTTTAGAACATAAACCGAAATTAATTATAGCTGGTGGAAGTGCTTACTCAAGAGTAATAGATTTTAAAAGATTTAGAGAAATTGCTGATAAAGTTGGAGCTTATCTCATGGTTGATATGGCACATTTTTCTGGTTTAGTTGCAGGAAAAGGGTATCCAAACCCATGTGATCATGCTCATGTTGTTACATCAACAACACATAAAGTTTTTAGAAGTGCAAGAGGTGGAATAATTTTAACTAACCATGAGGATCTTGCGAAAAAATTTAACACTGCAGTTTTTCCAGGATACCAAGGTGGTCCATTAATGCACGTTATCGCAGCTAAAGCCGCAGGTTTTCTAGAGGCTTTACAACCGGAATTTAAAGACTACATAAAGTCAGTCCTAGCGAATGCAAAAATGTTAGCTGAAACTTTAAAAAATAATGGTTTTAAAATTTATTCTAACGGAACTGATACACATTTAATGTTGGTAGATTTGAGACCTTACAATGTTAAAGGTAATCTTGCGGCTGAAAGCCTTTCAAGAGCAAACATTACTTGTAACAAAAATGGAATTCCTTTTGATACTGAAAAGCCAATGATTACTTCAGGTATTAGATTAGGAACTCAAGCTGCTACTACTAGAGGCTTTGGTTTAAATGAATTTAAAACTGTTGGTGAATTAATTACAAAAACTTTAAAAGGTTTATCCGAAAATCCAAATGATAACAGCAAAGTAGAAAATGAAGTAAAAAATGAAGTTATCTCTTTAACTTCATCGTTTCCGATATATAAGAACTTATAATCAATGATTTGTTCAATATGTAAAAAAGGGGAGACCTCTGTTGTCGACTCACGTCCTACAGAAGATGGCACAGCAATAAGAAGAAGAAGACTTTGTGTTTGTGGCGCACGTTTTACAACATTTGAGAGGGTTCAATTTAGAGAAATTATGGTGATTAAAAAGAATGGTAGAAAATCTGCGTTTGATAGAGATAAATTATCAAAATCAATTTATATAGCTTTAAAGAAACGTCCAATTGATACAGAAACCGCAGAAAAATTCATAAGTAAAATTTCAAGAACTCTTGAAGAGCTTGGTCAAAGTGAAATATCAACAAATACGATTGGCACTATGGTTATGGAAGGTTTAAAGGAATTAGATCCTGTCGCATATGTTCGTTTTGCATCTGTTTATAGAAATTTCCGAGAGGAAAAAGATTTTGTACAATTCGTGGACAAGCTTGATGTCTACAAAAAAAGATAAATTTTCAACTAAAGATAAATTATATATGGAGATAGCCTTAAAACTGGCTATATCTCGACATGGTCATACAGGATCAAATCCTTCTGTTGGATGTGTGATTGTTAAAAACGATAAGATTATTTCTATTGGTCAAACATCAATTAGTGGTAGACCTCATGCAGAGACTAATGCAATCGAGAATTCCATAGAAAATTTGAGTGGATCCAAAATGTACGTGACTTTGGAACCATGCTGCCATCATGGTGTGACTCCGCCATGTACAGATTTAATAGTAAAATCTAAAATTTCAGAGGTTATTTATTCAGTTACAGATATAGATGTTAGAGTTAGAAACAAGAGTTTTAAAATTTTAAGTTCAAAAAAAATTAAAGTAAGAAAAGGGCTTTTAGGAGAAAAAGTTAAAAGCTTTTATTCAACATATTTTTTTAATAGAAAAAAAAAATTGCCATATGTTACTGGTAAAATAGCTGTTTCAAAAAACAATCTAATTTATAGCAAATTGGATAGAAAAATTACTAATATTAAGGCTGATAGATTTACTCATCTATTAAGATATAAGAATGATTCATTGATGATCTCATATAAAACTTTAAATAATGATAATCCTAAATTAAATTGCAGGTTAAAGGGGTTAAAGAAATACTCTCCAAGAAGAATTATTTTAGATAATAAGCTTAATACAAATATCAATAGTTATATAATAAATACAGCAAATAAATCTAATACAATTATTTTTTACAATAAGGCATGTAAATCCCAAATTTTAAATTTTAGAAAAAGAGGAATAAATTTGATATCCTCTAAAATTGATAATCAAGGAAGATTTGATATCAAAATTCTATTAAAAAAACTTTATAAGATGAATTGTAGGAATTTGTTAATAGAGGGAGGTGATGAATTAACCAACCATTTATTGAGAAATAAAATTTTTAATAGATTTTATTTATACGAAAGCAATAAAAAACTCTCAAAAAAATCAGAATATCTATATTTTAATAGTTTAAATTTGTTAAAACAGAAATACAAAAAAAAAATTAACTTAAAACTAAATTTAGTAAATAACAAAATAACATTGTATAAAAATTAATATGTTTAATGGAATAATATATAATCAGGGCACAATTAAAAAAATTATCAAAAGACCTAAAGGAATTAATATATTTGTAAAAAGTAATCTTAAAGTATCTAAAAAGGATATTGGATTATCAGTAGCATGTGATGGTGTATGTTTAACCTTGATATCTTATAAATCAAAATTGATGGAATTTTATCTTTCAAAAGAGACAATAATCCGCTCTAAATTTAAATATATAAAGAACAAAGACATAATTAATCTAGAGCTACCATTGAAATATGGAACTAAAATTTCAGGGCATATTTGTCAGGGTCATGTTGATACAGTTGCAAAAGTATTAAATATTAAAAAAATTGATAAATCATTTATTTTTGATTTTGAGATCCCCAAAAAAGAGAGAAAACATCTTATTGAAAAGGCTTCAATTTGTGTAAATGGAATATCACTGACAATTTCAAAAATAACCAAAAAGGGTTTTCAAATTTGGATAATTCCTCATACTTATAAAGAAACTAATTTATCTCAGCTCAATAAATATAGTTTAGTAAATATTGAGATAGATATCTTATCTAAATACGTTAGAAATTATTTTTATGAAAAAAAATAATTTTGCATCTATAGAAACAATCATAAACGTTGCGAAAAAAGGTGGTATGTTCATATTAGTTGATGATGAAAAAAGAGAAAACGAGGGTGATTTAGTAATATCATCATCTGATTCAACAGCAAAAAATATTAATTTCATGGCAAAATATGGTCGTGGTTTGATTTGCTTAGCACTAGACAGTTTGCAAGCTAAGAGATTAAACTTGTCCTTAATGTCTCCTGTGAATCAATCGAGAAATAAAACAGCTTTTACAATTTCTATAGAAGCAAAAAAGGGGATTACAACAGGTATATCAGCTAAAGACAGAGCTAAAACAATAAAGATTGCATCAAAAAAAAATGTTATCAAAAAAGAAATAGTATCACCTGGGCATGTCTTTCCAATCATTGCTAAAGATGGGGGTGTTCTTGTAAGAGCAGGTCATACAGAGGCCTCTGTTGATATATCAAAATTAGCAAAAAAAAATAATTCAGCGGTTATTTGTGAAATAATGAATGAAAATGGAACAATGGCAAAAGGTCAAGATCTATTTAATTTTGCAGAAAAACATAAGCTTAAAATTGGAAAAATAGAGGATTTAATAGCTTATAGATTAAAGAAAGAGAAACTTATAAGGTTAAAAAAGCAGAGCCAAATCAAAGTAAAAAATCAAAAATATAAGATTAGAATTTATGAAAATTTATTAGATGGTGCAGAACATTTTGCTCTTATAAAAGGTAAAATCAAAAGAGGTATCACTCCAAGAGTAAGAGTAATATCATCTAATATTGTTCAAAATTATTTGATAAATCAAAAGCTGCCAAATTCATTTAACAAAACTCTAAATTATTTCAAGAAATATCAAAATTGTGTTTTAGTGTTTATAAAAGATTCAAATTTAAGATCAGTATCACAGACGTTAAAAAAATATAAGAATAAAGAATTTATCAAAAAAGGAAATGATAAATCAATTAAAAATTATGGAATTGGAGCTCAAATAATTAAAGATCTAAAAATCAAAAATATGATATTAATTACTAGATCTTTAAAAAAAGTTATTGGGCTTGATGGCTATGGAATTAAAATTAAGAAACAGGAACTTATATAATGAATAAAAAAATTTTAATTGTTTTAGCTGATTATTATAAAGATATAAGTGATGGACTACTTAAAAGTGCTTTAAAAAAGATACCTAGGTCAAATCGAATAAAAATTATTAGAGTTCCAGGTGTTTTTGAAATCCCAGTTACAATATCAAAAAATTTAAAAAAATTTGATGCATTTTTGGCTTTAGGCTGTGTTATCAAGGGTCAAACACCTCATTTTGATTTTATTTCGCAAGCATCTACTAATGCAATAATGGATATTTCAGTAAGTCAAAAAAAACCTGTCAGTAATGGTATTATTACTTGTCTTAATATGAAACAAGCAAAAGCAAGAAAAAATAAAGGTGCTGAAGCTGCAAATGCAGCAATTTCAATACTATCACAAAAATGAAGACATACTTTAAGCCAAAAAATAATCCTAGAGTAATTATAATTCAAAAACTTTATGGCAAGTTTTATAACGAAGATAATGATTTAGATTTCCCTAAACACAGGTTTAAGAAATTTATTAAAGATATTGTTTTAGGGACTATAGAGAGAAATGATCTTATTTTAGATGAATTAAACAGTAAACTTGGTGATCAGTTTATCTTTAAGAAATTAGATAAAATTTTCCAAACTATTCTTAAAGCTGCAACTTACGAATTTATGTATAAACCTAATTTATCAATTAACATTATTATTAAAGAATATCTGAATTCTTCTAATTTTTTTCTTGAAGACTCTCAAACAAAATATCTAAATGCTTTATTAGATGATTTAGGTAAAAAATTGAGATCTAAAAATGCATGAATTTGAATTGATAAATAATTTTTTTTCTAAATTAACCAAACATAATGTATCTGCTCTTGATTTAAATGATGATGTTTTTTTTGATAAAAAGAAAAAATTAGTTATTTCAATTGATACTTATAATATAGGTACTCATTTTATAGATTTTAAATCTCCTGATCTTGTAATCAAAAAAATTTTGAGATCATCAATATCAGATTTGATTTGTAAGGGTGTTAAACCACAATTTTATTTTATTTCAGCGTCTGGTAACAAGAGCAACTTTACAAAAAAAAATTTATTAAAAATATCAAAATCTCTTAAAAATGAACAAAAAAAATATAGTATAAGTTTATGTGGAGGAGATACAACTTTTTCAAATAAGTTAAGTTTCACTATCACATCATTAGGCTACTCACATAATATAGTTTACAGAAATAAATCTAAATTAAATGATGATATTTATGTAACTGGAAATTTAGGTGATAGTTTTATTGGTCTACAAATACTTAAAGGTAAAATCAAAGTTAATAATAAGATGTCTAAATTTTTTATTAAAAAATATTATGAACCTGATCTTCAAACAAAATTAATCAATTATCTTTTAAAATTAGCAAACACTTCAATTGATATTTCAGATGGGCTAATTGATGATTTAAAAAAATTGATTAATAGACAAAAATTTTCATTTCATATTTTCGAGGAAAAAATACCGGTATCAAAAACTCTCAGTCAATTAATTAAAATTAAAAAATTTAAAAAGATAAATATTACAACTAGAGGTGATGATTATCAGATACTTTTTACAGCTAGTCGTTTTAAATCGAGAATTATTAAAAAAATATCAAAAATTACAGGTATTAAAATTACTAAAATTGGTAATATTATATCTGGTAAAAATAGGTCTAAGATTATTAATTTAAAAGACAAGCAAATTGAGGCTAAAAATAAAGGTTATATTCATCAATTTTGAAAGTTAATGATTGTCTTTTTCATCTTTTTTTGTATTGTCCGGGCTTAAAAAATTAACAACCAACAACTTAAGGTTTATATGAATGCAACAGCAGAAACTATTCTTTTATACACAATCGTAGCAGGTTTATTATCAATCGTTTATGGATTTTTAACTGGAAAAAATATTCTTAATTCAAGTACAGGAAATTCGAAAATGCAAGACATTGCTTCAGCTATTCAAATTGGAGCAAAAGCATACCTTGCAAGACAATATAAAACTATAGCTATTGTTGGAGTTGTAGTTTTGGTTATTGTTAGTATTGCTTTTAGTCCACTTGTTGGTCTAGGTTATTTAATTGGTGCTGCTTTATCTGGAATTGCTGGCTATGTTGGTATGCTAGTTTCTGTAGAAGCAAATGTCAGAACTGCAGAAGCATCAAGAAAAGGTTTAGCAGAGGGACTTTCTGTTGCTTTTAAATCTGGTGCTGTTACAGGTATGTTAGTTGCAGGTTTAGCCCTATTAGCAATTGCAGTTTATTATTTTTTATTACTTAAATTTGAAGTTGATGAGAGAGAAATAGTTAATGCGCTTGTTGCATTGGGATTTGGTGCATCATTAATTTCAATTTTTGCAAGATTAGGTGGTGGAATTTTTACCAAAGGTGCTGATGTTGGTGCTGATCTAGTTGGTAAAGTAGAAGCTGGAATACCGGAGGATGATCCAAGAAACCCTGCTGTTATTGCAGATAATGTTGGAGATAATGTTGGAGATTGTGCTGGTATGGCTGCGGATTTATTTGAAACTTATGCAGTTACTATTGTTGCAACAATGGTTCTTTCATCCATTTTTTTCATTGGTGATCTAAATATGATGGTTTATCCTTTAACAATTGGTGCCGCATGTTTAATTACATCAATTATTGGAACTTTCTTTGTAAAACTTGGAAAAAATAACAACGTAATGAATGCATTATATAAAGGTTTTATAGTATCTGCGGTAGCTTCACTGTTAATTCTTTGGCCAGTTACTGACCATGTAATTGGTTTTTCGAATGAATATACTGCAAATGACAAAACCTTTAATGGTAAAGATTTATATTATTGTGGAGTTATCGGTCTTGTAATTACAGGTTTATTAATATGGATCACTGAATATTATACTGGAACCGGTTATAGACCAGTTAAATCAGTTGCTTTATCATCCACAACAGGTCATGGAACTAATGTAATTCAAGGATTAGCCATATCTATGGAAGCGACAGCAGTTCCCGCAATAATTATTGTTGCTGGTATTTTAATTACCAATTCGATTGCTGGGCTTTTTGGAATTGCTATTGCTGTCACAACAATGTTGGCATTAGCTGGAATGGTTGTAGCACTAGATGCCTATGGACCCGTAACAGATAATGCAGGTGGTATTGCTGAAATGTCTAATCTTGATAAAAAAGTGAGAAAAACTACTGACGCATTGGATGCCGTTGGAAATACTACAAAAGCTGTAACTAAAGGTTATGCTATTGGTTCTGCAGGTTTAGGTGCTCTAGTCTTATTTGCTGCTTATACAGAGGATATAAAACACTTCTCAAAAGAAGCAGGATCTGCATTAGAAGGTATAGTGGTAACATTTGATTTATCAAACCCTTATGTTGTTGTTGGGTTGTTAATAGGAGGTATGTTACCGTATTTATTTGGATCGATGGGAATGCAAGCTGTAGGTAGAGCAGGTGGTGCTGTAGTTGTTGAAGTTAGGAGACAATTTAAAAAATACCCAGGTATAATGAAAAGAAAACAAAAACCTGATTATGCTAAATTAGTAGATTTATTAACAGTAGCCGCAATAAAAGAAATGATTATACCATCACTATTACCCGTTCTTTCACCAGTGGTATTATATTTTATAATTTTTTCAATTGGCGGACAAGTTGCAGCTCTAGCTGCAGTTGGTGCAATGTTACTTGGGGTTATTATAACTGGACTTTTTGTTGCAGTTTCAATGACTGCAGGTGGTGGTGCCTGGGACAATGCAAAAAAATATATTGAAGATGGTAATCATGGAGGTAAAGGCTCAGAGGCTCATAAAGCTGCTGTAACTGGTGATACAGTTGGAGATCCATATAAAGATACTGCTGGACCAGCTGTAAATCCGATGATTAAAATCACTAATATTGTTGCTCTTTTGTTGTTAGCTGTAATCGCTGGTTAAGTTATCTACCTAATGTTCCTCTTTTTTTACCAAGTGGATCATCGATTTTAGTAATAACACCAGACAATGCTCTAGATACAAAAGACTCTTGGTCAACAGTTGTTTTGGTTGTTTTTTTTGTAAAAACAAGTTTATTAAGGTCATCTTGATTTAAAAATTTTTTATTAATTAACATTCCTTTATTATCCACCTCCAACAACAAAACATTATTTGCGATTAATTTTTTTTTCCCAAGTTTTAATAATTTTGAATTAGATGTTTTTCTTTCTAGATATATTAAAATATCTTTATCAAAATAACTTGTAGATGATGGTGGTCCTAACAAATTTTTTATTTGATTAATATTAGTCTCATTTATAAATAATTCTTTACTTTTAGCCTCTAAATTATGAATACCATGATGATTAACAACTTTATTTAATTTACAACTACTTAAGAATATTGCTAAAATAATTAAAATAATTTTCATGAAATGAATTACATATATTTTTATAACAAATTAATTAAATTAACTACTAATAAAAAACTATATAAAAGTCTTAATAAACAGGATAGTTTTAATGACAGGTTACTTGTTTTTTTATTCCATTTTGCCTTTTTTTTAAAAGTTTTCAAATCTCAAGAAAATGAAAAAAAATTACAAGAAATCTATGATTTTAATTTCAGACAATTAGAACTAAGTATAAGAGAAATTGGATATGGTGATCAATCTATTAATAAAAAAATGAAAGATTATATCAATGTTTTTCATGCCATTGTTTCTGATATTCATTTTTGGGATAATTTAGAGGATATAAAAAAGAGAGAAATTATATCTAAATTTTTAGAAAATTTTAAGAATATTGAGGAATTAGTTGATTATTTCAATGATTACTATTTAAATTTGTCAAAAAATACTTTGAATTCTTATTTAAAAAGTGTAATTAACCCATAATTATGGCAGTTCCAAAACGTAAACAAACTCCTTCAAGGACCGGAATGAGAAGGGCTAAGAACATGAAATTTTCCGTCAAAAATGTCGTTGAAGATAAAAAATCAGGTGAATACAGATTATCTCACCATTTAGATTTAAAAACCGGTATGTATAGAGGCCGTCAAGTTATAGACCCTAAAGATTAAATAATCTAATATTAAACAATGGCTGATTTGATTAAAATTGCAGTTGATGCAATGGGTGGAGACAATTCTCCGAAAAAAGTTATCGATGGCATAATTCATAATCACAAAAAGAATAAAGGAAACTTTTTTAAAATTTTTGGTGATAAAAATAAGATAATTTCATTAGTGAAAAATGAAATCGAGGGTCAATATTATGAGATAATTCATACAGAAAATTTTGTTTTGAGCACAGATAGTCCTTTAGAGGCTGCAAAAAAAGGTAAAGATACAAGTATGTGGTTGGCAGTAGAGAGTGTAAAAAAAAAAGAAGCAGATATAATTATTTCTGCAGGTAATACCGGAGCTTTGTTAGTAATTGCAAAATTAAATCTCAAGATGATACAAGATATTGACAAGCCTGCATTATCGGCATTATGGCCCAATAAAAATGGAATGAGTGTGGTATTAGATTTGGGTGCTAATATAGAGTGTAACTCAAAAAATTTATTCGATTTTTCAATTATGGGAGCATCTCTTTACACATCTTTATATCCAGACAAAAAACCAAATATAGGTTTATTAAATATAGGTTCTGAAGAACTTAAAGGAAATGAAACTATTAAAGAAACTTTTAAGATATTGAGTAATAAAAAATCAGAAAATTATGATTTTGCAGGATATATTGAAGGTAATCAAATTATGGATGGTGAAATGAATGTAATTATTTCAGATGGATTTACTGGGAACATAGCTTTAAAAACAGCAGAAGGAACTGCAAATTTTATTGTTAAAGAATTAAAAAAAGCAATGACTGGTTCATTTATAGGAAAAATTTCTTCAATATTAAATTTTTATAATTTGAAAAAATTTAAAAACCGACTAGATCCTAGACTATATAATGGTGCAATTTTTTTAGGTTTAGACTCCCCAGTTGTAAAAAGTCATGGTGGCACTGATTTTATTGGGTTTTCAAATTCTTTAGATGTTTGTAATAAGATCGTTAAAGGTCATTTGATAGAAAAAATAAAGTATAACATTTAAAGAATGAGAATAAATTTAACTAAAAAAGACTTAATAAATCAAATTTATATGCAGTTAGGTTTTTCAAAACTAGTATCTGAAAATCTTATTAATGATTTTCTTTCAACAATTGTTCTTAATTTAAAAGAAGAAAAAAAACTTAAACTGTCTGGATTCGGAACTTTCTCAATAAGAAGAAAAAAATCTAGAGTTGGCAGAAATCCCAAAACTCAAGAACCTAAAGTTATTTCGAGTAGAGATGTGGTTTTATTTAAACCTTCAAAAGATTTTAAGGAATTTATAAATAAAAATGACTGATAAATCTGAGAGTGCTTATAAAACAATTGGGGAAGTAGCTGAAATTTTAAGATTAAATTCAAAAAAAAAAGGAGTTTTCTCAACTCACACTATTCGATTTTGGGAAAAACAATTTAAACAAGTTAAACCAAAATTACTAAATTCTAATAGAAGATATTATGATCAAAAAACTATCGATATTTTAAAAAAAATAAAATTTCTTCTTAAAGACCAAGGCATGACTATTAACGGAGTAAAGAAAATCTTAGATAATCCAAATAATAACGATACTTTAAAACTTGACGAAATTTCAAATAATTCTATAAGAACGAATAATTTTAAAAATAAAGTTTTAAAAATTTCTAAAATTGTTAAAAATTTAAAAAATTATAAATAATGGCAAAAAAAACACACGTAAAAGTTAGATTGGTTCCTGAAAGCAAGCCAGACAGTCCATTTTTTTATTATGTAAAAAAACCAGCTGGTGGTGAAAAAGCTAAAGTTAAACTATCAGCGCGTAAATATAACCCGAGTACTAGAAAACATGAAGTTTTTGTCGAAAAAAAACTTCCCCCGCACAGTAAGTAATTATTTTCTTTTAAAATTTCTTTTTTCGTAATCAATATAAGACCAAATCATATTTTTCCATATACGATTGGTAATTTTAGGGTCTATTTTATTTGCTAAAGATTTTTTTCTTATATTTTTCAAAATCATTTTAATTCTTTTATTGTCAATAATCTCTTTTTTTTTGTCCTTAAGTTTTAAAACTTGATTTACAAGATTAGTTCTTTGTTTAATTAGTTTAATCAATGAATTATCTAATTTATCTAACTTTAATCTTATCTTGTTAAGTTTTTTTCTTTTTAAAGGCGACATTTATATATTTGGATAATATGAAAATTATTATATTTATCCCTACATGTACACAACAAATGCAAAAATAAATAATCAGCTATCAATTTGGTTAATCTTTATGTTTTGGATTTTGTCTTTTATGATAATAGTCGGTGGTTTAACAAGACTTACCGACTCAGGCCTTTCAATAACTGAGTGGGAATTATTTTCTGGTTTTTTTCCACCTCTTAATCAAAATGATTGGTCTGTTTATTTTAATCTTTATAAACAAATCCCTGAATTTAAGTTACAAAACTACAATATGACTTTAAGTGAGTTTAAAGTTATTTTTTGGTGGGAATGGGCTCACAGATTTCTTGGAAGACTGATTGGTCTTGGATACTTAATACCATTAATTTATTTTTCTTTTAAGATTAATATTACTAAATTATTAAATCTATATTTTATTTTTTTTCTTATATGTTTCCAAGGTTTCATTGGCTGGTATATGGTTAGTAGTGGATTAGTTAATAGAGTAGATGTAAGTCACTTTAGGTTATCTTTACATCTACTAATCGCTTTTCTAATTTTATCTTTAATATATTGGAATTATCTAAAAATTAACGTATCAAGAAACACAACAAACAAACTAAATACATTTATTCCTTTATTATTCTTAATCCTAATTTTTTTACAAATTTCAATTGGTGCCTTTGTTTCTGGTATGGATGCAGGAAAAATCTACAATTCATGGCCTCTTATGGGGAGTTCATATTTTCCTAATGATAATAATTTTAATGATCTATTTAAAGTTACGGCTCTAAGTGATCCCTCATTAGCACAATTTATTCATCGTAACTTAGCTTACTTGATAGGAATTTTTTATATTTTTATTTTCTATAAGATTTATAGAAACAGGATGTATGATTTATATAAATCTATCAATTATTTGGGTATATTTATAATTCTTCAGATTATATTAGGTATTTTCACAGTCTTATTTGGTGCACAGATTTATGTTGCATCTCTGCACCAAATAAGTTCAATTTTTTTAGTTAGCTCAAGTATTTATTTTTTTTATTTAAATACAAAATTTAACTAACAGCTTTTAAACTTCCTTTCGATGACTTGTTCAAGGCTTGGTCTAAATCATCAACAATATCGTCAATGTGCTCAATACCTATACAAAGTCTTACATAACTCTGGGTCACACCTGATGCTGCTAACTCTTTTTCGTTTAATTGACTATGAGTAGTACTAGCAGGGTGTATAGCTAAACTTCTTGCATCACCAATGTTTGCTACATGATAGAACATTTTTAAAGACTCAATAAATTTTTTTCCAGCTTCAATACCACCTTTAAGTTCAATACCAACCATTGGTCCATTTCCACCTTTAAGATATTGTTTAGCTCTATCAGCAATTTTCTTTTCATGTTGAGTTGAATATATAACTTTAGTAACCTCTTTGTGTTTTTTTAAGAAATTAACTACTTTTTCCGCATTTTCACAATGTTGCCTCATTCTTAGAGCCACTGTTTCAAGACCTTGGATTATTGCAAAAGCATTATCTGGTGCTAAAGCTGAACCTAAATCTCTAAGCAAACAAACTCTTGCTCTAACTGCAAAAGGTACATTAGCTCCAGTTAATTCTGGTACAGCCTTTCCCCAAACTACACCCCCATAACTTGCATCAGGCTCATTAAATAAAGGTTGTCTTTTAGGATCTGCAGTCCAATCAAAGTTACCACTATCAACTATGCTCCCAGCAACAGCAGTTCCATGTCCTCCAATATATTTTGTTAATGAATGTATAACAACAGCCGCTCCATGTTCTATTGGTTTACATATCACTGGAGCTGCAGTATTATCCATTATTAGTGGAATGTTGTATTTTCTTCCAATATCAGAAACTTCTTTGATAGGGAATACTCTTAAATATGGATTAGGTAATGTTTCACCATAAAAAGCTCTGGTCTTACTATCTATTGCCTTTTCAAAGTTTTTAGGATCACTTGGATCGGCATATCTAATTTCTATTCCTAGTTTACTCAATGTATGTGTGAATAATGAAACTGTTCCACCATAAAGATCTGTAGAACTAACAATATTATCACCTGATTGAGCAACATTTAGAACAGCAAAACTTGAAGCGGTTTGTCCAGATGAAACTGTTACACAAGATAGTCCACCTTCCAATGCTGCAATTCTTTTTTCCAAAACATCATTAGTAGGATTCATAATCCTAGTGTAAATATTCCCAAATTCTTTCAATGCAAATAAATTGGCTGCATGTTCAGTGCTTTGAAATTGATATGATGTTGTTCTATAAATTGGCACAGCAACAGCGTTAGTTGCTGGGTCACTTCTGTAATCACCGCCATGTATTGCGATAGTTTCAGGATTATTTCTTTTTTTAGTCATTTTACTCCTTTTTTAGTGCTTTAGCTTTATGCAAGGCGCACAATACAGTTCAAATGCCTACCGAGTTTGTTTAATGATTTCCTTTTTAGCTGTAAGCCCGCAATAGGAACAAATCGGCAATATCAATATAACAAAAAAGAGGCTTAAAACAATATAAATATCAATTTGACTTTAAGCTTATTAATAGTATTAATCCTGGCACAATGACAAAATTCCTTAAAAAAGATGAATTATCCTCTAATTGGTACGAAATAGATGCTAAAAATGCTGTAGTTGGCAGATTAGCTACTGTAATATCAAAAATTATCAGAGGAAAAAATAAAACAACTTTTACACCACATATGGATGATGGAGATTTTGTTGTTGTAAAAAATATAGAACAAATCAAATTTACTGGAAATAAATTTCAAAACAAAAAATATTACAGACACACAGGTCATCCTGGCGGAATAAAAGAAACTACACCTGAAAATCTTGCTAAAAAAAAACCAGGCGAAGCTCTAAAACTAGCAGTAAAAAGAATGCTGCCAGGTGGAGTATTAGGAAAAAAACAACTTACTAAATTGAAAATATATGTAGGTAATGATCATCCTCACTCTGCTCAAAATCCTCAAGTCATTGAGTTAAACAAATTAAATTCAAAAAATATAGCACGTAATTAAAATGGAAAATACTCAAACACCATCCAAAGAACTTAAAATAAAGCCGGACTTCAAAGATAGTAAGTATGCTACCGGAAGAAGAAAAACTTCAATAGCTAAAGTTTGGTTAAAAAAAGGTTCAGGTAAAATTTATGTAAATGGTAAACTTTTTAGTGATTATTTTTCAAGTGATAATCATAAAATGCAAATAGTTAGACCTTTTGAACTTATAAATCAAGCAACAGATTATGACGTAAAGTGCAGTGTAAGAGGAGGAGGACCAACAGGACAAGCAGGAGCAATGGTTCACGGTATTTCTAAAGCTTTAGTTTTATTCGATGAAAAACTAAAATCTACACTTAAAACTGAAAAATTGACCACCCGAGACTCCAGATCAGTTGAAAGAAAAAAACCTGGACGTAAAAAAGCTAGAAGAAGCTTTCAATTTTCTAAAAGATAATTCTTTTTTAACTTTTAACTGTTATAATATTAAATGTCTAAGCTTAATGTACTAATTGCTGGATCAACTGGATATATTGGTGTTCAATTAATTAAATTATTAATTAAACATAAGAATATTAATATAAAATATCTATGCGGAAATTCCTCAGCTGGAAAAAAAATCTCATCTTATGATATTTCCTTAAAGTCAAAAAATTTACCAAGAATTACTAAGTACAATAAAAAATATTTGGTTAATGTTGACATTATATTTACTGCCTTACCAAATGGAGAGGCTCAAGCTATCTCAAAAGATTTATTAAAAAAAAATACTTTAATTGATTTAGCTGCAGATTTTAGACTAAAAAAAGGTTCTGATTATTTAAAATGGTATAAACAAAAACATAAGGCATTAAGTAATGTAAAAAAAAGTATCTATGCTTTGCCGGAAATAACAGGAAAATTAGTAAAAAAATTTAATATTATTGGTTGCCCGGGTTGCTACCCCACATCAATACTTTTACCACTTATTCCATTAGTTAAAAAAAGATCAATTAACTTAAATAATATCATTATAGACTCGAAATCTGGATATTCTGGAGCGGGTAGAGGAGTACACAAAAAATTCAAAAATAAAAATTTATACGAATCTCTCAGTGCATATGGAGTAGGATTTCATCGACATAATTCAGAAATTCATCAAGAATTAAAAAAAAATACATCTTCAAAAATTAATTTTACATTTACCCCTCATATTATTCCAATGTTTAGAGGAATTTTAAGTACTATTTATTTGGATTTAAAACCAGGCACTACTTTAAATAATGTCCAAAATATTTTGAAAAAATTTCATAAAAAGAATAAATTTGTAAAAATAAAGAGTGTTAACTCTTTTTTGAGCACAAATGACGTTATGAATACTAATTATTGCTTTATTTCTGTCTGCAAAACTAAATTTAAAGATAAAATAATAATTTTATCAGCCATTGATAATCTTATTAAAGGAGGAGCGGGTCAAGCGGTTCAAAATATGAATTTGAAATTTGGTTATAAAATTAGTGAGGGATTATCATGAAAAAATTACCATTATTGATTTTATTACTAGTTATTTCTTGTGCCCCTGTTCATACTGAGAAAGAAATAAAGTTTTCAAAAGATCTAACTTTTGAAGAATTTAAATCAAATTTAAAAATTTACGTAGATAACAGTGATTTCCCAAATATAGATGAATAAAATAGTTAACATCGCAGTTGTTGGTTTGGGTCAGGTAGGCATTTATCTTTACAATGAATTAAGACTAAAAAAAAAAGAAATAGAAATTAAAACAGGAAAAAAGATAAATATTGTTGCAATATCTGCAAAAAATAGAAATAAAAAAAGAAAATATAGTATTAATAAAAAAATTTTTTATACGAACCCTTTTAAAATTTTAAAAGAAAAGAAGATAGACATTTTATTTGAGTCTATTGGTCAATCCGATGGAATTTCAAAAAAAATTGTTGTAATGGCGTTAAAAAACAAGGTTAATGTCATTACACCGAATAAAGCTTTAATTGCAAAACATGGAAATGAATTAGCTAAATTAGCTGAGAAGAATAATGTAAATTTAGAATTTGAAGCTTCTGTTGCTGGAGGTATCCCAATACTTAGAACAATTAAAGAGGGCTTGGCTACGAACAAAATAAAAAAAGTTTATGGAATTTTAAATGGAACTACTAATTATATTTTAACTGAAATGGAAAAATCAAATGAAAATTTTGATAAAGTTTTAAAAAAAGCTCAAGTACTAGGGTATGCTGAACCTGGTAATCCTAAATTAGATTTGAATGGGTTTGACGCTTTCGCAAAAATTAGAATTTTGTCAGCTCTTGCATTTAATAATCAAATTTCAAATCACAAATGTATTATGGAAGGTATAGAAAATATTGATCTAAAAGATATTAAAATTGCAAATCAATTAAATCTTAGAATTAAGTTACTTGGTATATGTGAAATGATAAATAATCGTTTATTTGAAACTGTTCATCCGTGTTTAGTTAATAAAGACACATACATAGGTAATGTTAATGGTGTCATGAACGCTGTTATTACGGAGGGAAAGCCCGTTGGTGAGAGCATACTTCAAGGGGAGGGCGCAGGACCAGGACCTACTTCATCTTCTTTATTATCTGATTTATTATCTATTCTAAGAGGAAATATTAAGTATCCTTTTGGAATTTCCTCAAATAAAAGAAAAGTAGTAAAAATCTTTAATAATGACGACTATTCAAACTCATTATATTTAAGATTTGAGGTTAAAGATAAGCAAGGTGTTCTATCTTCTATAACTAATCAACTTGCTAAATATAAAATTTCTGTAAAAAGAATTATACAAACACCTGAAAAAAAAAGAAATTCAGCTACTATTGTTATAATTACCCATAAAACATCAGAAAAAAATGCAAGAAATTGTTTATCGATATTTAGAAAGAATAGAAATATTTTAAAATTTCCAACATTAATTAGATTATATAATTAATGGAAATTTATATTAAAATTTTTGAAGTTATTTTTCCTGTTTTTTTTGTTATTGGTGTTGGTTATTATCTGGGTAAGAAAAACCCTAAATTCGATACTAATTTTATAACAAATTTTGCTGGAAACATTGGTACACCAGCAATGATTTTTTATACAGTAACAACAACAGGAATTACTTTAAGTATTTTTATTCATTATTTTATTTATGCCATAATAATGATTGCTGGTTTTGCAATTGTTGGGCTTTTTCTTCTTTTTTTTCTTAAAAAGGATCTAAGTATGGAGCTTCCTCCATTAATTCTACCAAATACAGGTAATATGGGTGTACCAATTTGTCTTTTTGCATATGGTACTCAGGGTCTTGGTGTTGCATCTGCTATAGCATCCGTCATAATTTTGTTTCATTTTACACTAGGTGTTTTTTTAGCAAAAAAAAGTTTTTCTTTTGATATTTTAATTAAAAGTCCACCTGTGTACGCTATTTTTATATCTGTTTTCTTTTTATATTTTGAAATTGACACACCTTTATTTCTTGAAAACACAACATTTCTTTTAACATACGCAACAATTTTCTTAGTTTTAATGTCATTAGGTATTGCTCTTACTAAATTTAAATTTTCATTGAAAAACTCAATTATTTTATCCTTATGTAGGGTAATAATAGGACCCTTAATAGCATTTACTTTGATTTATAATTTTGATTTATCTGGACTGGCCGCGGGTGTTTTACTTATACAAAGTGCAATGCCAAGTGCTATATTGAACTATTTAGTTGGCAGCATGTATTCACCAAAAAAAATTGTTGATAGTGTTGCCAGTACAATAGTTACTTCAACTTTAATGTCCTTTATAACTATTCCAGTTGTTGTATTCTTTGCTTTAAAATACTTCAATTAATCTATATCCTTTAAGTTCATGAAGGCTATAACTTTCAATCTTTTAGCGTGGGTAATGCTTCCTATTATGGATGGATTTGCAAAATATTTGAGTGCAGATCTTCCTGTTTTACAAATTACATGGGCTAGGTATTTTTTTACAGTTGCATTTACTCTTCCGATTATGTTTTTCTTTTTTAGAAAAAATCTTGTTTGGACAGATAAACCAAAATTACAATTTATAAGAGGTCTAATTCTTTTAACAGCTAATATCTGTTTTTTTTATTCAATTTCAGTAATTTCTTTAGCAAAAGCATTAACTTTAGCTTTTGTTGCACCTTTAATTGTTACAGCTTTCTCTCCAATTTTTTTGGGAGAAAAGGTCGGTTTTAGAAGATGGTCTGCTGTAATTATTGGATTTATAGGTTCATTAGTTGTTATAAGACCTGGGTTTGTAGAAATTAACTTAGCGAGTATAGCTGCTCTTGGTACAGGTATAATGTATGGATTTTATTTGATTATTACCCGTAAATTAAGTGTTTCAGACAACCCTTTATTAACTTTGTTATTAACTGGTGTAGTAGGGGCTATAATAGTTTCCACAATAATGCCATTTGTTTGGGTAACGCCTACTTTAAATCAGTGGTCTATGATGGCTGCAATTGGGATATTTGCCTGTATTGGTCATTTATTTTTAATATTATCCCTTGAATATGCTGATGCCTCTAAATTAGCTCCATTTAGTTATTTCGAAATCATTACAAACATCATTATAGGTTATTACTTCTTTAGTGACTTTCCAGATAATTGGACCTTCCTAGGATTATTTATAATTATATTAAGTGGCATCTATATTTCTAGAAGAGAGAACTTGGTTAAAAAGATTAAATAATAGGTATTATTTATTTACTAAAACTTAAAGCATTATATTAATTATAAAATGTAAACCATTGTAATTATTAGATATTTATTAGATATTAATTTCTATAAGAACTCAATTAAAAATGATTTTATTTGATTAAAAAAAATTTTTTTAGCTTAATTTGTTAAAATTAGTAACTAAATCTATAAATATTAAATTATCATTTAAAATCAGGGCTTTTTAGGCTTCAGAAAATATAAAATCATGAATAAATAGGGTGTTTTAAAAGTGTTGATATAGTTGAATAGTAGAGCGATGCACTAACTGAATATACCATTTAAACGGCCATATAGGGGTCTATTTTAGGCGTAGGTTAATATATAGTACAACTGAAGGGTGAATTATACTATTTTATGGAAAATCAAGTAAAAATATCAAAAAACATTGATTTTACTAGTTTTTTTTAAAAAAAAAGCTTCAAAATAGGTTTAAATCACTACCTTTTCAGATCTAAGAAGTTTAAGCTTTTGCTTAATTCCACCTCTTCCTGAATAGCCTCCAAGAGCCCCATCGGACCTAATCACCCTATGACAGGGTATTTTTGGGGCATATGGGTTTTTAGCACAAGCGTTGGCTACAGCACGAGCTGATTTAGGACTTTTAATGCCAATAGCAACCTCTTTATAGGTTTTTACCTTACCTTTTGGTATAGTTTTAAGGTATTTCCAAACTTTTAATTGAAACTTTGTTCCTTTCACTGATTTTTAGCGTGGAATTAATAAAATTATGTAACTAACAAAGAAAATGATCGCCATCACAGACAGAAATATCGTATTAAAGCTTTTTCCTGTATTTCTATATTGTATAAAAGTTAAGATCATGAAACCAATAGAACTTATTAAAAACCATACCGCAGGAATTTCGCCATCAATTGAACCCATAACTTATTAATTTAAACTATTGACATTAAAAATCACTTGATATATTACTAATGATAATTAATTGTTATCAATAGTAATAATATGAGCGAGTTAATAACAGACCTAAAATCATTGCATGAGGCAACATTAAATAACCTCAAAAGTTCGAAGGCAAATAACACTTTGAGAGCTTATAAATCTGATTTTAAAGACTTTGGAGCTTTTTGTGCAAGGCATGGCTTAAATTCATTGCCAACTGAACCAAAAATAGTTTCTCTGTACCTTACACATTTATCAAAAAACTCAAAAATAAGCACTTTAAGACGAAGACTAGTATCTATAAGTATGGTTCACAAGTTGAAAGGGCATTATCTAGACACTAAACATCCAATTATAGTTGAAAATTTAATGGGAATAAGAAGGGTCAAAGGAAGTATTCAAAAAGGAAAAAAACCATTATTAATCAATCATTTAAAATTAATTATAAATGTAATAGATGAGCAAAAAGTTAATGAAATTAAAAAACTTAGAGACAAATCAATAATACTAATTGGCTTTGGAGGTGGATTTAGGAGAACAGAACTGATTTCTATTGATCATGAAGATTTAGAATTTGTTCCGGAGGGTCTTAAAATTTCTATAAAAAGATCTAAAACTGATCAATTTGGCGAGGGAATGATCAAGGGACTACCCTTCTTCACCAATGAAATTTACTGTCCAGTCATGAATGTAAAAAAATGGTTAGAGGTTTCTCAAATTAAGTCTGGACCAATTTTTAGAAGATTTTCTAAAGGTTCATCATTGACGGATAAAAGATTAACCGATCAATCTGTAGTTTTATTGATAAAAGAATATTTAAATTTAGCAGGTATAGAAAATAAAAATTTTGCTGGTCATAGTTTAAGGTCAGGTTTTGCAACAGTAGCTGCCGAATCTGGTGCAGATGAGCGAAGTATAATGGCTATGACGGGTCATAAAACAACACAAATGGTTAGAAGATATATTAGAGAAGCGAATATATTTAAGAATAATGCTTTAAATAAAATAAAGATCTAGCTCCTAAAATCTTTATATACGAAAATTAAATCTGCATGAGACCAATTAACAAAATAATAATCATTAGAAATAAAATATTTGTAAAGATCAGATTGTAATACTCTATCAATATTGTTATTTTTAAACTCTAATTCTTTCATTTGATAATCAATAAACTCTACAGAGATAACTTTAGGTTTGTAATATTTGATATCAAAGTTTTTTAATATATCAATTTCATGTCCTTCAACGTCTAGATTGAAATAATCTATATCTTTTATTTTATAATCTTCTAAAATTGAATTAAGTGTGAATGTTTTGATCTTTTTTAAAGAAAAATTTGATTTATCTTTAATAGTTTTTTTTTCTAATGAATTAATTGGTGATCCAGGGTGAAAAAAAAATAAATTTTTTTCAGCATTATCTGAAGATATACATTTACAAATATTTATATCATTTGGTCTTTCTAAATTGAATAACCTTATATTTTTGGGGTCTAAATCAATATTTATTCCACTCCAACCTCTTTTATAAAGTAAATAGGTATTATTATTAGATACTGGGTGTTGACATCCAACATCTAAGTAAAAACCTTTTTTTTTTGATTTGAAAATATATTCAATAAGTAGATCACATCCGCCAAAAGAATAACTTTTTTTTTGGGAATAAACTTTTTTTTTTAAAATACTTAATTTATCAATTAATTTAGACATAAAATTTCATATGAAAAATAATCTTATTTTACAAATTAGTAAATCAAAGAAATAGGTAAAAGTTTTTTTTGGTTCATTTAAGGGTCCTTCATATTTTGATTTAGATTTTAAATAATGTTTCTTGAAAAATTTAGTGGAAAAACCCCATTTTTTTAAAAATGTTTTGTCGCCTCTATTTTGGATAAAATTCTTTTTCTTTCTTGTTGTTAACGAACCAAAATGATAAACTTTAAAATCATTTAAACCTTTAAATATTCTCACACCTTCTCTCCACAACTTCATGTTAAAATCTGGATCAGAACCTATACCAGGGTTAAATTCTTCACTAAAACCACTAACTTTATCCCACATTTTTTTTGAAACTAAATGTGGAGCAAAATGAGTGCCTTGATGATCATAAAAATTAATATCTTTAAACTTAGATAATAACTCATCCTCGTTAAAAGTATCTAGATCGACTCCGAAATTACAAACTATATGACCAGAGTTAGGTTCAATCATTGTTCCAGATAGATAGAAATTATCATGATTTAAACTTTTAACTTCATCTAATAAAACTTTATCCCAATTAGGACAAAAATACATATCATCATGACTATAAAGAATATATTTATTTGAAACTAATTTTGCAGCCTTATTGATTGATGAACAGAGACCTATATTATCATCTGAGCTTGTATATTTATAATCGTTAGCTTTAATAAAATCTAATGTGCCATCTGAGCCATTATTAATATGAATAATTATTTCATGGGTTAAAGAAGAATTTTTTTCTAAACTTTTTAAACATAGTTTTAGATAATCTAAATTATTATAAGTTGGAATTAATATGGAAATCATTCTATGGTTTATGCCATAAATATTTTTTTTCACCATTTATCTCATAGGTCTTATTAATAATAAAATCAGCGACAAGTGTTGAATTAAAATATTTCATGTATTTATTTTTACCTTTTTGTCCAATTGTTTTACGCAACTTTTCATCCTCTGAAATTTTTTCAATTTTTTCGGATAAATCATTGATATTCTTGTAAAAAACCATCTCTGTATCATCAAAAAAATCACCATAACATGTTTTTTCATCAATTAATGTGACCAAGCCATTACCTATAATTTGAGTAATTCTATCACTACTGTAGTATTTTATTGGTGTTCCCCTACTTAAGTTGAGACCCATTTTTGAATTAGATATATTTTTGAAATATTGATCCGCCCAAATTGGTTGAATATTATCCATACCAAAAATATCAAACCTTATATTTTTACATTTATTAATTAGAGATTTTATGAATTTTTCTCTGTCATCAGAAGATCGACTTTTTAATTGACCTCTATGTACACCGTGACTTAATGCAAAAAAAACATCATTTGAACAATATTTCTTAAAATTATCGAGTGTTTCCATCGATTGATCTGATGGATTTGGTATAAAATAATTTAACTTTTTATTCGATAAAAAGCCCAATGCATCAGGAGAAGTGGTTAAAAAATTTGAATCTATTACATCAGACTTGTCTAAAATTCTTTTTTTATTTTTCTGAAAATCGGGACCATTTTTGTTTAACGGATCAAGAAACCATTGAGCTACTTTTAGATTAGAATAATCTTTTTTAAGATTATACAGAATATCTTTCGATATCATATCTGCATGTCCCAAAACAATTAAGTCTGGTTTAAAATGATAACAAGTTTTAATCAATTTATCATTTAGTGTATCAGACCCATAAAAATCTTTTATCGATTTTCCTCTACTTACAATATCTCTGTCACTAAATTCTAATACACTATGTCCAAGTCTAATGAAGCCGTTATTTAGTCTTCTTCCGGTATTAAAAAAAAGTCTACCATTATGCCTCTCATTAAAATTAGTAATATGTAATATCCTAAGATTTGACTGAGATATGTTTAAAAAAGGTTTGTTTATTTTACTTAAATTATTTCTTACGTTATCTATTTGATTAGAAACAAATTTATGGGATAGATAAAAATTTTGGTAAGATAATTTCTGATATTTTTTTCTAATAGATGAATTCTTTATTAAATCTTCAATATTTCTATAAATTTCATTTACAGTTAGGTTTTTAAGTATTCGACCATTGGTGATAGTTTCTGGTAAACCACCCCTGTTACTAATGATTACAGCACAACCATTTGCTGCAGCTTCTAAACTTGTTCTGCCAAAAGGTTCATCCCATCTTGAACAAACAACAGCTATACTTGTTTTTTTATAAATACTTATAACTTCTTTATGTTCTTTGAATCCAAAATTT
Organism: uncultured Pelagibacteraceae bacterium; assembly: GCA_902531765.1. GTDB lineage: Bacteria > Pseudomonadota > Alphaproteobacteria > Pelagibacterales > Pelagibacteraceae > Pelagibacter. The sequence goes on along the minus strand of CACAFC010000001.1, from coordinate 169,361 downwards.
TTCAACCTTTTATGTTTAAAATTAAGCTTATCTCTTGGTTCATCTCCAACTACGTAAGCAGACCAATCCTTATACTTTTTTAATATTCTTAAAACTGCTTTACCAAAAAGATCATATCCTTTTGACTTATTGAGCTTACCGACAAATGTTATTAACTTTTTTTTGTTATTAAAATTAATCTTATTTATTGAAGCTGACTGATTAATTACAATTAATTTTTCACTATTGATTGCATCAGACTTCATTTTTTGTAAAAATCTTTTTTTAGACCAATTACTGTTAAAAACTATTCTATAACAATTATTCAATAAAAATGATCTTTCTTTGATGCTTTTTGATCCAGACATTGTAAGAGGATCATTGTGAAAATATAGAATATAGTCTCTATTTTTTAAATCATTTATCAGATATTTTAAATAAATTGGTCTATTATGTAATTCTATGATCTTTGAATTAATCTTTTTTTCTAATTCAATAAATTTTTTTACATAATCTTTATTTTGGCTTGAAAAAAAATTTTTTTTAATATCAATATTAAAATATTTCTGATTAAATTTTTTTTTATAATTTGTATGACCAAAAACAGTAATATCTCTCCTGAATTTGCTTGACTTTAAAGTATCGTTTATAAACAGCGAAACAGCACCTGCATATGTTGGTGAAAAATTTTCTTTTAAAGGAAGCAAAATGGAAATTTTCATTTATCTTTAATTAATTTTTTTCTCAATTTATAATTTTTTTTTAATCTATACTCGTTTTTCATTGCGTCAGATTTTGAGTCGTATTTTTCATAATAAACTAACTTCCATTTTTTTCCTCTTGTAAACTTCGCCCCTTTACCAGAGTTGTGTAAATTTAGTCTTTTTTTTATGTTTCCCGTATAACCAACGTAAGAAATCCTTTTTTTATTTTTATCTTTAGTGATAATTAAATAGACAAAATATGGCATTTTGGCGGTCCCTAGGGGAATCGAACCCCTCTTTCGAGGATGAAAACCACGTGTCCTAACCGATAGACGAAGGGACCAAGTTTGGATCTTTTATTGTAAAATATTATATTTATCAAGTTTTTATAGTGTCTTCTCTCGTAACAATTTTACAGGTATTTGAGCTTTTATGTGTAACTAGGGTTTGAGTAATATATTTATTATCTTTGAAATTTATACCTTTCACTAAATCACCTGATGTAATACCTGTCGCACAGAAAATTGAGTCACCTTTAATAATTTCTTTTAAATCATATTTTTTGTTTAAATTTTTAATACCCATTTGTTTTGCTCTTTTAATATCTCTTTCATTATCAAAAATAAACCTACCTTGAAATTTACAATTATATGCATCAATTGCTGAAGCAGCCAAAACTCCTTCGGGCCCCCCTCCTATACCCAAAAAAATGTCTACATCATATTTATCATCAGTAACCATTAATGCTCCAGATACATCACCATCAGAAATTAATTTCATATTTACATTCATTTTCTTTAATTGATCAATAATTTTCTTATGCCTGGGTCGATCTAATAAACAAGCAGTAATATTTGTTAAATCTTTGTTTAAAGAATCAGCTATATTTTTAATATTTTTTTCAACTGAAAAGTCTAAATCAGTTGCTTCAAAGGGTATTTTATTTGAAACTGCAATTTTATCCATATAAGTTTCTGGAGCATTAAAAAGATCACCTTTTTCCGCGATAGATATTACAGATAATGCTCCAGGGAGATTTTTTGCAACAAAATTTGTTCCTTCTACTGGATCTACCGCTATATCGAGATTTAAATTTCCACCAGAACCTAATTTTTCACCTATATATAGCATGGGAGCTTTATCTAATTCACCTTCACCTATAACAACTTCTCCATAAATAGATAGTTTATTAATTTCATTTCTCATGGTGTCTGTTGCAGCTTTATCAGCATTTATTTTTTGATTTTTCCCAATAAATTTGTAACATGAGATAGCTGCTTTAGAAGTAACTGTTACTATATTATTTACTAATTCTTTATTTAAAGCCACTAAATTTTTTTTTTAGATAAGTTTTCTGTATTTAATTTCAGTTTATTCTCAAATTCGTTTAGTCTTTTCCAGACTGAAATCAATTCAACAATTATAGGCCAACTTCTTACCAAATATTGAAGTGAAGTCTCGACTCTTCCAAAAGCTCTTATGATTTGTTGAACAAAACCAAGTGTAATAGCACCTGTTACAATTGTTGGTGCTAATGCAAGATAAGGAACAATCACCATTCCCTGCAAATAACTCCATTTAACAGCGTTAAAATAAAGATAATGAAAATACATCTTATAATGAATTTTTCTTACACCACCATATAAACTATCAATCCTCATAGGTTGTGCATTTTCTTTAAAGTCTTCACCAAGAACTAATTCTTTTCTATATGCAGCCTCCTCTTTTTGAATATCATATTCAATCCCAGGTAATTTAACTCCTACAACAGCGAGTATAAAAGTACCACCTAATGCAGAGATAATAGCTACCCAAACTAAAGCATGATTAACCTCACCTATCCATGGTAATACAGTAATACTTTTGGACAATCCCCATAATATTGGAGTAAATGCAATTAATGTCATTACACTTCTTAAAAGTTCAGCACCCAAGCCTTCCATTATTCTAGCAAATTTAAGAGTATCTTCTTGCACTCTTTGGGATGCACCTTCTATTGAAGATGCAAAAGTCCATTTGTCATGATAAAAATCAGCCATAGCTGTTCGCCACCTAAATGTCCAATGGCTAGTAAAATAATCGCTAAATATGACCACCAAGATATAAACAGCTGCAATTTTTGCAAATGTAAAAAGATAAGCAATAAATTCTTTTTCAGTTACTGCGCCTGGCTCTGCTAATGCTTTTTGCAATGTATCATAGAACTCACCAAACCATTCGTTAATTCTTACATCTAATTGTACTTGATACCATGTAGCAGCTAGGATTAGTATTGTTCCTCCAATACTCCATAAATGCCATCTTTTATTTGTAAAAAATTTAAACATAAATTTAGTTTAAAAAATTGTCTGCATAGGATTTTTTCACTACTTTTCTTTGTTTTGGTTCTATTAATTCAAAATCAATTTTGTTTTTTTTTGCATAAGTAATAGCTAGTTCTTTAGTGGTAAATTCTAATTTTAACTCAGTATAAGTGTCAGATGAACTTTCCCATCCCATTAAAGGATTTTTGGTAGGATCTTTAGTCTTAAATTCTAAAATCCACTTATCAATTTTGCCTAGACCAGACTGCATTGCTGTTTTATTAGGTTTATAAATTTTTGCTTTTTTCATAAATACTGGTCGGAGTGGCAGGATTCGAACCTGCGACCCTCTGGTCCCAAACCAGATGCGCTACCAGGCTGCGCTACACTCCGAATGAAGTACTAATACAGTAGTTATTTATTTTTTCAATGTATAAAGATGTGTAAAACGAGGGATTTTTAATCAGAATCTGTTATATAGAGCTAATGATAATAATTTGTCCATGCGGTGAAAAAAAATTTGAGGTAGATGAAAACTTAATTCCAGATAAAGGCAGATTATTGAAATGCGGATCATGTAATCAAACATGGTTCTTTAATAAAAATGTTAGCGAACAAACAGAGCCATTAATTGATAAGCCTGCTAAACAAAAAAAGATTTTATATAAGGATGAAAATATTGATAAATCAGTATCCAAAGCACCTATAAAACCAGGATCAGAATTAGTCAAATATAAACCAAAATATAATTTTACCTTTGGAAAATTTTTAAGTTATATAATAGTTTCTATAATAACTTTTGTTGCAATTATAATTGTATTAGATACATTTAAGAGTCCGTTAAGTAGTATTTTCCCAAATTTAGAACTTGTCTTATATAATTTATTTGAAACCTTGAGAGATTTAATACTTTTTGTTAAAGATCTAAATTAAATGATTAATTATTTATCAAAGCCCTTTATTTGGTTTTTTAAACTTGAAGCTGCTAGTGGTTTAGTACTATTATTTGCAGCAATTATAGCTTTAATAATAAGTAATTCAGGTTTATCTGAATTATATTTTTCAACTTTAGATCAATATTTATTCATTGGCATAAATGATTTTGGATTAAAATTATCAGTTCTTCATTGGATAAACGATGCTTTAATGGCAATATTCTTTTTTTTTGTCACTCTAGAAATAAAGAGAGAATTTTTACAAGGTGAACTTTCTAATATAAAACAAGCACTACTTCCAATAATAGCAGCAGTAGGTGGAATGTTAGTTCCTGCATTATTTTATGTATTTATCAACTTTGGAGATAGCGAAACAATGAATGGATGGGCAATACCTTCAGCTACAGATATAGCCTTCTCACTAGGTGTATTATCTTTACTGGGAAAAAGAGTACCTTTATCCTTAAAAGTTTTTCTTACAGCACTAGCTATTATAGATGATTTGGGTGCTATCGTAATTATAGCACTTTTTTATTCAGGAGATTTAAGTATTAAGTATTTAAGTCTAATGTTGTTAACCTTTTTAATATTATTGGTTATAAATAAATTTAATATTAAAAAATTTTTACCTTATTTAGTTGTTGGTATTTTCCTTTGGGACTTTACTCATAATTCTGGAATACATGCAACAATTGCAGGTGTACTACTAGCAATGACCATTCCTCATCGTAAAAAAGAAAAAGATTTTTCTTTATTAATCAAAATTGAACATGCAATAAGCCCTTATGTTGCTTTCGGTATCATGCCTTTATTTGCTTTTGCAAATGCAGGTGTTTCCTTAGAGGGTTTATCTCTTGGATCCTTACTAGATAAAGTACCATTAGGAATCGTTTTAGGATTATTTTTAGGTAAGCAATTAGGTGTATTTATCTTTTCATATGTTGCTATAAAAACAAAAATAGCGCAAATGCCTAATAACACGAGTTGGTATAATTTTTATGGTGTAGGTGTGTTAACTGGTATTGGTTTCACAATGAGTCTTTTTGTAGGGAATTTAGCTTTTGTTGAAAACATGCAATATATGGATGGCGTCAAAATTGGTGTATTAACCGGGTCATTATTATCCACTTTATTTGGCTACTTTTTGATATTACTTACACCCAATAAGTAATTTATAAATGAAAAAATTAGTATTTATATTTTTAGTATTTATTATGTTTTTTTTTAAAAATTTTGTATCGGCTAATTACGATAAGGTTTTTTACGATTTACAAATTAATAGCATTTCAGGAGAAATTATAGATTTTAGAAAATACAAAGATAAAGCAGTTTTAGTAGTTAATACTGCTAGTTATTGTGGTTTTACAAAACAGTACGAGGGTTTACAGAAATTATGGGAAAAATACGAGTCAAAAGGATTGATTGTTCTTGGAATTCCTTCAGACTCATTTAATCAAGAAAAAAAGTCAAATAAAGACGTCAAAGAATTTTGTGAAGTAAACTTTGATATTACTTTCCCACTTACAACTATTACGGATGTAAAAGGTGAAAACGCACATGAAATTTTTAAATGGGCCAAGGATAATTATGGTAAATCTGCAATACCTAAATGGAATTTTTATAAAATTTTGATTAATAAAGAGGGAAAAGTCGAAGATACATTTTCATCTTTAACCAAACCTACTTCACAAAAGATAATACAAAAAATAGAGAAAACTTTAGAAATTTATTGAGAGACCGTCATAAGCAGGCACCACATTTTTAGGTAATTTATTTTTGAGAACTTTGTAATCTAAATCTGTATGCAGGTTAGTTAATATAGACATTTTTGGTTTAAACTTTTTTATCAAATCTAATGTTGAGTCTAAGTTAAAATGAGATGGATGAAAATCATATCTTAAGCAATCAATGATAAGATATTTCAAACTTTTGAAATATTTGTAATCTTTATCATAAATTTTGTTAACATCGCTTATGTAGGCTAATTTATTGTTAATTATAAAACAGTTTGATTTTACTTTACCATGCTTAACTTTAATAGATCTTATATTTATTTTATTTTTTTTATTTAAAACAATATGGGTATTTTTTAACTTATTTAATTTCAACGTTGCTGGATATTCTTTAGAATAACTATTGAAACAATACGAAAAACTTTTTTTTAAATAATTAGATGTATCTAGATCTGCATAAACATTAATTTGCTTTTTATTTTTAATGTAAAAAATCCTAAGATCATTAATTCCATGAGTTTGATCACTATGAATATGTGAATAAAAGACTTTATCAATTTTTGTAATTCTATGACGTAATAATTGTTGTCTTAAGTCTGGTGAAGTATCTATTAAAACATTCTCGTCTGCCGTTTTTAATAAGGCTGAACACCTGGTTCTATAATTTTTTTTATTTTTTGGATCACAATTACCAAAAAAACCATCTGCTCTTGGAACACCCATTGAACTTCCACATCCAAGAATTATAAATTTCATAATATATTATTGAAAAAATAATCTATTAAAATTATCTGTAGTTTTATTTATGAGATCTAGTTTAGAAATTTCTTTTATTTCTGAGAGTTTTTGAGCTGTAAAATCAATAAAAGATGGCTCATTTTTTTTTCCTCTATTTGGAACTGGTGCTAAATAAGGACTATCGGTTTCTATTAAGATTTTATCTATTGGTAATGATTTAAAAGTTTCTTGAAGATCAACTGAGTTTTTAAAAGTAATAATTCCACTAGCAGAAAAATAAGAATTCAATGTAAGAAGTTTTTCTGAAAATTTTTTTGATCCAGTGAAACAGTGCATCAAAATTTTAAGGTTATGTCTCTTATATTCACTGAGTATATTAAAGGTATCATCTTCTGCGTCTCTTGAATGTATAATAATAGGAACATCACACTCTATTGCTGCTTCAATATGTGTTTTAAAACTAGTTATTTGTTTCACTTTATCACTATTATTATAGTAATAATCTAGACCTGTTTCTCCTATTCCAATTATTTTAGGGTTTTCTTTAAGACTTTTAACTATTTCATTCTTAGTTATTGTATTAGTGTCACTCTCATGTGGATGTATGCCTACTGTTCCATATATGATCTCATCTTTATTCACTATATCTTTAATTCTAGAAAAACTCTCAAAAGATGTAGATATAGTTAATAACTTTTTAATACCAACATCCTTAGATCTTTTAAGCACATTTGAAAGATCACTAAGTAACGGTTCATGATCAAGATGGCAATGTGAGTCAATCATTTTCTTTTTCTATTTTCTTAATTAAAATATCTATCTTATTTATCATATTACCTTTAATAATAAATTCATTATTAGTAATAGTTTCTAATTTGATATCTTTTTCTGACAAATTAAAAATCTTTAATGCTTTCAATGATGTTTCGGGAATAATTGGATAAAGTAAAAAGCTAATTTTCCTTACTATTTCTAATGTTGTATAAACTATAGTATTTAATCTAATTAGATTATCCTTTTTTTTCCATGGCTCTTGATCATTAAAATATTTGTTTGCCTCAAACAGTGAATTAACAATGAAATCTATATAAAAATTTATATTCTGTTCATTTATTTTTGACCTTATTGTATCTAAATTTTCTTGAAATTTATCTAATATTTTTAAATCATCTGGCTGAAAATCAATTTTTGCAGGAATTTTTCCATCACAATTTTTCATCGCAAAAGCAGTAACTCTTTGACATAAATTACCATAATTATTTGCTAAATCGCTATTTATACAATCTTCAAGTCTATCTTGAGAAATATTACCATCGTTTCCAAACGAAACTTCCTTAACCAAATAATATCTCAAAGGGTCTAAACCGTATTCTTCAATTATTTCTAATGGATCTAAAATGTTTCCCTTAGATTTTGACATTTTTTCTTCACCAGATAATATCCATCCATGTCCATAAACTTTTTTTGGTAATTCAATTTTAGCAGCTAAAAGGAAAGCAGGCCAATAAACTGCATGAAATCTTAGGATATCTTTACCAATTAAATGTATAGATGCTGGCCAAAATTTTTTAAAAAGTTCATTATTTGTATCTGGATAATTTAAAGCACTTAAATAATTTGTTAATGCGTCGAGCCATACGTAAATAATATGTTTGTCATTACTGGGAACTGGAATTCCCCATGTAAAAGTTTTACGGCTTACAGAAAGATCTTTAAGACCACTTTTTACAAAACTAATTACCTCATTTTTTCTAGACTCAGGTAGTATAAAATCTGGATTGTTTTCATAAAATTCTAATAAGGGTTTTTGCCATTTAGAGAGTCGAAAAAAATATGACTCTTCTTCTATCCATTCAACATTAGATTTTGATGATTTAGCGATTTTTTTTCCTTCAATTATTTCTATTTCATCTTCATTGTAAAAAGCCTCATCTGAGACTGAATACCATCCAGAATAATTTGATAAATAAATGTCATCATTTTTTTCAAGAAGAGACCAGAGATGCTGAACTGTTTTTTTATGTCTGTCCTCAGTAGTTCTAATAAAATCGGTATTAGATAAATTTAATGTTTTTGAGAGATCTTTAAATGTTTGACTAATTTGATCACAGAATTCCTTAGGCTCCTTACCCGCTTTTTCAGCTGATCTTTGTATCTTTAAACCATGCTCATCTGTACCAGTTAAAAAATGAACGTTATAATCATCAATTGATTTAAATCGTGCAAAAAAGTCAGCGATAATGCTTGAGTATGCATGCCCCATATGAGGTCTACCAGATGGGTAATATATCGGAGTAGTAATATAAAAATTTTTATCCATTTAAAATTTTATATTCAAATTCCATAAATAAAGACTCTTCATCTAAATTAAATTTTTTAGTATCATCAATTCTCTTTAAAAAATAATCATAATATTCAAAAGTTCTTGATTTTGCCAATCTTACTTTTGTTCGAAAATAAAATTCCAAATATCCAAATATTATATTTTTAATTAAGGCATTTTTTTTATACAAATTATCTTTAATAACAAGTTTTATAAAACTTTTTACATCATGATCATTGAGATCATGTTCCTGTGTTTTAAAAAATTGAGTCAAATAATATAATTGTCCTGGTGTTGCATAGTAGTTTATCAAATCTTTATTGATATATTTTAAGATATCATCGTTTAAAATTTTATTAATTACTGAGATGGAGGTTTTATGATCTAAAAATATCTTAAAATTGATACATCTTGATTTTAAAGTAGGCAAAATAAATCTGTCGTTATTTATCAAAATGAAATAAGTATTTCTTGGTGGATCCTCTAGAATTTTTAAAAGTGCATTAATTGAAGAAATATTTAATGTCTCAATATTATCAATAATTACAAATCTTTCTTTTTCATTAAATGATGACTTATTCAAATTTATAATTAATTCTCTGATTTGATTAATATCTATGCTTTTTTTATCATTTAAGGTGTCAACTAAAGTCAAGTTAGGATTTGAACCATTTATTGTAAGTTTATAAAATCTATTTTCAGGGTTAATCTTAGACTCTTCAATAATGTATTGATGTTCATCATTTATTGACAATATATAGTTTACTAGATGAAATGCTAAAGTTGATTTACCTAAACCTTTGTCGCCACTAAGTAAAATTTTTGTAGGTAATTTTTTTTTCTTATAAAGTTTTATAAAATCTAATAAGTAATTATCAAGTGAAAATAAACTTGTTTGATTTATTGGAGTTAAATTCATCTTATTAATTTTTCAATCTTTTTTAAAACTAATTTTTCATTTAATTTAATATCTAAATTTGAGTTAATTATTTGATATTTTTTTTTGTTTTTATTCGATAGTTTTATAAAACCTTTTTGTACTTTATTATAAAAATCTTTTTTAAAATTATCATACCTATTTGTAGACTTTCTTAAGTTAAGTCTCTTTATCATATTTTTATGATTTACTAGGTTTAAAAAAGTAAAAGAAACTTTAAAACTTAACAAAATATGTTTATTTATATTGTTTATCAAATTTAAATTTACACCCATACCATAATGTTGATATGATATAGTTGAGTCAATAAATCTATCTATTAGTATTATTCTTTTTTTATAATATTTTCTTAGTAGATCAATATTTTCACTTCTAGAAGCCAAATAAAGTAATAAATCTGTATTTTTATTAAAATTAGATTTCTTATTGAGTATCAATTTTCTTATTTTCTCAGAATTTAAACTTCCCCCAGGTTCTCTTATTTTGATAAAAGAAAGTTTTCTTCTTTTCAAATATTTTGAAATCTTATTTAAATGATGAGTCTTCCCACTTCCTTCAATACCCTCGAAAACAATGACGGGCTTTTTAGACATCACCCCAGATTAAATAATTCAATGATTTAATTAATCTAGTAAAAATATTCACTTTTTGAACATCGTTTGATGCTAATAGATCATATTCACCTATTAATTCTTGGTCATAGACTACTCTATAAGTTCCAATTTTTTGATTTTTTTTGATTGGTGCTTCCACTGGCCCATCATATTTTAAGGATATCTTTAATAATCTTTTTTTTGCTTTTTTAATTGTTTTATAAATATCTGTATCAACATGAACATCAACCTGATTTTGTTTACCAAGCCAAACATCTATTTTATCAATGGGTTCGTTAGCTTTATTTATCCAAACAAGATCAAAATTTGTTAATCCAAAGGTTAGTAATCTTGAACTTTCTCTTGATCTTGAACTTTTCGTTTCAAATCCACTACCAACAGCTATTAATCTTCTCCCCTTTCTATTGATTGATGATGCTAATGAATATTTTTCAACAGCTAAATAACCTGTTTTAATACCATCAGCTCCAATATTTTTATAAAGAAGAGGATTTCTGTTGCCTTGTGTGATTGGATCACCACCAGTTCTATTCCATGTAAATTCTTTTTCAGCAAACCATTCATAATATTTGGGGTGTTCTTTAATTAAATAAGTAGACATAATCAAAATATCTCTTACTGTTGAATAATTGTCTGGATCATTAATACCAGATGAGTTGGCGAAGTTTGTATTTTCCATACCTAATTCTTTTGCTTTTGCTGTCATTAAGATTGCAAATTCTTCCTCAGTTCCTGCTATACCTTCTGCAAGAGCGATACATGCATCATTACCGGACGCAATAATTATACCCAACAGTAAATCCTCTACAGAAACTTCATCACCAACCATTATAAACATTGATGAATACCCAGCAGTTGATAAACGCCATGCTTTTTCAGATATTATAAATTTGTCATCTAATGATAGGTCACCCGATTTTATTAAATCAAATGCAATAATTGCTGTCATTATTTTAGTCATTGATGCTGGGTAAATTGATCTATCAGGGTCTTTTTCATATAAAATTTCTCCAGATAAGAAATCTTGTAAAATTGCAGTTCTAGCTTTGATATCAATATTTGCACTTACAGAAAAAATCAAAGATAAATATAATGAGATAATGATAAAAATTTTTTTAAACATCTTTTATTATTTCCAGATTTTCAAAATACAAAGAATTCATTTTTTCAAATGAGTCTTTAAGTGATTGTATATCATTAAAAGGTCCCAATAATAACCTATAATTTGTTTTAGTAAGTTCAATGATTTGAATATTATTCAATTTAACTTCATTTTTAATTTTAGTGCTCATATTTTTAGCAGATTTTTTATAATAAAAATCAGCTACCTTAATATAATAAGAAAATTTATTATTTTTATTTAATTTTTTTTTTGTTTTAATGGATGAATTAAGGTCGCTTATTTTAATACCATCTATAGGCGCCTTTTCTGCTACGTTTTTTTCTTCTTCAAAAGTTTTAGTTTTTTTTGCAATGTAAGTTGAATTTTTTGAAATTAAAATAATGTCTATATAAGGCTCATCTAAATCAAGCTCTAATTCCTTGGCAATTCTTTGTGTAATAACTGAGTTGTAAAATGGTGAAAATTTAACCCTATTCGATTTTACTTCTGCAATTAGAGATTTGCCATTTAAAGGATTGGTAATTTTTACAGATGATTTTCTTTTTAAGTTTTTATGGAAAATTGTTAAAGATCTTTGATCAATTTTTTTGATTTTTAATTGATCATTATAAATTAAGGAAAAACCACTATTTTTATATTTTTTTTCAAAAGTAGTATCTAACTTTTTACCTTGATTAATTGTAGTCTGATCACAACTTAATAATAAAAAAAAAGTACTTAAAATAATATAAATATTAAATTTCATTTTTAAGTTTATCTTTTAAAGTGCAAACAGCAAGTGCAAATCTTAACGATCTATTCCATTTCAAAATTATTTCATAATTTTCAAAAACTATATAAGCAGGACTTAAAGTTTGAGCATCAGGTATAATATCTTTGTCTGGAGTTATTATTGCTATTTTCTGGTTTTCATTATCTATATTTAATTCAGAATAATTCTTTATATATTTTTTAAAAGATTTAACTTTCTTTTTACTGTGAATTTTTTTAGCTGATACATTTAAAAATTTAATTGGAATATTCTCATCTAATTCAATTTTTTTAAAACAAAAAGAATTTTTTTTCCATCCTATCTTATTTAAATAATTAGCGGCAGATGCATATGCGTCCTCAGAATTTTTCAAATCGATATAATTATCTTTATTATAGTCAAAAGCATAATTCTTTATTGTTGACGGCATAAACTGAAAAAAACCAAACGCACCGGCCCATGAACCATATAGTGTCTTGTAATCTATTTGATTATCATCAATTAATTTTAAAAGTGTTAAAAGTTCTTTTGAAAAAAATTCTGATCTTCTTTTGTCATAACTTAATGTCGCCAATGATGATATTATATCCATTTTTCCAACGTAAGTTCCAAAGTTAGTCTCAATACCCATTAAAGATAAAAGTAATTCCTTTTCCACTTCAAATTTTTTTTCTACTAAATTTATAAGATTTGAATTATTTTCATAAAAGTCCATTCCCTTTTTCAATTTTTTTGTTGAGGTACGTTTACTAATGTATGTCTTTGTATCTTCATAAAACTCCGGCTGAAATCGATCGTATTCAATTACTTTAGGAAGAAATCTTACATTCAGCATTATTTCATCAAAAGTCTTTTCTGAAATATTTTTTGCTAATGCCACTTTTTTAAAATTTTTTTTCCATTCGTTAAAATTAATATTTTCACTAGAAAAACAATTGAATATAGATATTAAGAATAAAAAAAATATTTGACTAATTAGTTTCATATAGATCTTTTAGATATATAATTACAGCAATCCAGATAATAATAAAACTCACTAATTTAATAAGCGAAAAATCCTCATTGTAATAAAAATAGCCTAAAATAAACTGTAACGTAGGTGTAATATAAAAAATCATTCCAGTAGCCCCGAGCCCAATTAGTTCAACACCTCTAACATATAGAAACAAAGGAATCACAGTCATAGGTCCTGCTAATAATAGAAACATGCTAAGACCAGGGTTAGCCAAACTAAAGTCATTTAATCCCTTCTCAAAGATTAAGTAAAAGGTAATAAGAGCAAAAGGTAAAATATATAAACTCTCTATTAAAAGTCCTATATCAGTCTCAATATTGATTTTTTTTCTCACAAGATTATAAAATGCCCAACTTAAAGCAACGATTATACCAACCCAAGGAAGTGTTTTTATATTTAAAAAAATCATAATCAAAATGGATATGATTACTAACAGAATAGAAAAAATTCTTTTTTTATTTAATTTTTCTTTAAAAAATAAATATCCTAACAAAACACTAATAATTGGCATAATAAAATATCCAAAACTAGCATCTATAATTCTTTCTGTAGCTACGGCGTAAATCCAAATAGCCCAATTAATAAATATTAAAAAACCTGATATAAAAAGATAAAAAAGATTTCTTTTATTTGAAATACTTTTGAAAAAAAGTTTCCATTTTTTTAGGAAAAGTGTTGTCAGAATTAACATAACAGCTGTCCATAAACATCTGTGAACAACCAATTCAACATGTCCTATAAAAGCAACATATTCAAAATATATAACTCCAATAAAACCCCACCAAAAGGATCCTAAAGAAGTGAGTATTAATCCTTTATTAAAATGCTGGTTCATAAAATGATGAAATAGATAATAAATGTTTAATAAACTATTTTATGGTTGAATTAAATAATTATAATTATAAAAGATTGCTCACGGAGAGATGGCTGAGCGGTTGAAAGCACCGGTCTTGAAAACCGGCAAAGGGGCAACTCTTTCCTGGGTTCGAATCCCAGTCTCTCCGCCATTAAAGCATTTAGTACTTAAAATTTTTAAATAATTTATTAATCTTATTGTCTTCAAATTGTATGTCTGTTTTCAGACCATTATAGAAATTATAAAGATTATTATCATCAATCTCTAAAAGTTTAATCAATTGATTTAGATCTTCCATATTTAATTGATCTAAATATTTTCTTGTAAATGCACCTAAAAGTTTATCCATTTCTTTTGTGCCACGATAATTCGATCTGTAAATAATCTTTTTTTTAATTTGTTCTATATCGGTAGTCATAATAAGAATATAATATCAGTTTGTAGATATGAAAAGAAATTATGAATACTTATTGTCTGATCTCAATTTACTAAAAGGTGTAGGAACTAAAACTTCGAATTTGTTAAAGAGAAAAAAGATAAATACTATTTTTGACTTATTATGGAAATTGCCAAAATCCTACACTGATAGAAGTTTATCATCTAAAATAAAAGATTTAAAGATAGATGAAATACAGACCATAACTATAATACCTCTTAAATATTCATTCCCAAGAGTTAGAAACTTACCAAATAGAGTTTTGTGTAAAGATGACACTGGTGAAATAGATTGTGTTTTTTTTAACAGTTATGAAGGCTACATCAAGAAAATATTACCAATTGGCAAAGAAGTTACTATAAGTGGTAAAATCAAATATTTTAGAAATAAGTATCAATTAACTAATCCAAAATATATTTCAGAGGACTCTTCGATAATTAAACAAAAACATAATAGCTATTCATTAACTGAGGGTATTAGCGAAAAAGTTTATAATAAGATAATTTTACAAATAATAAATAATTTACCTCAAGTTAAAGAATGGCATTCAAAAGATATATTGAAAAAATTCAACAATATAAGTTGGAATGACTCTATCAGAAAATTACATAAACCAGAAAATATTGGTAAATTTAAAGAAAATTTTTATCAAAGACTTGCTTATGATGAAATTTTCTCCACATTTTTAGTAAACTCTGAAATACGAAAAAAAATTAAAAGAATAAAAAAAACAAAAAAAATTTTCGATATAAAAAAACAAAATGTAATTATATCTAAACTTAATTTCTCATTAACAAATGATCAAAATAAAACATTAAGTGAAATCAATAATGATTTATGCTCTGAAAATAAGATGTTTAGATTACTTCAGGGTGATGTAGGCAGTGGAAAAACAATTGTATCTTTGCTATCCGCATTTAATACAATTAATTCTGGTTTTCAGGTAGCAGTAATGGCACCAACTGAAATATTAGCTAGACAACATTTTCTTTTAGCTAAAAAACTATTTTCTCAAAATATTAAGATTGATTTACTATCTGGTAAATCTTCTTACAAAGATAAGAAAATAATCCTCAACAAAATATCTAATAAACAAATTGATATAATTTTTGGAACACATGCACTTTTCCAAAAAAAAGTTGAATTTAAAAAACTTGGATTAATAATAATAGATGAACAACATAAATTTGGAGTAAATCAAAGAAAAAAATTATCTGATAAAGCTGGGAAAGATTGTGATGTTCTTTTAATGACTGCTACACCAATCCCACGTACTTTAACAATGACAATTTATGGTGATATGGATCTTTCAATTATTCGTGAAAAACCGAATATTCGTAAACCTGTAAAAACCTATAGCAAACTAGAAGATAAAATTGATGATGTAATAAAATTTGTAAAAAAAGAAATCAAACTAGGAAATCAAATATTTTGGGTTTGCCCTTTAATTGAAGAGTCTAAAAAGATTGATCATTCTTCTGCAGTTAAAAAATTTGAATACTTAAATAAATTGTTTCCTAAACAAGTTTTTCTACTTCACGGTAAAACTACAACTGATGAAAAAGAAGTAATCTTAAACAAATTCTTAAAAAATGAATTTAAGATTTTGGTTTCGACTACGATAATTGAAGTCGGTATAGATTTTCCAAATGCAAATGTAATAATTATTGAAAATGCAAATAAATTTGGTTTATCTCAACTACATCAGCTTAGAGGTAGAGTTGGACGAGGTAGTAAAGAATCATCATGTATTTTAATGTTTAAGTCTAATTTAAGTGATAATGCGAAAAAAAGAATTAATATACTTAAAGACTCTAATGATGGTTTTAAGATATCGGAAGAGGATATGAAATTGAGAGGTTTTGGGGATATTTTAGGTTTCAAACAAAGTGGAATAAAAAATTTTAAATTAGCTGATCCAATTCATAATCATAATCTTTTTATTTTAGCTGAAAAAGAAATAAAAAGAATTGAAAGTCGTAATGAAGATATTAGTAAATTCAAACCATTAATTAAACTATACGATAGAGCTGATATAATTAATGATATTGCTTAACTCTTACCGGTAGATGTTCCGGCAGATACAATAAATTTAGAAGCTTCTTCAAAAGTCATATTAAGATATAT
Organism: uncultured Pelagibacteraceae bacterium; assembly: GCA_902531765.1. Classification (GTDB taxonomy): domain Bacteria; phylum Pseudomonadota; class Alphaproteobacteria; order Pelagibacterales; family Pelagibacteraceae; genus Pelagibacter. Next base: position 152,787 of record CACAFC010000001.1, on the reverse strand, counting down.
AACCTCATCGATCGGAAACATTAGTAAGAAACCACTTGTAGGATTTGGTGTTGTTGGGACAAAAACGTTAATCAATTTCTTATTTGTTTTTTCTGCCATTTCACCCTTATTTTCTTTTGTTGCAAAACCAACAGCCCAAACACCTTTTCTAGGATACTCAACTAAAACAACACTCTTTTTATCGTTCTGGTCTTTGTTAGAAAATGTTTCTGTCATTTGTACTATTGCAGAGTAAATAGTTCTTAGAACTGGAATTCTTTTAAATAAGTCATCGATAAGTTTAAGAATTCGTTTACCCAAAAATGATAGTGATAAACCTCCAACGATAGTTATAAATATTATTGAAATTATAATTTCCAATCCAGGAATTTCAAAAGGTAGATAATTATTTGGATTTATATTTTCTGGAATTACTTTAGATGAAATTCCAATTAATATTCTACTTAAATATAAAGTAAAACCAATGGGTATTAAAACTACTACACCAGTAATAAAATAATTTCTAAGAATTAAACTAATTGATTTTTTTTTTTTCTGTTTTGCCATTATTTAAAACTTGAAAATATCACAAAAACTATTGCTATTAGGAATAATATTAATAATATTTTATTATTTAGATTCATTATAATATATAATATCAATGTCTTACAAAATGAATAGAAGAAAATTTTTAACTTATGTGGGTTGTGGTTGTTGTGGTATTGTAATTAACGCTTGTACTACCGCTCCAATTACAGATAGAAAACAATTAAAGCTAATCCCAGAAGCAAAATTAAATGCTCAGGCTGCCCAAATTTATGAAAAAGTAAAAGAAAAAGAAAAATTAATCAAAGATACGAAATCTATTAATGAAATAACAGAAATAGGAAAAAAGATGGAAGATGCAATATCAATTTATTTTGATAAATCAAATCTTCCTGATCCAACAGCAAATTTTAAGTGGGAATATATTTTAATTGATAATGATAAAGTAAAAAATGCTTGGTGTATGCCGGGAGGTAAAATTGCTGTTTATAGTGGTATGCTTAAAATTACAAAAAATACTAATGGATTAGCGGCTGTTATGGGTCATGAGATTGCTCATGCTGTTGCAAAACATTCTGTTGAAAGAGCAAGTCGTGGAGTTCTGGTACAAACAGGCACTACACTTATAGATATTTTTAGTGGTGGAGCACTAAGTCAAATTAATAGATCAACTGGTATGGACACTGTCGGTCTTATTTCCTCAATTGGTATAATGAATCCTTTCAATAGAAAACAGGAAAGTGAAGCCGATTATTTAGGTATGATTTTTTCCTCTTTATCTGGTTATGATATTAGAGAAACTGAAAAAATATGGTACAGGATGAAAGAAGAGAACAAAGGTAAGGAGCCTCCTCAATTTATGAGCACTCATCCTTCATCTGATAGTAGAATAAGAAATATACAAACTTGGTTGAACGAAATAATTATTAAGTACCCACCAATTGCTTAAAACATGGTGAGCCGTGATGGACTCGAACCATCGACCCATTCCTTAAAAGGGAATTGCTCTACCAACTGAGCTAACGGCCCATATTCTCTTCAAGATGAAATGTATATATAGAATAATCTAAATATTTCAAACAGGAATTTGAAAAAAATAACTTAACTATTTACAACTTATCAATGTATTTATCATGAAAAGCATCAAATGTGTCATTTTGGATATTTTCTCTAATAGCTTTCATTAATTCTTGATAGAAATTTATATTGTGTAACGTTAATAACATCGATCCAAGAATCTCATTAGTGTTAAATAAATGGTTAAGATAATTTTTTGAATATCTATTCAAATTAAGATTTTTACATTCAGGATCTAGCGGAGTATTATCATTTTGGTACTTATTATTTTTAATATTTACCCTTCCCTGCCAAGTAAAAGCAAGTCCAGTTCTACCTGATCTTGTTGGAAGAACACAATCGAACATATCAATACCTTTTTTAACAGCACCTAAGATATCATTTGGAGTGCCAACGCCCATTAAATAATGAGGTTTATCATCTGGCAAATACTCTTTAATATCTTCCAAAACTGTAAACATTTCAGCTTGAGTTTCTCCAACTGCTAAACCACCTAATGCATAACCATCAAATCCAATTTTTAAAAGTCCCTTTAAAGATTTTATTCTCAAATCTTTAAACAAACCACCTTGCACTATACCAAATAGAGCTTTGTGGGGATTATTTCCAAAAGCTTTTTTGGATCTTTCAGCCCAATACAAAGATAAATTCATAGATTTATCTATAATTTGATAATCATTGGTTTTTTTTGGACATTCATCCATTACCATTAAAATATCTGAATTTAATCCTAATTGAATTCTTATACTTTCTTCAGGACTAAGGTAAAATTTTTTACCATCAATGTGTGAGTTAAAAATTGCACCTTTTTCTTTATCTATTTTATTTAACTTTGATAATGACATTACTTGAAAGCCACCCGAGTCTGTAAGTATTGGAAGATCACAATTCATAAATTCGTGAAGACCGCCAGCATGTTTAATTCTCTCTACGCCTGGGCGTATCATTAGATGATAAGTGTTAGATAAAATAATTTGTGATCTTGTTTTTTTAATATCATCAATTGTACAGGCCTTTACTGTAGCTTGAGTCCCTACAGGCATAAAAGCTGGTGTTTCTATGTTACCTCTATAAGTTTGAATTAAACCAAGTCTTGCAAATTTACTTTTTTTTAAAACTTTAAATTCAAATTTTTTCAATTGAAGTCAGAATTTTATAAAGATTTGAAACTAATAATTTTGTCAGGCTCTGTTACTGCACCATTATTATTTTCATCGCCTCTTTTTATCTTATCAACAAATTCCATTCCTTCGATAACCTTTCCAAAAACAGTATATTGATTATCTAAAAATGGGGCTGGTTTAAAACATATAAAAAATTGACTATTAGCACTATTAGGATCTGATGATCGAGCCATAGACAAGGTACCTCGGTCATGAGGAAGATTACTGAATTCTTGTTTAAGATCAGGTAAATCTGATCCACCCATTCCAGCTCTTCTCAAATCAAAATCATCTGAATTTGAGTTACCAAATTTGACATCTCCTGTTTGGGCCATGAAACCATCAATAACTCTATGAAATACTACATTGTCATATTTACCAGCATCAGCTAATTCTTTTATTCGTTTTACATGATTGGGTGCTGTATCTGAAAATAATTCTATTTTTACATCACCATCTTTTAATTTTAAAATCATCATATTCTCCTCTGTTAACGATTGATTAATTGTAAATAAAAAAATAATTAATATCTTGATTAAAAGTTTAATCATATTTTTCTTTCAAAGCTTTAATAGTACTCTTTGTTGTAAATTTTTTAATATCTCCATTAAGTTTAACAATTTCTTTAACAAATTTTGAAGAGATAATTTGATTTTCAACATCTGACATTAAAAATAAGGTTTCAATATTGTTATTCAACTTTCTATTCATACCGGCAAGTTGAAACTCATATTCAAAATCAGATACTGCTCTTAAACCTCTCAATATAACACTTGATTTGTATTTTTTACAAAGAGTGGTTGTTAATGATTTAAATGAAATTAAAATTATTTTTTTTTTGTTCATTTTTAGATCTTTAAAAAGAGCATTTCTTACAATCTCTAATCTTTCCTCAGCATCAAAAAGATAATTTTTATTTTCACCGTCTGATACGGCTACAACAATCTTATCAAATAATTTTAATGCTTTTTTAATTACATCAATATGACCAAAGGTAATTGGATCAAATGTACCAGGATAGATAGCTGACTTGTGCATTATATTAAATTATCATCAATTTTAATTGCTGAAACAACTTTTTCATCACCAGATAACTTAATTATTCTTACTCCTTGAGTGTTTCTTCCGGCTGTTCTAATTTCTTTAACTGCTAATCTTATAACTCGACCTTTGTTTGTTGAAATCATTATTTCGTCTCCATCAAACACAGGAAACGATGATGCAATATTTCCATTTCTGGGTGAATTAATTATTCCAATAATTCCTTTACCACCTCTATTTGTTGTTCTGTAGTCATAATGTGAGGTTTTCTTACCAAAACCATTTTCACTAATAGATAAAATAAACTTTTGTTTTGCTGTTAGTTCAGATTTATCATCTTTTGTATTTTTTCCATTTTTCTTCATCTTATTATTGTCAATAATTGATAAAGAAACTATTTCATCATTAGGCGCTAATTCTATTCCCTTTATACCTTTTGATGATCTTCCTTTAAATATTCTTAATTTTTTAGACTCAAATCTGATACATTTTCCAAATTTTGTACTCAGGATTATATCTTGATCATCTTTACATATCTTAACTCCAATTATTCTATCATTAGTATCTAGTTTCATTGCTATTTTTCCAGATGTATTAATTGAAGAGAAATCTTCTAAACTATTTTTTCTTACCTTGCCTTTTGAAGTTGCAAAAACTATCTGATATTTGCTTGAATCTTCTTCACTTTCAGGAAATGGCATAATTGAGCTTATTGATTGATAGTTTTTAAGCGGCAAAATATTAAATAAAGATTTACCTTTTGATGATGCTGAACCTTCGGGAATTTTCCATGCTTTTATTTTATAAACGAGACCTTCGGTAGAAAAAAATAACACAGAGGTATGAGTATTAACTGATAGCGTTTGAACTACAGAGTCTTCATTTCTAGTTGTGATACCAGTTTTACCTTTTCCTCCCCTTTTTTGAATTTTTACAGTTTTAAGTGATCCTCTTTTTATATATCCTTGTAAGGTAACGGTTATAAGAACAGTTTCTTTTTGTATTGTTTCCTCAATATCATAATTAAGTATTGCATCGATGATTTTTGTTCTTCTTGGTGTCGCATATTTATCCTTTATTTCTTTAAGCTCGTTACTTATTACTTTTAATAATTCTTTTTTTGAAGATATAATTTTTTTTAATGAAGAAATTAACTCAGATAATTTTTTTATTTCAACTTCTATTTCATTAATACCAAGTGCTGTTAATTTTTGTAATCTTAATTCTAATATTGCTTCAACTTGAACAGCTGATAAATTATAAAGACTTTTAGAATTTTTACTTTCTATCAATGAAATCATTTTTTTTGATTTATTGATTTTCCACTTAGTGTTTAACAAAGCTTTTTTGGCATCATCTGGAGTTTTTGAACCTCTAATAATCTTTATAACTTTATCTAAATTCTCAACTGATACGGAAAGACCAATTAAAATATGTGCTCTGTCTTCTGCTTTGTTGAGATCAAATTTTGTTTTCTTAAGTACGACATCTTCTCTAAATTCTAAAAAATTCTCTAAAAACTCTTTTAGATTGCAAGTCTTTGGCTTACCATCAACAATTGCAAGTGTATTAAATCCAAATGAGCTTTCTATTTGAGTGTTCTTGTATAATTGTCTTTTTACAGTCTCTGGTTCAACTCCAGTTCTTAAATCTATTGAAACTCTAATTCCTTCTCTATTGGATTCATCTCTTATATCTCTTATACCTTCTATTTTTTTTTCTCTAACTAATTGTGCTATTCTCTCATTTAATACAGATTTATTAACTTGATATGGAATTGAATTTATAACTAGTCTATCTCTACCATTCTTAAGTGTTTCGTTTGATATTTCCCCTCTAATTTTAAAAGAACCTCTACCTTTATTGTATCCCTGTTTAATGATATCTTTACCAATAATTATACCACCTGTAGGAAAGTCAGGACCAGGAATATGTTTCATAAGATCTTTAATCTTTATATCTTTGTTATCAATTAAAGCTAATGTGCCATTGATTATTTCTCCTAAGTTATGAGGAGGAATACTTGTAGCCATACCAACAGCAATACCCCCTGCTCCATTTACTAAAAGATTTGGAAACTGAGCAGGTAACACAGTTGGTTCTTTTTCTGTTTCATCATAATTGCTCTTGAAATCAATTGTTTTTTTCTCAATGTCATCTATTAAAAATTGTGAAACTTTTGATAATCTAGTTTCTGTGTATCTCATAGCTGCTGCTGGATCACCGTCTATAGATCCAAAATTTCCTTGACCATCTACAAGAGGTAAACTCATTGAAAAATCTTGAACCATACGAACAAGTGCGTCATAAACAGATTGGTCTCCATGTGGGTGATATTTACCAATTACATCTCCAACTATTCTTGCAGATTTCCTAAATTGTTTAGACCAATCATAACCACCTTTATACATTGCATATAAAATTCTTCTATGTACAGGTTTTAGACCATCTCTAACATCTGGAAGCGCTCTGCTGACAATGACGCTCATTGCATATGATAGATAAGATGAGCTCATCTCATCATGCATTGAGATTAATTTTATATTCTTATCTTTAGAAACTTCGTTTTTTTCCATAAAAATTAAAATGGAATATCGTCGTCCATATCATTTTGTACTTGAGATAAATCTTCAGTATTATTTGATGCTTGTGAATTATCATTAGCTATACCACCACTTGAATTTCCTCCACCAAGCATAGTTAAAGAAGAATTGTAACCTTGTATAACTACTTCGGTTGAATATTTGTCTTGTCCAGATTGTTCATCTTTCCATTTTCTTGTAGTAATTTGACCCTCTACATAAACTTGAGCACCTTTTTTTAGATATTGTTGAACAACATTTACCAAACCTTCATTAAATACAACTACACGGTGCCATTCAGTTTTTTCTTTTTTTTCACCTGTATTTTTATCTTTCCATGATTGACTTGTAGCGAGGCTTAATCTTGCAACGCTCTTTCCATTCACCATTTGCTTGATTTCGGGATCTGCGCCCAAACGACCAATTAAAAGTACTTTATTTAAACTTCCAGCCATAATATTTTAATATTTATTTTAATAGTTGATTAATTTATATCACAATTTTACTCTGAATATTAATTTTATTAGACCAAAGCAACAAAAATTATGATTAAAAAGATAGTTATAAAGGGTGCAAAAGAACATAATTTAAAAAACATATCTTTAGAAATTCCAAAGGATAAATTTATAGTGATTACTGGACTATCTGGATCAGGAAAATCTTCGTTAGCATTTGATACGATTTATGCTGAAGGTCAAAGAAGATATGTTGAAAGTTTATCAGCGTATGCAAGACAATTTTTAGATAAGATGAAAAAGCCAAATGTGGACCTTATAGAAGGTTTAAGTCCTGCAATTTCGATAGAGCAAAAAAATACATCAAAAAATCCTAGATCTACGGTTGCAACCGTTACTGAAATTTATGATTATATGAGAGTATTATATGCTAGAGCCGGAATTCCATATTCACCATTTACTGGCAAACCAATTGAGTCACAAACTGTTAGCCAAATAGTAGATAAGATTAAAAAATTACCAAAAAAATCGACTATTTATCTTTATGCTCCTGTAGTCAGAGGAAGAAAAGGTGAATACAGAAAAGAGATTTTAAATTATAAAAAAAGAGGTTTTAGAAAAATTAAAATTGATGATGTTTTATATGATATTGAAAAAGTTCCAGAACTTAATAAAAAAATTAAACACGATATATCGATACTGGTCGATAGAATAGTTTTAAACTCAACTTTAGGAAATCGACTTGCAGAAAGTATTGAAACTTCAATCCAGTTAGCTAATGGTCTTTTATTTGTTGAATATGAGGATGAAACTTTACCAAAAAAATTCAGAAAATCAGAAAAATTAGTTTTTTCAACAAAATTCGCATGTCCTGAAAGTGGATTTACAATAGAGGAAATTGAACCAAGATTATTTTCTTTTAATAGTCCATTTGGTGCTTGTGAAGAATGCGAGGGTATTGGGGTAAAATTAAATGTTGATCCAAATTTGGTTATACCAAATGAGAAAAAAAGCATAATTGATGGAGCTATCGAGCCATGGGCAAAAACAACAACATTATATTATGCTCAAACTTTAAGTTCTTTAGCTAAACATTATGGATTTTCCCTAGAGGAAAAATGGTCAAAATTATCCAAAAAGATAAAAGATATTATTCTTTATGGATCTGATGATGAAGAGATAAAATTTACATACGATGATGGGTATGAAAAATATTCGCATAAGAAAACTTTTGAAGGTGTTATAAATAACTTAGAAAGAAGATATTTAGAGACAGATAGTGATTGGAAAAGAGAAGAAATTGCTCAATATCAATCCGATACTAAATGTGAAAGATGTAATGGTCATAGGCTAAAAGATGAAGCTTTATGTGTAAAAATAGATGGTCTTCATATCAGTGAGGTTACAGAAAAATCGATTTCAGATGCTGCTTTATGGTTCGAAAACTTAAAGAATAATTTGGACAAAAGACAGGTAAAAATTGCTGAACATATTTTAAAAGAAATTAATGAAAGATTAAATTTTTTACTGAATGTTGGTCTTGATTATCTAACACTATCTAGAGAGTCAGGAACTTTATCAGGTGGTGAGGCACAAAGGATAAGATTGGCATCACAAATTGGTTCTGGTTTGACAGGTGTTCTATATGTCTTAGACGAACCATCAATAGGTCTTCATCAAAAAGATAATGTGAAACTTATAAATGCTTTAAAAAGGTTAAGAGATTTAGGCAATACAGTTATTGTAGTTGAGCACGATACTGAAACAATGGAGAATGCAGATCATATAATTGATTTAGGACCAGAGGCTGGTAACAAAGGTGGTGAGGTTGTTGCTCAAGGTTCAATAAAAGAAATAAGTCAAAACCAAAATAGTATTACTGGAAAGTATTTATCGAGCAAGTTTAAAATAAATGTACCACCGAAAAGAAGATTAGCCAAAAATGGAAGATTTTTGGAAATAACAGGCGCAACAGGTAATAATTTAGACAATGTAAATCTAAAAATTCCTTTAGGAAGCTTAACTTGTGTCACTGGAGTATCTGGGAGTGGCAAATCTACTCTTGTGTTACAAACTTTATATAATGCCTTAAATCTTACGTTGAATAATAATAAATCTAGAAAAATTCCAAAACCTTTTAAAGGTTTTAAAGGAACGGAGTTAGTTGATAAGATCATCGATATTGATCAATCACCTATTGGAAGAACTCCAAGATCTAATCCTGCAACCTATACAGGTGCTTTTGGTCCTATCAGAGACTGGTTCACTGGTTTACCCGAGTCAAAGTCTAGAGGCTATAAGCCAGGAAGATTTTCATTTAATGTTAAAGGTGGTAGATGTGAGGCCTGTGAAGGTGATGGTGTTATTACTTATGAAATGCACTTTCTACCAGATGTATATATTCAATGTGATGAGTGTAAAGGAACTAGATACAATAGGGAAACTCTAGAAATTAAATTTAAAGATAAAAGTATTGCTGATGTCTTGAATATGACTGTAGATGAAGGATGTGAATACTTTGAGAATATATCTAATATTAAAACAAAATTACTTACACTTAAGAAAGTTGGTTTAGGATATATAAAGATTGGTCAACAAGCTACAACGTTATCAGGTGGTGAAGCCCAAAGAATTAAATTAGCTAAAGAATTATCCAAAAGATCTACAGGAAGAACCATGTATATATTAGATGAACCAACTACTGGCTTACATCAACACGATATAAAAAAATTACTTGAAATTCTTCATACATTTGTAGCCCTTGGAAATACTGTTGTTGTGATTGAACATAATTTAGATGTAATAAAAACAGCAGATTATATTGTTGATATGGGTCCTGAAGGTGGTGTCAAAGGTGGAAAAATTATTGCAGAGGGAAAGCCTGAGGAAATTTGTAAAATAACTGAGAGTTACACTGGAAAATTTTTGAAACCTCTTTTAAATTAAAATAAACGTTGTTAAATATAATCAATATTAGTATATTTAAATATGGATAAATTGTTAGCCTCCCTACCAAGAACAATACATGCCTCATTAGCATTAGCTGTTGTAGTCTTTATTGGATTGTTTTATCAAAATGATGGATTTAGTTTCGATAGACTTTTCTGGTCTTGGTTGACAAGATTTTTTCACGTTGTAGTAGCAATAATGTGGATAGGACTTTTGTGGTATTTCAATTTTGTACAGATCCCTAACATGAGTAAAATTCCTGATGAGCAAAAACCAGCTATAGGTAAAGTTATTGCTCCAGCTGCTCTTTTTTATTTTAGATGGGCAGCAGCGCTTACTATTCTATCAGGATTTATATTAGCATGGTTAAATGGATATCTTCACGACGCTATGACTTTAAGCATAGGCTCAGGAGTGCCGAAACATACTGCCATCGGAATTGGTATGTGGTTAGGTGTTGTTATGGCTTTTAATGTATGGTTTGTAATTTGGCCTAATCAGAAAAGAGCTTTGGGTATAGTTGAATGTGAACCTGAGGTAAAAGCAAAATCAGCTAAAACAGCAATGTTGTTTTCAAGAACAAATACTTTGCTATCTCTACCGATGCTACTTTCAATGGTAGCTGCTCAAAATTTATATTAGTTTTTATCTTCTCTAAGGACTGTTTTTTGAGACACATTTAGTCTTACTAATACTGTGTTTGCAATATAAATTGATGAATAAGTCCCAAAAATTACCCCGAATATCATGGCTAAAGAAAAACCTTTTAAAACCTCGCCACCAAAAAAGAATATTGAAAGCAACGCTAATAGAGTTGTTACAGAGGTTATCAAAGTACGAGACAAAGTTTCGTTAATAGAGATATTTGTTAACTCAAAAATTTTAATATCAGAATATTTTCTTAAATTTTCTCTTACTCTATCGAAAATAACAACTGTATCATTCATTGAATAACCAACTATTGTGAGTACAGCTGCAATTATTGAAAGATTAATCTCTAGGCCCAATAAAGAAAAGAGACCAAGTGTAACAATGACATCATGAAATAAAGCTACTATGGCACCTAAGCTAAATTGCCATTCAAATCTTATCCAAATATAGACAAGCATCAAAAACAAAGCCACTGATATTGCAATAACACCTGATCTTAATAATTCAGCACTAACTTTAGGGCCAACATTTTCTACTCGTCTGAAATTGAAGCTGTTCCCGAATGATTTATCTAAATTCTTCTTAATTTCTTCAATTACATTTTTATTTTCATTATTTTCAAACTTAATTAAAAAATCAGTCTCATTACCAAAGTTTTTAACAGATACATCGCCCAAATTCATTTGACTTAAATTGTCCCTTAGTGAGGAAACATTAATCTTACTGTCTGTAGATCTTAATTCAATAAGAGTTCCACCTTTAAAATCTATTCCAAAATTTAAACCTTTAAACGTAAGTAATAATAAAGAAATAATTACTAAAGATACTGAGAGAATATTAAATTTATTATAATATTTGTTAAAGGCTATCATCTAAATCAGTCCCTCTTTTTCTTTATTTTTCGATACATACAAAACGGTCAATAATCTTGCTATAAAATAGACAGTGAATAATGTTGTAAATATCCCAATTCCTAGTGTTAATGAAAAACCTTTAATTGGACCTGATCCCATAAAGAATAAAATAATCGCTGCTAATAAAGTAGTAATATTCGCATCTAATATAGCAGTTCTGGATTTTGTATAACCACTATCAAATGCTATTAAATTATTTTTTTCACTCTTTAACTCCTCTTTAATTCTTTCAAAAATTAGAACATTTGCATCAACAGCCATACCCACGGTAAGAATTATTCCTGCTATACCAGGTAATGTTAAAGTTGCTTCAAAAATAGTTAGTATTCCAACTAATATGAAAAGATTTAAAATTAAAGCAATATTAGTGATGATTCCAAAGATTTTATATTTAACAAAAATATAAAGTATGACCAATATAAAACCAATTAACAAAGCAATCATTCCTGCGTTTATAGAGTCCTGTCCTAAATCTGGACCAACAGTTCTTTCTTCAATAATATTTAGAGGGGCAGGTAATGCACCTGATCTTAAAAGTAAGGCAAGATCAGTTGCTGATTGAAATGTAAATCCTCCACTGATTTGGCCAGAACCGGTAGCAATTGTGTCTCTGATAACTGGAGCACTAATAACTTTTCCATCCAAAACTATAGCTAATCTTTTACCAATACCTGTAGAGGTGGCTTTACCAAATCTTTTTGCTCCTACCCTATCCAGTGAAAAGGTCACAACAGTCTCATTGTTTTCTGTATCCATTCTTGGTTGAGCATCTAAAAGATTTTCACCACTTAGTATAATTCTTTTACTAACTATTGCTTCCTCGGTACCATCTTCAAATTCTAATTTTTCTGCACCGAATGAACCTTCGGTATCATTCGTAACAAATCTAAATGTTAAATTTGCAGTTTTTCCAAGTAAAGATTTTATTCTCATTGGATCATCTAATCCTGGTAACTCAACTAATATTCTATCATTACCTCTTTTTAAAATATTGGGTTCATTTGTACCGATTTCATCTATCCTTCTTCTAACTATTTCTAGCGCTTGATCTTGAGATGATGTTTTTAGATTAATAATTCCTTGCTTTGAGAAAGAAACCTTAAAAAAATTATTTTCCTCAACTATATCTAATTGATGTGATTTAAATCTTTGGTAATAAGGATTTAATTCACTTTCTTCTGACGCAAATTCATCCAAGATAGTTTGTTTTGAATTCTCATCTGAAGTAAATGATAAGGTCTGATTTGAAAGTTTAAAATTTGTAATTCTGACATTTTTTTCTTTAAAAAAATTTCTTATCGTAACTGTTAAATTTTGAAGTTTTTGCTCGATTACAGGATCATTATCAATTTCCAGCAAAAGATAAGATCCTCCTTGCAGATCTAAACCTAAATTAATTTTTTTATTTAATATTTTGTTATCAAAATTAAAAAGGTTTGATAAAGCAAATATAATAAAAAGTAAGGAAATTAAAGTAATAAAAATAATTCTTAGTTTTGAAAAATATAACACTTTAAATTCAAAAAAATTATTTTTTTACTTCTTGAGAGTTCATTAGACTTTGAACACCAGTACCTCTAATCACCTCAACTGTTACGTTGTCAGCAATCTCTACTTCAATTTTATCATTATCTACAACTCTAGAAATCGTTCCTGTAATACCACCAGACGTTACAATTTTGTCACCTTTTTTTAAGCTCTCAACCATGGCTTTATGTTCTTTAACTTTTTTTTGCTGAGGTCTTATTAAGAAAAAATAAAAAATAACAAAAATTAAAATTAATGGTATAAATTGTCCTATTCCTGCACTATCCATAAAACTCCTTAATTAAAATTGATTATTTATACTATCTAAAAGATTAAAACAACTTTATTTGACAGAAATTTTTTCCAAATTGTCCATATACGGTCTTAAAACTTTTGGAATTATTATTGAACCATCTTTTTGTTGATAATTTTCTATAACTGCTATTAAAGTTCTACCCACAGCTAGACCACTCCCATTTAAAGTACCAACATAAAGAGTTTCTTTTTTCTGATTCTTATATCTCGCTTTCATTCTCACAGCTTGAAAAGTTGAACAAGACGAACAAGAGGAAATTTCTCTATATTTTTTCTCTGAAGGTAGCCAAACTTCAATGTCATAAGTTTTTTCAGCACTAAATCCCATGTCACCGCTGCATAGGATCATTTTTCTGTATGGTAATTCTAATAGATCTAAAATTGATGTTGCACATTTCGTCATTCTCTCAAGTTCTTCTAGACATTTTTCTTGTTCGACGATACTAACCATTTCAACTTTGTAAAACTGATGCTGTCTAATCATACCTTTTGTATCTTTGCCATAACTACCTGCCTCTTTTCTAAAGCATGGTGTAGATGCAACAAATCTCATTGGTAGATCTTTTTGATTAATCATCTGATCTTTAACAATATTAGTTAAAATCACTTCTGCAGTAGGTATTAAAAACTTTCTTTCCCCATTATCATCTAGTTTGATTTCAAATTGATCATTTTCAAATTTAGGAAGTTGACCTGTACCAAACATTGTACTTTCAGAAGCGAATAAAGGTGGTGAAATTTCTTCATAACCATTTTTTAATATGTGCGTATCTAGCATGAAATTTGAAATAGCCCTTTCTAATAAGGCCAGTTTATTTTTTACGAATACAAACCGTGCACCTGTGGTTTTAGTGGCTAGGTCAAAATCAAGCATTCCAAGTTTTTCACCTAATTCATAATGTGATAAGGGTTTAAAATCAAAATTTGGTATTTGACCCGATTTCATTATTTCTACGTTATCATTTTCATCTTTTCCATTCGGAACATCTTTATGAGGAATATTTGGGATAAATGATAAAATTTTATCTAGTTGGTCTTTTATTATTTTTTGCTGTTTCGATATTTCGTCTATTTCATTTGAAATTTCTTTTGATTTTTTAAATAATTTTTCATCTTTAGATTTTGAAATTTCTTTTTTTTCATTTTCCAAAGACTCTTTTTTTTGGATAAAATTTCTATTTTTTATATCTAAGTCTTTAAGTTCATTAAAATCTATTTTAAGAAATCTACCTTTTAGCGCGTTTTTAAAATCATCGAAATTTTTTCTTATTTCCTTTAAGTTATGCATTAGAATCTTTAAATTTCTTATCCTCTATAAACTTTACAGAAAAAATTGATAATTCATATAAAATTAATAATGGAATCGCTAAACCAATTTGGGTTATAGGGTCAGGTGGTGTTAATAATGCTGCTGCTGCAAAAATTATAACTACAACGTATTTTCTTCTTTTCTTTAAAAATTCAGAATCAACAACACCAATTCTAGCTAGTAAACTTAAAACCACAGGTAATTGAAAACTTATACCAAAAGCGAAAATAAGTTTCATGACTAATGATAAATACTCATTTACCTTAGCTTCAAGTTGTATCGGTAAATTTGTGGATAAACCTGTGCTTTCAAATGATAAAAAAAACTTTATCGCTAAAGGCATTATCAAATAATAAACTAACATTCCTCCAAGAAAAAAAAGCACTGGAGTTAATATTAGATAAGGTAATATTGCATGTTTTTCATGTTTATATAAACCAGGCGCTATAAATTTCCAAATTTGCATAAGTATAAATGGGCAAGTGACAAAGAATGCTGTAAAGAAAGAAATCTTTAGATATGTTAAAAAGGTTTCTTGAAGAGCGGTAAATATTAATCGTCTGTCAGTTCCATCATCTTTAACGGCTTGAGCGAAAGGATCTACTAAAAAACCATATAAATGTTCTGCAAAAAAATAACATCCAACAAAAAAAACAATTAGAAAAATAAAACTATGTATAAGTCTTTTTCTTAGTTCAGCTAAATGGCTTACAAAACCACCCTCTTTATCATTCTGACTCATGTTTTTTTTCTTCTTTTTTTTCTATTTTATCATTTTCAATATCAATATTTGAAACTTCATTTTGGACATTATTGATATAATTCTTAATTGTACCAATCCATGAGCCAACTTTTTTTAACATTATTGGGAAATCTTTTGGTCCAAGAACAACAATGGCTATTGCTACGATAATTAAAATCTCAAACCAACCAATAGTAGGCATGTGATTTAATCTTTTTTGTTATTATCTTGATTATCTTCGGAAATATTTTTAGGTTCGTTGTCATCAGTAACATCTGATGCCATACCTTTTTTAAAGCTCTTAATTCCTTTAGCAACATCTCCCATCAAACTTGAGATCTTACCTCTTCCAAAAAGTAAAACTACAAGTATAACAACAATTGCTATCTGCCAAATTCCTATGCTCATAGAAAAGTTATATATCTTTTACTCACAATTTAAAAGTGACTTTTTTTAACCTAAGTTATGAATTCTTATTTTTCTCCTCAGAGTCTAAAGTGCTGCTCAGCATTTCATCAATATTCGAATAAATATCCTCTTTTTTACCATCTTGTTTCTCTTTATAAAATTTACCAGTTCCAAAAATTGCATTATCAATATTTGTACTATCGATAAGACCAGCGGCACCCAATTCATCAACAGTTGGTAAATCGGATAACTTTTGAAGATTAAAATGACTTAAAAAATCATCAGTCGTGACATATTGAATTGGTTTTCCGGGGACATCTTTTCTACCACCTGGCTTTACCCAGTTTAACTCCATCAAAATTTCAAGAGTATTTGTGCCGAATGCAACACCTCTAATTTCCTCAATTTCAGCACGTGTCACTGGTTGATGATAAACAATGATTGCAAGTGTTTCAATTGCAGCTCTTGATAATTTTTTTTCAACAGTTTTTTCCTGTTTCATAATTTCAGAAAGATTTGGCGATGTTCTAAATGACCATTTTTTTGAGATACACACTAAATTAATACCTCGATTGGAATATTCGTTTTGTAATTTTAATAAAATTTTTTCGACATTAGTTTTTTTTGAAATCTTATTTTCTATAGTTTCAATATCAAGTGGCTCAGCAGCTGCAAAAACTATTGCTTCAATTTCTTTTTCAATTGAGGATAATTTATTAGGAAAATCAATAACATTATCTTTTTTTGTAATTTTTTTATTCATTATTTTTCCTTAATAAAAATATCATCAAATAAATTTTCTTGTTTAATCTTTAAATTACCTTCTTTAACAAGCTCAAGTGATCCTGCAAATATACCTGCTGTACCAGTTTTTTTGTACTTTGTAACACTCTTAAAATTTTTAGGTATCAAGTCCTCTAATTTTTTCCAATCTGTTAATTTTCCAAAAAAATCTCTGATTGTTTTAATCCCCTCTTCAGTTGTAAAAACAGGGAGTTTTGGAATATTTATTTTTTGAAAATCTTTAGTCATAATAATAGTTGAATATGTTTTTATTAATTCAAATAAATTTACTTTAATTTCACTGTTATAAATAGGTCTAATACCTGCCCTAACACCTCTAGTTCTAATTTCACGACCCAACCTTTTACGCTTTAACATTTGTTCAGATAATAATCTGATTAATTCTAATTTTTTAAGTTGGAGTTTTAATTTTTCTGCTACTTCTTGAACTTTAAACTCCTCCTCAGGTGTTCCAGGTAAAAGAAGTTTAGATTTCAAATAAGCAAGCCATGTGGCCATAAGTAAATACTCAGATGCAATCTCTAAATTCAAATTTTTTTGGTTTGTTATAAAATCATGAAATTGATCTGCTAATTTTGTAATAGAAATATTTTCTAAATTCACCTTTTGAGATTTTGCAAGGTCTAACAATATATCTAATGGACCGTTATAATTTTCAATATCAACACTAAAAAGTGAGGAATCATTTTCTGTCATAAATGAATACTAGCTTATTATCTTATAAAATTGTGATGTTTTTTTTATTACAAATTTGCTTATGAAAGGTGAATTTTCAGCAACAATTTCCATCTCATTTTCTTTGGCATTACAATGTAAAACAAGATTACAACCAGCATTAAACGCATTGATTGTATTTTCTTTAATTTTACCTTTTAAACTTTTCATTGATATATCGTCAGAAATCAAAATATTCTTAAAACCTATTTTATTTCTTATTAATTTTATCATTTTTTTAGAATGCGTTACTGTGTTTTTTAAATCAATCTTTTTGAATATGATGTGGGCTGTCATTGCAAAAAAGGAATTTTTTCTTTTGAAAGGAAAAAAATCATTTCTTAATAAGTAATCTAAATTTTTACTAATTACGGGTGTAAAATGATGACTATCAACTTTTGCTAAACCATGTCCTGGTATATGTTTAATAACAGTTCCTACGCCATTATTATGGTGATAGTTGATACAATAATCGCCAATTTTAGAAACTATTTTGGGATTACTAGAGAAAGATCTGTCTCCAATAATTGATGATGAACCTTTCTTTCTAAGATCTAAAACAGGACAAGTATTAATATTAACTCCTATCAATTTTAATAAATATGAAGTTTTAT
Source organism: uncultured Pelagibacteraceae bacterium (assembly GCA_902531765.1). Taxonomy (GTDB): domain Bacteria; phylum Pseudomonadota; class Alphaproteobacteria; order Pelagibacterales; family Pelagibacteraceae; genus Pelagibacter. The sequence goes on along the minus strand of CACAFC010000001.1, from coordinate 134,997 downwards.
CAATAAATAGTTTATAGAAAAAATTAAATTCCTTAGGTTTTTTTATAAACTTTTTGCCAAAAAATTCAGAGGTTAAATTTTCAAAAGATATAATATTTTTAAGTCGATTTACTCTACCACCTTCTTGATCAATTAAGATTGGATATTTATTATCGTTAAAGATCTTGCGTATAGACGTAGTTAATTGTTTTGCCTGTTTAATATCTTTTATGTTTCTAGTAAATAAAATTACTCCCCATGGCTTATATTTTCTAAGAAAATTCTTTTCTCTAAGGTTAAGTTTTGTTGATTTTATACCAATAATAAAAGATCTTCTGTTATTCATTAATCTAGAAGTTTCCAAAAATTGAATTTTTTCTTTTTATCTTTATTAGATTTCTCTACATATTGGATAATATCTTTAGTATCATTTTCTAAAACTGGCAATTTTTCTGAATAAATATCAATTTTTTTGTCAATATTACTCAAAGATCTAAAAGAATTTTTTTTGTTATCATCTGAAAAATAATATTTACCTGTAAAAAAAATAAAGAAACTGATGAATAATAAAAATATTAAATATTTAATCTCTTTTAGCATCACATTTTATCTGGCGTAGATACGCCAACTATATTCATCCCAGATTTTACTACATTGGAAATAACCTTAAGAAAAATCAATTTATCGTCAGTTATTTTTTTTTGATCATTAATAAATCTTTTGTCTGGATTTTCCTTACCTAAATTCCAATATGAATGAAATAAAGAGGCTAATTCATATAAATAAGTCGGTATTCTATGCGGCTCAAGTTTATTGCAAGATACATCAATACACTTGGGCCATTCAGATAATTTTTTTAAGATTTTTATTTCATCTTTGGAATATTCAAAATCGTACTTAGTAATATCTAGATCTGAATTTAAATCTTTATCAAGATGTCTATATACTGAACATATTCTTGCATAACAGTATTGAACGTAATAAAGGGGGTTATCTTTTGATTTTTCAATAACGTTATCGAAATCGAAATCAAGTTCAACATCACTACTTCGATTTAGCATTATAAATCTTGTTGCATCTTTTCCTACCTCATTAATTAAATCATCTATAGTTATATAGTCCCCTTTTCTTTTAGACATTTTAAAAGGTTTTTTATCTTTAATAAGTTTAACAAGTTGGCTAACTTTACAAATTAATCTTTCTTTAGAGTTTGAAAGAGCTTCGACAGATGATGAAATTCTTTTTATATAACCAGCGTGATCTGCACCTAAAATATTAATGAGCCTATCAAATTTTCTGTCTAATTTATTTTTGTGGTATGCAACATCACTTGCAAAATAAGTCCAAGCACCATCAGATTTTTGTAATGCTCTATCTTTGTCATCTCCAAAATCAGTTGATCGGAAAAGTAACTGCTCGCGTTCAACCCAATTACTGTCATCTTCACGCGCGGGTGCCTTTATTTTTCCTTTATAAACAAATTTGTTTTTTTGAAGAAATTCAACAACTTTTTCCACTTCTTGATTTTCAACTAATTTTTTTTCACTGACAAAGTTATCATGATTAATACCAAGACTTTTAAGATTACTTTTGATTAATTTTAATGCTTCGTTGATAGCTAAAGAGGTCAATTCTTTAGATATTTTATCAAAATTTTTAAAATCAATATTTTTATTTGAGTTTAAAATGTTTTGAGCAAAGTCAATTAAATAGTCTCCAGGATATAAATCTTCATTATCTATTGGAAAAGGTTCATTAAAAGAAATCTCTCTTATTCTATGATAAACTGACTTTGTAAAATTTATAATCTGATTACCGTAGTCGTTTATATAATACTCTTTTGTAACTTTATTATTATTAAATAATAAAAGATTAGCCATCACATCGCCTAAAATAGCCCCTCTACAATGACCAACGTGTAAAGGTCCTGTTGGATTAGCAGATACAAATTCTATTAGGTAATTTCTTTTAATATTTTTATTTGTTCCAAAAGAATTCGAATTTTTAATTACTTCTTTAATAAAGTTTGTCCAAAAAATGGGTTTAAATTTAATATTGATAAAACCAGGTTTAACTATTGATATATCCTCAATAAACTTGTCCTCTTTTTTGATTTTTTCTGCCAAGATTGACGCCAGATCTAATGGAGATTTATTATTAATCTTAGAAAGGACCATTGCCACATTAGTAGAAATATCACTATCAAATTTTGAAGGTGGAATTTCTGCAGTTATCCCGTTAAGTGAATCTGGTAGAATTAAATCCCCGTTCGAAGAGAGTGTCGAAAGAATTTCTTTTATTTTATCTAAATACTGTTCAAAAATATTCATTTAAAGTTTTTGTGAAGGTTGATTGCATATCTGTCTGTCATTCCTGATATAAAATCTGAAATTGCTCTATATTTATCCTTTGAGAGATGATTTTTTGAAATAAATTTTTTAGGGTTTTTTTGTATTTTATTAAACAGTTTTTTAATTATTAATTTACCGTTATCGTTTTTTTTCAGAACTGCATTATTATTATACATCTTTGTTTTTAAAAAAAATCTTATTTCATTCACAGAGTCTTTAGCTTTTTCAGAAAAATCTACCATTGTTAAATTTGCTTTAGTAATATCTTTATAATTTTTTATTTTGTTAATCTTCAAATTAGTTTTGGTATTTTTAATTAAATCTCTAATCATTTGATCAATAGAATCTCTTATAATCTGATATGTTGCAATTTTATAGTTTTGTTTGTTTATCTTTTTTTTATATTTTTTATAAATATCTTTAAAAAAGTTAATTTCAATTAACTCGTCTAGTTTAAATAAATTTGCATTTATACCATCTTGAATATCATGATTGTTATAAGCTATATCATCTGAAATAGCTGAAACTTGAGCCTCTAATGATGGATAAGTCTGAAAATTAATCTTACGATTAAATTTTTTTACACCAATAAGACTATCAACTAAATCTAATTCATAAACGGGACCATTATGTTTAAGCAATCCCTCTAAGGTTTCAATTGAAAGATTTAATCCACTATACTTAAGATATTTATTCTCCAAAAACATAACCACACGAAGAGTTTGTAAATTATGATCAAAGCCTCCATAATCTTCCATACATTCATTAAGAGAGTCCTCGCCAGCATGACCAAAAGGTGGGTGACCCAAATCATGTGCCAAACTTAAGGTTTCAGATAGATCTTCATTCAATTCAAGATATCTTGCAATAGATCGTGCAATTTGAGCAACTTCCATTGAATGGGTTAATCTTGTTCTGTAATGATCACCTTCTGTGTTAACAAACACTTGTGTCTTGTGTTTGAGCCTTCGAAATGAGGCGCTGTGAACTATTCGATCTCTATCTCTTTGAAATGGTGATCTATATTTTGATACAGATTCTTTGAATATTCTTCCTTTGCTTTTAGTAAGAGCAATCTTTGAGTATTTTTTCATCCTTTAAAATTAAAATTTAAGTATTATATTAGTAATACCAGTGATCAATAATGATTAAAGAAATTAAATTTACTGATAAGGCTCTAAAACAGATCAATGTTTTGCTGTCTAAAAAAGATAAAGGGTCGTTTTTTAGAATCGCTATCAAAGGTGGTGGTTGCTCAGGCTTTCAATACGAATTTACTTTTGATAAAGAAAAAGCAGCAGATGATTTGAATTATGAAAATATATTGATAGATAAAACGTCTGCAGATTTATTAAAAGGATCAGAAATTGACTATGTTTCTGAATTAATTGGTGAACAATTCAAAATAACTAATCCGCAAACCAAATCTTCTTGTGGTTGTGGTGTTTCGTTTTCTCTTTAATGATTATTTCCTCATGGAATGTAAATTCTGTGCGAGCACGTATTGAAAATATCAAAAGTTATCTTCTCAAGTACAAACCTGATGTTGTGATGATGCAAGAAATTAAAACTGAGGATGTAAACTTTCCCTATGACGATTTTTCCTCAATGGACTATGAAAGTCATGTATTTGGTCAAAAAAGTTACAATGGTGTTGCTATTATTTCAAAAGGAAAATTAAAAAATATCAAAACAGACTTAATCAAAGATAAGTTAAAACAATCAAGAATAATCTCAGCTGAACTTGAACACAAAAAGAAAAATATTCAATTAATCAATATTTATACGCCAAATGGTAATCCTGTTGATACTGAAAAATACGATTACAAAAAAAAATGGCTCGATGATTTAATTAAACAATTAAAAGCTTTAACTAAAAAAAATCAAAATATAATTCTTGGTGGTGATTTTAACATTATTCCTGCAGCCGAGGATGTCTATAATCCAAAAAGCTTTGAAGATGATGCTCTATTTAGATTAGAAATAAGAAAAAAATTAAGAGAAATGATTAATCTAGGATTTAATGATGTGTATAGACATTTTAATGAAACTAAAGAAGGATATACTTTTTGGGATTACATGAGAGGTGCATGGCAAAAAAACAATGGAATGAGAATTGATCACTTTTTAGTCTCAAATTCTTTAATAGACCAAGTTAAAAGTATTAATATTAATAAAGATCCAAGGGGCCGTGAAAAACCTTCAGACCATACCCCAATAGAAATTACTTTAGCTTAAAGATTTTATTTTATTAACCAGCTCTTCATTAATATGACGAGGGCCCTTATCTAGTCTATTTTTATGCCTTCTCTCTCCTGGAAGTCTAACTCCTTCAATGGATTTCATTTTGTTAAAAAATTCATCAGCATGTTTCTGCCAATTAGTTCCTGAAGTTTTATCAGGTGAGATTGCGAGAATAAATTCTCCACCGCTAGGAGGTCCACCGTCATTATTATCTTTTGCAGCTGTCTCAAAACTAAAATTATCACCAACTAATGCGCCAGCCATTAGTTCTACCATCATTGCTATAGCAGAACCTTTATATCCCCCAAAAGGAAGTAGTACACCACCATCAGCTATTGCTCCTGGGTCAGTTGTTTCTTTACCATCTTTAGTTAAACCAGTTCCAAGTGGAACTTTGTGCCCTTCTCTTTTAGCAACTTGAACTTCACCCATTGCCATTGATGCAGTTGCCATATCATAAACTACAGGAGTTTTTCCTGGTCGTGGCCATGCAAAAGAAATTGGATTTGTCCCAAACAATGGTTTGACAGCTCCAGCAGGTGCTACAGCAGGCTTGTAGGATGTGCAAGCAAAGGCAACTAAACCATCTTCTGCCAATTTTTCTGTTTCAGGCCACATCGCTGCCATGTGATGTGAATTGTTAATTGCAAGAACAGCAACACCATTTTCTTTTGCTGCTTTTGCCAGCTCAGGTAACCCTTTATTTAAAACTACAGGTGCTAAACAATTATTTCCTTGAATTTTTATCACTGATGAAGAAATCTTTTTTACTTCAGGTTTTCCCTTACCATTAATTTTTCCACTTTTTAAACCACTCACATATGCAGGTAACCTAAACAAACCATGAGATAAAGATCCATCTCTTTCTGCATTTCTTATTAAATCAGAAAGAATAGATGCTGTTTCATCATCACAACCATTAGCTATTAAAGTCTTTTTAGCTAAATCAAAAATTTCATCTAATGTAAGGGAAACCGTACTCACCCATACATTAAATACTATCTATGTTTTCTTTTCAAATCTTTTTTTAGATCTTCGTGGTCACCAACAACTGTATGATATCTGCTCTTAGTGACATATTTTTCTAAAAAAGGAACTGCCAATAATGGAAGGAAACCACCAATAACAATTCCATATGCAGCACTTTGTAAATCTGGGTCAGCTAAAGCTGCTATAAAGTCTGCAATGATGTGAGCTAAAACTATTCCAACTATACCAGCAATAGCTCCATTAGAGATAATTTTAAGAAATCTATTGATACTCCAACCAGTATAAAATCCAATTAAAGGTATTAATGTGTGAATAAAGCCAAAAATTGCTCCTCTTAAAATGCTATGTTCTTCTATTAGTTCTTCCATAAAGTGAAGAAACTCTGGTAATTCATGTGAATGACCTTCTGCTGCTCTAACAAATGTAAAACCAAAAATACACATTGATAAAGTTAAAAAACTTATTTTTTTCATTAATTGCACTCCTTACAAGTAGTTAAAACTTCCATGTTAAATGTATTAAAATCATATTTTTTTAAGTTGTTTTTTTTAAACAAACTTTCAAAAAGACTAGATTTTAACTCCTCTGTATCTCCACATTTTTTACATATGGCGATTGCTGTACTGTGATTTTTTGAATGTAAATGATTACACAGCATAAAAGTTTTTGTTTGATTAGATTTATGAATTCGTTCTTCTTCTATTAGGCTATCAAGAGCTCTGTAAACTGTCATAGGTTGTGTTTTTTTAACCTTTTGAAGTTTGTCTAATATCTCATAAGCAGTTAAATGCTTTGAAGATTTTTTTATAATATTAAAGACTAATTCCTTATTTGACATATTGTTATGTTATAACATCACAACAATAAGTCAAGAAAAATGATATAATATTTATCTATGATTCTATTCATTGCTAAAGTTATCGGTGCTGCTCTTATTATTGCCTTTGCGAGCTGGTTATCTGGACAAAATCCGAAATTAGCTGGATTTATTATAGCTCTTCCACTTGTATCGCTTATTGCTATCGCATTTTCATATTATGAGCACAATGATTTAGAAAAAACAATTCTATTTACTAAAAGTATATTGGTTGCTGTACCTATAAGTTATCTATTTTTTTTACCCTTCTTCTTTGCAAAATCTTTAAATATGAATTTCTTAATGATTTATGGTGCAGGCCTAGGATTGTTAATTGTTGGTTTCTTTATTCATAAATATATAACTAATTTTCTCTAATACTGTTACTTTTTAATATATTTGTAACATTAATGTAATAATTAATAAAAAGGAGAAAATATGTTTATAAAAAAATATCTAAAGTGGATTAGTACGTTTTTAGTTTTAGTAGGAATACTTCTTACAAATTTAAATATATATCCATTAAATATATATTTTCATGGATTAGGAGTTGTTGGATGGACTATAGCTGGATTTATGAGCAAAGATAAAGCAATCTTAACAAACTTTGGATTACAAATTCCGTTATTTGTTGTTGGAATTTATAAGATTATTTTTTAGATGAAGAATATATTGTTTGTTTGCACAGGTAATTCAGCAAGAAGTATTATTGCTGAAAGTATAATAAATAACGAGTATGACGATATGTATAAAGGTTTTAGTGCTGGGAGTAATCCAACAGGAAAAATTAATGAAGATGTGAAGAATTATTTATTATCAAAACATTATGATCTTTCAAATTATAGATCTAAAAATTTTAATACGTTCGTTGATAGTCAAATTAAAATGGATTATGTAATTACAGTTTGTAATAATGCCAATAACGAACTCTGCCCTATTTGGCCTAATAAAGATCAGATAATTCATTGGGATATAGAGGATCCTGTTAAATTACTTAATGAAACAAATGACTTAAATAGAAAAGATGAGATTATTGAAAAAGTTTACAATAATATTCATAATAAAATAAAGGAATTAATATATGAAAAATAAAAGTCGTTATTTTCTTGCTGAATTAATAGGAAGTTGTTTTTTAGTGATGATTATTGTTGGCTCAGGTTTAATGGCTGAGAACTTAACTAACGACGTTGCTGTGATGTTAATAGCTAATACTATAGCAACAGGAGCAGGTTTATTTGTGCTTATTACAGTATTTGCTGATGTGTCAGGAGCTCACTTTAATCCATTTGTAAGTATCGCAATGACAATAACAGGTAAATTAAAAAAGAAACTATTACCCTACTATATCATTGCTCAATTGTTTGGTTGCTTGATTGGTGTTGGTTTAGCTAATTTCTTTTTTGAACATGAAATTTATGAATTATCTACTAAGTCAAGAGATGGGATTTACATACTAACATCTGAAGTGATAGCAACATTAGGACTTATAGTGATAATTTTTGGGGCTATGAAGTCAGGTAAAATTGCTGTTGCTGCTAGTGTTGGTCTATATATTACTGCTGGTTATTGGTTTACCTCCTCTACTTCTTTTGCAAATCCAGCTGTTGCAATTGCTAGGACATTTACAGAGTCTTTTACAGGTATTAGTTATCTAAACACTCCTTATTATATTTTAGCCGAGCTTGTAGGAATGTTAATTGCTATATTTATTGTTAAAAAGTTATTTTTAGAGAAAAATTGAAAAATATAAAACTTACCAATCAAATAAGTTTAATTAACAAAAAATTTAAAAAAAAAGAGTTTTATCATTATCTAAAAACTTCTAATCTTTCATTAGTAATACCTAAGATTAAAGACAAATATGTAGTAGTTTCCCAAAAAAGAGTTCCAATTAATAAAATTAACTACGAGTTTCCTTCTGGCATAGTGGAAAAAAAGGAAACAACTCTGCAATCAGCACAAAAAGAATTAAGGGAAGAAACAGGATATAGATCAAGATCAAAATTGACTAAAATAGTTAGTTTTTATACAGAGCCTGGACGACTAACTACTAAAATTACTGGTTATTACACAGAAAATTTAATTAAAATTTCGAAACCAGAACAAGGTATTAAAATTCATCTTTTTAATCAAAGAGACATATTCAAATTAATATTAAATCAAAAATTCAATAATAGTTCTCATATAGCAATGTTTTTATATTTAATAAAAAATATTAAAAATCTATAAACTACAGGTTGTATTAAATTATCTTTTAGATTTATGAATTATGTGATTAAATTAGTCATATAATGATAATTTGGAGGTGAAAATGGGAAAAAAATTGATAACTTATAGGTACAGCAAAAAATTAAAAAAAAATGAGAAGAAAAAAACAAAAATTTTAAAAGCAATTGATAGATTGAAAAATAAAATTACAGCGAAAGAAAAAAAATTGTCAAAAGTTAATATTAAAATTGCTGGTTTAGAAAAAAAGGTTGCTGAAAAAAAAGCAAAAAAGCTTGCTAAGAAAAATGCAGAGCAGTCTCCTGCATCTATAAATAATTAATTCCAAATCGTCTTTCTCCCTTCTCATTTAAGAGAAGGAGGAAAGTAGTTAATTAACAAAATTTAAACAAGGGAAGAAATAACGAACATTTAAACTTTGAAACTCCTTTTACAAAGATTAAGTTACAGAAATATTTACTTATTATTAAAGTTTAATTAACTTCAGTTTATTTTGAATTATTAGAATAAATTACTCTTGGCTCTAAAAATAATTCTCTAGCAAGAGCTTTAAATCTTTTGGTAACTTGTTTTGAGATTATTTCTTGATGTTGTGATGGAATTTTTAAAAATACAGCATTACCTCTTTTATACAATTTAAACTCTTCAAGAAATATCGTAGATATCGAGGTCAATGATTGTGAAAATCTCAATGCTGCTCCAACTTGTTTGCTTGAAAAAATTTCATTATTATTTAAAAAAGTTAGATACTCCATCTTTGGATTATACTTGATACTACAGTACCGCCAATAACATGACAAAGCTAATTGTATTCTTTCTTTATGAGTCAATCTAAGTAAAGGAGTATTTATTGTTTCTTGAAATACCAATTCAGCTTTTTGAAATGCTCCCAATCCCCAATCCATATGACTTAATACACATGCCAGATATAATAATTTCTTATTAAAGTGCTCATTACCTTCAAAAACTGGCTGAATAAAATCATAATATTTTTTATAATTTGATCCTAAATCACCTCTTTTTTGCGCAAACTTCTCAATTGCTTTGTAAAAGATTTCAGATTCTTTTACATCTTTAAAATGGTCAATTGATAAAGATCCTTCACGCAAACCACTGATAGAACAAATAATTTTTTTTGGATTTGAAACTTTCATAATTTCATCAAGTATAATACAGCTATAAGGTAAATATGGTGTTCTAGATTTTGAAATATACTCAACTGTTTTAAGTTTGGATTTATTAAAAGAAGAAATTTTTTCAACAAACTTAGATAAAACATTGTTATCAATACTATATTGATGAATTATATGTACTGGATGATTATTTTGAAAAAGATGTAATTTAAATAATGCACGCCAAGTACCTCCAACTAAATATAAATTATTAAACTTCTTTTTTGAGAGCCATTTTTCATCTCTTAATAATTTTTTAATATATTTTGCTAGATTTCTTTTTTTAACTATAGGATTATTCATTAATCTTAAAACACCAACAGGTAATGAAGTTTTATTGGTTACTATATTGTTTTCAACTCGGGCTAACTCCAAACTACCACCCCCAAGGTCAGCAACTAATCCATCAACATTTTCAAAACCTATTTTTACTCCCTCAGCAGTGCATGTAGCTTCTTCTTCGCCTGATAATATATTAATCTTAGTTTTAAAAAGTTTTTCAACTTCATCAATAAATGGTTTTGTATCAGTTGCTTCTCTTATAACTGCTGTTGCAATAATCTTTAGATTTGTGATTTTTGAAACATTTAAAATTTCAGAAAATCTTTTTAAAACTTTTAAAGCATATTCGGTACCAGATCTGTGAAGTTTTTTCGATTTATCCAAGTTTTTTCCAAGTTCACAAACTGCTTTTTCATTAAAAAAAGGCACACGAGAAGAACTGAAATCCTCATAAATTAGCATTCTTATAGAGTTTGATCCAATGTCTATTATAGCTAATTTTGCCTGTTTTAATTTTAAACTATTTTTACTTTTAATTACTTCCACTTTTTATCAATCTTAAGTGCAGTTGTTTAGGCTGCATTTTTAATTTAGCTTTACCCCTTCCAGATAAGCTCGGATTATTCATAAAATATTCATGAGCTGAAAAGGAATCGCTCTTACTATATTTAATTTTTTTATAATTACCATCAGCTTCAAGTTCCCAGCTCTGATTAGTATCAAGATAATTTGCTAACATTATTTGATCTAAAATCTGTTCATGAACAGTCTCATTTTCAATTGGGACTAGAAGTTCTACTCTTCGATTTAAATTTCTCGGCATTAAATCAGCTGACGAAATATATACTTTTGCATTTCTATTAGGCATTTTTTTAGTACCGTTACTAAAACAATAAATTCTAGAATGCTCTAAAAATCTTCCTATGATACTTTTTACAACTATGTTTTCTGATCTATTTTTAACTCCTGGTCTTAAACAACAAACACCTCTCACAAATAGATGAATTTTTACACCAGCATTTGAAGCCTCATAAAATTTATCAATAATTTCTGGATCTACTAATGAATTCATTTTTGCCCAAATAGCTGCAAATTTCCCATTTTTAGAATTTCTAATTTCAGCATCAATATTTTCATTTAAAGTTTGCCTCATATTAATTGGCGAAATAGAAATTTTATTTAGATTTTTTGGTTTTGCGTATCCGGTTACATAATTAAAAAATTTCTCAACATCAGAGGCCATCTTTTTATCACAACTAAATAAAGATAAATCAGTATAAATTTTAGCATTTACAGGATGATAATTGCCGGTTCCCAAATGAAAATAAGTTTGTATTTTTCCTTGTTCTCTTCTTAAAACTAATGATGATTTTGCATGGGTTTTATATTTAGCAAAACCATAAACAATTTGGACACCTACTTTTTCTAAACTTCTTGATAGTTGAATATTAGCTTCCTCATCAAATCTAGCTTTAATTTCAATTAAGGCAGTTACTGTTTTTCCATTTTCTGCGGCGGTTATTAAAGCTTTAACAATAGGTGAGTCTAGAGTTGTTCTATATAGAGTTTGTTTTATAGCTATAACTTTTTTATCATTTGCTGCTTGGTTTAAAAATTCAATTACTGAGTCAAATGTTTCAAAAGGATGATGAACAACTAAATCTTTTTTTTTAATAGTTTCAAAAAAATTATCATTATATTCTTTAAATCTTTCAACCTCTCTAGGCGTAAAATGTTTAAATCTTAATTTTGGATTTTTTACTTTACATATTTGATCTATATCTTGAATTCCAACAAGGCCAACAACATCATAAATATAGTCAGGATTTATATCTAATTTATTAGTTATAAATCTTATCAATTCATTATCACTATTTTCAAGAACCTCTAAACGAACAATATCACCCGTTCTACGTCTTTTTAAAGCCAATTCAAAAGATCTAACTAAATCTTCTGCTTCCTCTTGAATCTCTACATCACTATCTCTTATTACTCTAAAAATCATTTTCTTTTCTAAATCATGATCTGGAAAAATTTCATTAGCAAAAAAATTGATCACATCATCGATAATAACAAACTTCTTATGATTTTTTGAAGACTCTATTTCGATAAATCTAGATAATGCTTTTGGTATAACAATTATTGAGTTTAGAATCCTTTTTTTATTTTTTTTTCTTAACTTCATTACAATTGCTCTTCCTTGATTGATTATAAATGGAAATGGATGTGCAGGGTCAATTGCTGATGGTGTTAATAAAGGGTAAATCTCTTCTTTAAATATTTCTAGAAGTTTTTTTTTATTCTTAGTATTTAAATTAACTGGTTTAACTAAACTGATATTGTTTTTTTTTAATTCCATAATCAGTTGCATAAAAATTTTGTTCTGTTTTTTTAATAGATTCTTGGTTTCAAGAACTACCTCATCCATTTGTTCCTCGGGTGTCAAACCATCAGAACTTAGTGAGTCAACTTCTTGTTTTATTTGACTAAATAATCCTGCAACACGGACCATAAAAAATTCATCTAGATTAGACCCAGCAATTGATAAAAATTTTACTCTTTCATAAAGAGGATTTTCAGTATTTTGTGCTTCTAGAAGTACTCTATCGTTGAATTTTAACCAAGAAAGCTCTCTATTTATATATTTAGATTTCAACTCTTCTTTATGTTGTTTTTTTAAAGCAGTCATATATTTAGATTTTATGTATCAATTATACGTCATGAGACACGCTAAATCCAGTTGGGAAGATTTAAGTATTAATGATTTTGATAGACCACTCAGTAAAAGAGGCAAGAAAAACGCAAAAATAATGTGTGAATTTTTTGTTAAAAAAAAATTTAAATTTGATTATGCATTAATTTCATCATCAAAAAGAACAAAAAAAACTTTTCAAATTTTATCCAAGAAAATTAGTAAACCAAAAAAGGTTAATTTTTCAAAAGATTTATATTTAGTTGATGAGAATGTAATTACAAAAAAAATTAAAGAAATATCCAGTGAATATAAATCAATTTTGATTATAAATCATGAACCATCAGTGAAAAATTTAGTACGAAATCTTACAAAAAATCATAATACGAATAATTTTAAACTAATGGATTATAAATTCCCAACTGCAGCCTTTGCTAAAATTGAGTTTGATATTAAATCCTGGAATGAAGTTGAAAAAAAAGGAGTATTAAAAGAATTTATAAGACCCAAAGATCTTCAAGACTCTAAAGAATAACCAGCTGATCTCACTGTTCTAATTAAAGGTTTTGTATTTTGGATGTTAATTGCTTGTCTTAATCTTCTAATATGAACATCTACTGTTCTAGACTCAACATATATATTTTCCCCCCAAACATTGTTTAAAAGTTGTTCTCTTGAATAAACTCTTTTTGGATTTTTGATAAAAAAATCTAAGAGTTTAAATTCAGTCGGGCCTAAATTAATTTCTTTATCTTTTCTATAAACTCTTTTTGTAACTCGGTCTATTCTTAAATCAGTAAATTCTACAATGTCTGATGATGATTGAGGCTTAGATCTTCTTAATAAAGATCTAATTCTAGCATTTAATTCTTTTTGACTAAACGGTTTAGTTACATAGTCATCTGCACCAGTATCAAATGCTTTTAATTTATCTTCCTCTTCCCCTTTTGCAGTTAACATAATGATGGGAATATCATTAAACTTATTGTCTTTTTTTAAGTTTTTACAAATTTCAACACCAGATAATTCAGGTAACATCCAATCCATTAATATTAAATCTGGCTGTTTTGATTTTATTTGTTTAAGAGCATCTTCTCCATTTTCTGAATAACTAACTTTGTAACCTTCTTTTTCAAGATTGTACTTTAACAAACTAACAATTGATGATTCATCTTCAGCTATGAAAACATGAGCTGACATTGATCAATTTTCTCCAGTTACAATTGGCTCGGTGCCTTTGGGTCTATCACCTTCTAAATATTCACCTTTAACTAAATAATAAATTTGTTCTGCAACATTTGTAGTATGATCACCAATACGCTCAACGTTTTTGGTCACAAACAACAAGTGAGTTCCATCCTCTAAATTTTTTTCATGATCTTTAAGATATTTTATAACTTCTTGCATACAAAGATTTGTAAGATCATCTATTTGCTCATCACCTTCCCAAACATTTACTGCCATTGGCGCAGATCTTTCTAGATAAGCGTCTAATGTTGATTTTAATTGTTTTTGAACACCGGTAGATACTCTATTTAATGCATCCACTAAATTTTTGGGAAGATTTTCATTAAGCAAAAGTGTTCTCTTTGATATATTTTTTGCTAAATCACCTATTCTTTCTAAATCTGAAGACATTTTCAAAGCTGTTACTGTCTCTCTTAAATCAATTGCCATAGGTTGTCTCAAAGCAATTAAATTTACAACTTGTTGTTCAATCAAAGATTCATATTTATCTATTTTTTCATCATCTTGGATTACTGCTTCCGCAAAGTCACTATTTCTTGTTGTGATGGCTTGAATGGCTTTACCTAAAGCATCCTCACATGCACTTCCCATTTTAATGATATTAGCATTAAGATTTTTTAGTTCTTCTTCGTAAGATTTAACTGTATGTGGTGCTTCAGACATTATCCAAACCTCCCGGTTATATAGTCCTGCGTTTTTGTATTATCAGGATTCTTAAATATTTTATCAGTAGATCCATGTTCTATCAATTGTCCTAAGTGAAAAAAACCTGTATTTTGAGAGACACGTGCAGCTTGAGCCATAGAATGAGTTACAATTATTATTGTGTGCTCTTTTTTTAATTCATCAATCAATTCTTCAATTTGTGCTGTTGCTATAGGATCTAATGCTGAACAAGGCTCATCCATTAATATAACTTCAGGTTTTACAGAAATTGCTCTAGCAATACAAAGTCTTTGCTGTTGCCCTCCAGATAATCCAGTTCCAGGTTCATGCAACCTATCTTTTACCTCTTCCCATAGTGCAGCTTTTTTTAAGCTAGTTTCAACAATTTCATCCATTTCTTGTTTTGATTGAGCTATACCATGAATTGTTGGACCGTAAGATACATTTTCATATAAAGTTTTTGGGAAAGGATTAGGTTTTTGAAAAACCATACCAATTTTTTCTCTTAGTCTTACTACATCACAACCTTTATCATTGATATTAAAGTCATTAATTAAAATTTCTCCTTTAACACTGCAGATATCAATTACATCATTCATTCTATTAAGACATCTTAGGAAAGTTGATTTACCACAACCAGATGGACCAATTAATGCCGTTACTTGATTTTCCTCAATATCTAAACTTATATTAAAGAGTGCTTGTTTTTTTCCGTAAAAAACATCAACATCTTTTGCTTTAATCTTTATCATTTTAACTCCATTTTTTTTCAAATTTATGTCTAATTATTTGGGCAAATAAATTCATTGTTATTAAAAAACCAAGTAAGACCATTATACATGCCGAGACTTTTTCTACAAATCCTCTTTCAGCACTTTCAGCCCAAATATAAATTTGAACTGGTAAACTTGCAGCAGGATCCATAGGTGATCCAGGTATCGTGTTAACAAAAGCAACCATTCCAATTAAAATGAGGGGTGCGGTTTCTCCTAAAGCTTGAGCTAAACCAATTATTGTTCCTGATAATGTACCAGGCATAGAAAGAGGAACGGTATGATGCATTGTGGTTTGCATTCGACTGGCTCCCATAGCAAGTGCTGCCTCTCTTATACTTGGCGGAACTGCTTTTAAAGATGCTCTGGCAGCTATGATTATTGTTGGTAAGGTCATTAAGGACAAAGTGATACCTCCAACTAATGGGGTAGACCTTGGTAGTTGAAATATAGCCAATAAAACTCCTAACCCTAATAGACCAAAAACTATAGATGGAACTGCTGCTAAGTTATTTATATTTACTTCAATAAAATCAGTAAATCTATTTTTAGGGGCAAATTCTTCAAGATAGATTGCCGCTAGAACCGCTACAGGAAAAGCTATCATTAAACAAACAAGTATAGAAAAAATTGAGCCCATAAATGAACTTGCTATTCCAGCTAGCTCTGCTTCTCTTGAGTCAGCATTTGTAAAAAAACTTATATTAAATTTACTTTCAACCTTACCATTTGCAACAAGTTGATCAAAAATTTTTAATTGATAATCGCTTACTCTTCTTTGGTCTTCAGGTAAATCTCTTGGATAATTTCCTTTAAAGACTTGGTCTAAATCATCTGAAGCAGTTAGATAAACTTCTTTTGTTTTTCCTATTAAATTAGGGTCATTTAAAAGTTCATTTTTAATTTCTTTTTCAAAAAAATAAGACACCATTCTCTTCAATTCATTTTCTTGATCTTCATTGGCGTTTGGATCTAAATCAGCCATTGATTTTAATGCTATATCGTAATAATCAGCATCCTGTAAATCCTCATTAGAAGGATTTTGGTCTAACATCATTAATTCAGCATCAAAAGTTACTGGAACAATGAGCCAAGTTTTCTGAAAAGCAGAATACCCAGTTGAAAAAATTTTAAAAATAAAGATTGTTAAAAATAAAAGTGCCATAAAAATCGCACTTTGACCGTATAAGCGAAATCTCTGTTCAGCTTTGTATCTTTTATTTAATAATTGTTCTTTATTTTTATTCATATTTCTCTCTATATTTTTTAACCACTCTTAAGGCCACAATATTTAAACAAAGTGTTACTAAAAATAATGACATACCTAAAGCAAAAGCAGCTTGCGTTTTTGGGTCGCCAAAAGCTTGATCACCAATTAGAATGACCACAATTTGTGCTGTAATTGTTGAAGTAGATTCTAAAGGATTTAAAGTTAAATTAGCAGCTAAACCTGAGGCCATAACAACTATCATTGTTTCTCCAATAGCTCTTGAAACGCCAAGTAAAATGGATCCAACTATACCTGGTAATGCTGCAGGAAAAATAACTCTCTTAATTGTTTCTGATTTAGTTGCCCCCATAGCGTAACTCCCATCTCTTAAGCTTTGAGGCACACTAGTAATTACATCGTCACTTAAACTTGAAATAAATGGTATGATCATAATACCCATTACCCCTCCAGCTGCTAAAGCACTTTCAGCTGAAACTTCAAGACCCATTGAGGTTCCTAATTCTTTCAAAAATGGTCCAACAGTTAGTGCAGCAAAAAAACCATAAACAACTGTTGGTATACCAGCTAAAATTTCAATTAAAGGTTTTGCGTATTGTCTAACTTTAGTTGATGCATATTCAGCTAAATAAATTCCACTCATTAATCCAATTGGGATAGCAACACACATAGCTATAAAAGCGATAAAAAAAGTACCTGCAAAAATTGGGACTGCTCCAAAAGTGTCAGAATACATTGTAGGATCTAAAGCCTCAGAAGAATCTCTTACAAAAGCTTTTGCTGGATACCAGTGAGTTCCAAAGACAAAATCAAATAATGGAATTACTTTAAAAAAATCTATAGTTTGAAATATAAGTGAGAAAACTATTCCAACAGTAGTTAATATTGCAGCTAAAGAAGCTGTAAATAAAACTGCATTCAAAAATTTTTCAACTGGTTCTCTTGTTCTAGAATTAGATGAAATTCTTTTATAAGCATAAGCAACAGAGGCAATAATTGCAGATAATACTATAACAACTTTTGAACTTTGAGCTATTGATCGAAGACTTAAATATTTTTCAGCTGAAGCCTCAATAAAAGGTGTAATTTCTCCAGTGAATTGACCTCGAGATAATGCTTTTGTTTTTTCGTAAATTAAATTTAATTCATCATCAAGATAACCTTGATTTGAATAATCACTCAAAATTAATAGTTTTACAATTGTGGGCTCAAAAATTGCCCATAAAGAAAAAATTATAAATGCTGGTATTGCACACCAAATTGCAAGATAATAACCATAAAATTGTGGTAATGCAGTTAATCTTTTATTTGTAGATTGAATTGTATATGCTTTTCTCCGTCCAAAATAATAACTTGTGAAACCTAGAAGAACAATAAATGTAAACAATATTAAGTTCAAACAATCTCCTTTATTGAGGACTTTACTCTTATTTCAAAAAAAAGGGGGTCTAAAGAGACCCCCCTTTTAATTATTTGTTAACTGAGGAATAATTAATTACCCATAGCAACTAGCTTCGTAGCATTAGTTCTAGTTGTTTTATACAATTTAGAATCTAATGGCACTAAACCAATGTCTGCTAAGTAACCACCTTTTCCAATAGCTTTCTTAGTTGTGAATTCTTTCACAAACTCATGTAAGCCTGGAATTACTCCAACGTGAGCTTTTTTCACGTAGAAGAATAAAGGTCTAGCAACAGCATAACTGTAGTCTTGAATAGACTTCAATGATGGTTGTCCGCCATCAATACTTGCTGCTTGTAATTTATCTTTTGCAGCTAAGAAATAACTGAAACCAAAGAAACCAAACATATCTTTATCTTGAGTTAACTTTTGGATGATTAAACTATCATTTTCTCCAACTTCAATAGCAGCACCATCTTCTCTGTAAAGTTTTTGAGGTTTTTTGTATTTTTTATTTCCAGCTTCAAAACCAGCTTTATAAAGAGCTTTAGCTTCTTTAGTCATACCTTTTTTCATTACTAAAGAATTCCAAGCATCTCTAGTTCCTGATGTTCCTGGTGGGATCATCACTGAAATTTTTTGTTTTGGTAAACTAGAGTCAATTTGGTCCCAAGTTTTATAAATATTTGGAACTAATTTACCATCAACAACTGTATGAGCAGCTAGTGCTAAATACAAATGTTCTTTAGTAAAGTTTACTGGTTTTGCATCTTTGCTGTAAGCTAATGTAATACCATCGTTACCAATTACGATCTCAACGATTTCATTTACACCATTTTTCTTACATAGAGCTTTTTCTTTATCTTTCATAGCTCTTGATGCGTTTGTAATATCTGGATGTTGTTCACCTACACCAGCACAGAATAGTTTAGCTCCACCACCAGTACCAGTAGATTCGATTACAGGAGTTTTAAATCCTGTACCACCAAATCTTTCAGCAACAACTGTTGCATAAGGGAATACCGTAGAAGAACCAACTATCTTAATTTGATCTCTTGCTTGAGCAACAGTTGCTATTGATAAAGCAACTAAAGAAGCGATCACTATAGTTAGTTTTTTCATTATCTTTAATCCTTTCGTTATTAATTAATATAAAGATGACAGACTCGTATAAATTTATTGAATCTTTAATATTACAAAATTGTTACACTTTTGTTAAAAAGATAACTTTTTAGTTGTATTTCATTGAGATTATAATCTCATCATTTTCTGTTTCTAAACCACCTTTACAAGAAACAGGGTTAACTTTATCTTTAAAAGCAAGCTCAGTTGTAGGTCTCAAAATAACCTCAAGTTTCACTAAATTAACTAATTCTTCTAAGACGCTTTGATCGTATCGCCATCTTGGCCATGTGCTTGGAGTAGAAAAAACAGATGTTAAGTAACTAGTTGCCATAGTAAACCTATAATTACTTAAATTTTCGTTTCTCAACAAATGATCTCTTACTGAATTAAATATATTTCTACATCTAAATGAGTCTGACATATAATTCTCTTTTTTTAGATTTTCATTTACTGGGATTGAAACAATTAAATCTACTGTATTTCTCCAATAGGAACTGACAACATCCATATATATATCTTCATGAGGCACATCTTTATGTTTCTTTACAGCAGGATAAGAACTCTTTAAGTCCTCTTCTAATCTAAAAATACCTATGTCAAAAACTGTTAATTGCTGAGTACGTAAAAGAGTAGAAAGGTCTTTTGAATATACACTAGTTGTGAAAAACAAGATTAAATAAAAAAATATTAAAATATTTTTGAGTATTTTAATCATTATAAAACTCTAAATAAAATCTATACACGAATCAATCAAAGAAATGTTAAAGTTTTCTCAAATAAGGGTTGTAAAATGAAGTTTTTTTTAAATTTTTATTTCGAAGGCAAATATATTCTAATTTCAGTACCTTTACCAACCTCTGAAAGAATCTCAAAATCACCTCTGTGTTGCGTAATTATGTGTTTAACAATAGCTAATCCTAAACCAGTTCCACCAACTTTTTTACTTTGTTCTATGTCAACCCTGTAAAATCTTTCTGTAACACGTGAAATGTGTGCATGGGGAATGCCATAACCTTCATCTTTAATACTAATCATTGTATTCTTTTCTAATAGTTTGTTACTGTTTTCATTTTTAGAAATATATATATTTTTATTTTCTGGAGAATATTTTATTGAATTATCTAAAAGATTAGAAAAAACTGTATTTAATCTTTTTTCATCACCTATAACATTTGATGTATCTGTTAATTGATTTTTAACAGTTATATTTTTCTTTTTTAAAACAATTTCAAAATTACTAATAATAGTCTCAAAGAGTTCATTAATATTTACTATTGAAGTAGGTCTTATATGTTCATCAAGTTCAATCCGCGTAAGAATTAATAGATCATTAATTAAACTTTCCATCCTTGTTGATTGCTCAGATAAAATTTTCATAAATTTTTTTTTAGCTTTTTCATCATCAGACGCTGGGCCTTCAATTGTTTCTAATGATCCTTTTATTGCCATTAAAGGAGTTTTTAATTCGTGACTTACATTTGCTACAAAATCAGTTTTAAATTTTTGTGCTTTTGTAATTTCAGTAAAATCTTTTAAAAATAACACAACAGAATCTGGTTCAGTAAATAAATGAGTTGGGCCAGGAATAATATAAATTTTATAAAACTGATATGATGGCAGGTCTATTTCAACATCAATATTTTTGGTTTTATTTTCTACGATGGCTTTTTCAATATTTTCTATTAATTCTGGCTTTCGAATTACAGAAGATATGTTTTTATCAATTAAACTACTTCCAAATCTTTTTAATGCACTTGGATTAGCATATTTAATTATATTAAATTTATTTAATGCAAAAAACTGATCTTCAAGCTCATCAATAATTATTCTTTTGGTTTTTTCTTCTCTTTTATTAATTATTGTAGCGGTATTTATTGATTTATTTTTTTTTTGATTAAGTAAATATAGAAGATAAATTATAACAACTATAAGTAGAATGACGAAATATTCCATAAATTTAGATAGGTTAATTTTGCATCATTACACTTTCTAATGCAAACAAATTGAGAAAAATTAACTAATGATTTGGTGAAATATTATTAAAAAATATTTTTGCTGTTTCTTCCCAAGTGAATCTTTTTGCAAATTCAAGACAATCATTTCGATCAACTTTCAAAGCTTTATGGGCTGAAACTTTAAGATCATCATCTAAACAATTTATTTTGGATCCTTCAAATATATCTTTAGGACCTGGAACAGGATATGCAGCAACAGGTGTTCCACAATTTAAAGCTTCTGTAACTACAATTCCAAATGTATCTGTTTTACTTGGAAATACAAAAACATCGGAAGATGCAAAATGTGATGCTAATTCACCATTTGTTTTTTCTCCTAAAAAAATATCTTTAGGAAATTCTTTTTTTAATTTTTTTAAATCAGGTCCTTTTCCAATTATTAATTTTGTACCTTCTAAATCACATTCTAAAAAAGCTCTTATGTTTTTTTCAACTGCAACTCTTCCAACATAAATCCAAATAGGTCTTTTATGAGGTAAATCAATTTTTTTCGGGTTCTTAAAAGCTCCATGATTTCCTCCTCTAGTCCAAGTAATCATTTTATTATCATCTATACCTATATCGATTAATTCTTTTCTCATAGATTCTGTTGTTACTAAAATTCTCTCAGCCTTGTTATGAAAATTTGCTAAAAATTTTTCGGCCCATTTTGCTGGTATAATAGGAAAGTAAAGTTTTAGATATTTATCAAATCTTGTATGAAAGCTCGTAGTAAACTTTAGATTATTTTTTAAACAATATCTTCTTGCCATAATCCCTATCGGGCCTTCGGTAGCGATATGAATTGCATCTGGATTGATTTTCTTTATTAAACTACCAACTCTTGGCCATACATTAATAGATAGTCTTATTTCATTATATTTCGGCATCGGAAAAGTAAAAAATAAGTCAGGTGTAACATATTCTATTCTATGACCTCGTTCTTTTAATACATTGCCTGTTTCATGTAAGGTTCTTACAACACCATTTACTTGTGGAAAATATGCATCTGTAGCAATTAAAATTTTCATAACTAAGAGGCAACTTTGAGATCTTTGGTGCCTATTTCTTCTAAATTTTTTTCAGAAATTAAATAATTTTTCCTTAATTTATCCCAATATAATATTTCAAAAGTACCGTCATAATTCTCAACAAGTGCAGTACAAGACTCAACCCAATCTCCACAATTCAAATAATTTACACCATCGAAATCTTGATCTTCAGCATGATGAATGTGTCCACAAATTATACCATCGTATTTTTTTCTTTTAGCATATTCAGAAACTGTTTTTTCATATTCACCAATATATTTTACAGCGTTTTTAACTTTGTATTTTAAAAATTTTGCAAGAGACCAATATTCTTTACCTCTTAATTTTCTAAAAAAATTAATTAGATTGTTGAATTTTAAAAGTAATTCATAAGCAATCGAACCTAATTTTGAGAGCCATTTAGCATGTTTCATAACACCATCCCAAGCATCACCATGAACTACTAGGTATTTTTTTCCTAAATTGGTCTCATGCACAACTCTATTTATTAAATGAATGTCACCAAAATTCATTGGGATAAATTTTCTAAACATTTCGTCATGATTACCCATTATGTAAAAAACTTTAGTACCATGTCTAGCTTTTCTTAAAATTTTTTGAATGACGTCATTGTGTTCTTGAGGCCAATAAAAATTCTTTTGCATAGCCCAAACATCAACAATATCTCCAACTAAGAATAAATTTTCAGACCTTGAGTTTTTAAAAAACTCTAAAATTTTATTAGCTTGGCAACCTTTTGTTCCAAGGTGTAAGTCTGAAATAAAAATACTTTTGTATTTTAATAAAGGCGCACTATTTTTCATATTTACTTGTTTTTATAATTGATTCGCTTATAACTAGAATCATTAAATTATTTGTACACTTTAATGTTACAGAATTATTAAAATATGAAGTTTTGTTTAATATATAATAAGAAATCTGCTGGTGGAAGAAAGTCGAATTTTATTAAAAAAATTTATAAAGAAATTCAAAAACAACACTTAGTTGATTTTTACGAAACTAAAAATGAGACTCATGCATCAAAAATTATAAAAGATTTATCGAATCGTGGCTATAACAGGCTGTTATTAGCTGGAGGTGACGGATCAGTTTCATTTGCAATTAATGAATTAATAAAAAATAATTTTGATTTAAATAAAGATTTTGCAATTGGATATATTCCTGCAGGTACAGCTAATATTTTACAAGCAGAATTAGGTATGACTAAAAATATTAAACAAATTGCAAAAACTTTAACATCAAACAATTTTGATAAATCTAATTTAATCAAAATAAATGAGAAATATTTTGTTTTAATGGCAGGTTTAGGATGGGATGCTCAAATAGTACAATCGATTGATTCTTCAATTAAGAAGATAATGGGAAAGTTAATTTTTGCAATAAAAGGTTTTGAAAAATTTTTATTTATGAGGAACAAAAAAATCAAAACATCAATAAATAATGAAACTTTTTTGGCAGATTGGATAATATGTTCTAATAGTAAATACTATGCGGGCCACCATACAATAGCGAAAACAAATATTTTTGATGATAAAATTGTTACCTATATTTTTAGGGACTTAACTCGGTTAAAATTATTATATTACATATACTTAATAGCTATTTATGGAAATCTTGAAAAATCAAAATCAGTAATTACAAAATATAATAATGATATTAAATTTGAAGGTGTCGATGATAAAATACCCGTTCAGATAGATGGTGATAATTTTGGTAATTTTGAAGAAATAAAAATTTCAAAAACAAATAAAAAAATTAATTTTTTAGTAAAATAATTATTTTATTCTTCCATAAATATCTTGGTATCTAACTATATCAGTTTCTTTTAAAATTGAGCCTACTTGTGCTTCAATTATTTTTACTGGTTTTTTATATGGGTTTTCTATTCTATGGATTGCACCTAATGGAATAAAAATAGTTTCATCAGGTTTCATGGTAAAATATTTTTTATTTAACGTAATTTTAGGTTTGCCATGAGTAACTACCCAGTGTTCAGCTCTATGATGATGTTTCTGAAGACTTAATATACCTTTAGGTTTTACATATAATTCTTTAATTAAGAATTCCTTACCATTAAATAGATTCACATACCTTCCCCAAGGTCTATGAAATACATTCTTCTTTTTGTAATAATATCTCTTATTTCGCCCATACATCTTACAAATTTCTTTCCAAGATCCTAAATCAGACCAAGGAATATCTAATTTGATAGCATTTATATCTTTGGTTTTTTCTAATATTGCATAGTCAAAAGACTTTGCATTTGCTTTGGTGAATGCTTGTTTGTTTAAATAATAAACATTATTTCTATAGTTTGCTTTTAATACTGCTTTATTACAATTTCGATAAATATTCGGTTGGTATTTCTTGAAATTATTAATTATTGAATCTTTTCTCAAATAAAACATTCCAGAATTCCAATAACCTTTTTTACTAATTACTTGTTTAGCTTTAGCCTCTTTTGGTTTTTCTATAAATCTAGTTACTTTAGTATTTTTTGTTAAAAAATAGCCAAATTCACTTGAAGGCATTGTAGGCTTAATTCCAAAGATAAAAATATTATTATGAGTAAGTTTCTTTTGGTTTTTTTTTATAGCTTTATTAAATATTCCAACCTTTTCTACCAAATGATCGGCTGCTAAGAACATTAAAGGTTGTTGGTTAGGTATATCCTTTATTAATGCCGTACTTAAAATAGCTGGTGCTGTATTTCTTTTAGCTGGTTCTAAAACTATCTTAAATTTTCTTATTTTGTGTTTCTTTAGGTGTTGTTTTACTTGTTTTAAATATTTTGCATTAGTACTAATAATTGGAGCATCATATATAGATGCTTTAACTCTCTCTAAAGTTTTACCCAACAAAGTCCAATTACCAAAATCTATAAATTGTTTCGCTTGATGTTTTTTAGCTTTAGGCCAAAGTCTTGTGCCAGCTCCACCACATAAAATGACTGGGCGAATTTTCATCAAATTTTTGAATAATCCTTAACTTCGTTTTTCTTACCTGGATGTGTTGGTGCTCCTAAATATGCAGGTCCTACAGTTTGTGCGTATTTCCAAAGAGTTCCTGATCCAAAATCAGATTTTCTAGCCTTCCATTTTCTTCTTCTTGAAGCTAATTGTGCTCTAGTTAATCGAACATTAATTGTTCCCTTCTTTGCATCAATATCAATAATATCTCCATTCCGTAATAGAGCGATTGGTCCACCTAATGCAGCTTCTGGTCCTACATGGCCTACACAAAATCCACGAGTTGCTCCAGAGAAACGTCCATCAGTTATTAAAGCAACTTTTTCTCCTTTACCTTGTCCATAAATTGCACCTGTTGTTGAAAGCATTTCTCTCATACCTGGTCCACCAATTGGTCCTTCATATCTAATAATAATTACATCACCATCTTTATATTTTCTGCTTTGAACTGCTTTCATTGCACTTTCCTCATTATCAAAACATCTTGCTCTTCCAGTAAATTGTAATTTTTTAAGTCCAGCAATTTTAACAATTCCTCCCTCAGGAGCTAAGTTTCCTTTTAAACCAACTACACCACCTGTTGGAGATAATGGATTTTTAAATGATCTCATTACTTTTTGTTTAGGATTAAATTTAATTCCCTTTAAATTTTCTTTCATTGTTTTACCTGTAACAGTCATACAATCACCGTGTATATATCCACCTTCATAAAGAGTTTTTAAAAGCATTGGTACTCCACCTGCTAACCACATATCTTTAGCAACATATTTTCCACCTGGTTTTAAGTCGGCAAGATATGGAGTTCTTTTAAATATTTTTGCAACATCCATTAAATCAAATTTAATACCAGCTTCATTTGCTATTGCCGGTAAATGTAAACCTGCATTTGTTGATCCACCTGTTGCAGCAACAATTGTTGCAGCATTTTCTAAAGCTTTTCTTGTAACAATATCTCTGGGTTTAATTTTTTTAGCTAATAATTCCATAACCATTCGCCCACTTGCTTTTGCATATTTATCTCGTTCTTCGTATGGCGCTGGTGTTCCAGCTGAATAAGGTAGTGCTAAACCAATAGCTTCAGATACACATGCCATAGTGTTAGCAGTAAATTGTCCCCCACAAGCTCCGGCTGTTGGACATGCAACTAATTCTAATTTTCTTAATTCTTTTGCGGACATTTGTCCTGATGAATGTTTTCCAACTGCTTCAAAAACATCTACGACAGTCACATCTTTGCCTTTGTATTTTCCTGGTAATATTGAGCCACCATAAATAAATACACTTGGAACGTTTAATCTAACCATCGACATCATCAAACCTGGTAATGACTTATCACAACCTGCAATACCCACTAATGCATCATAACAATGACCTCTTACAGTCAATTCAGCGCTGTCAGCAATAACTTCTCTTGATATTAATGAAGATTTCATTCCTTCATGACCCATAGCAATACCGTCTGTAACGGTAATTGTACAAAACTCTCGTGGTGTTCCACCTGATGCTCTTACACCCTTTTTAACAGACTGAGCTTGTCTCATTAAAGCAATATTACAAGGAGCTGCCTCGTTCCATGTTGATACAACCCCAACAAAAGGTTTAGCAACATCTTTTTCTGTTTCACCCATTGCATAATAAAAAGATCTATGAGGAGCTCTGTCGGGTCCTAAAGATGTATGTCGACTTGGTAACTTTTTCTTATTAAATTTCCGCATTATAAACTCTCAATTGTTAAAGATATTTTTTTGATATCATTTTTTAAGTTACTATAGTTAGTTTTTTCTTGTTCAACAATATTTTTTGGTGCCCTATCGATAAATCCTTTGTTTGATAATCGTTGTGAAATCTTATCTAATTCATCTTGATATTTTGTTTGTCTTTTTTGTAAATTTTCTTTAATTAAACTTAAATCAACATTTTCATCAAAATAAATCTTAAAAATATCACCCGAAATTACAAGAGTAGCAGAAGGTCTATCTTGATCCTTTTCAAAAAAATTATTGATACGACCAAGTTTTTTTAAGATTATTTCATTATTATCCATCAAAGAACGATTTTTTTTAGCTATTTTGTTCATGGAAAGATCTACAAAAGAACCTGGTCTAACATTTAACTCATTTTTAAACGATCTAAGTTCTGAGATAATATTGATGATTTTCTCCACATCTTTTTGAGATTTATCTTTTTTGACTTTCCCCGATGGCCAGTTTTTGTACATAAGAAAATTCTTATTCGATTTATCAAATTTATTTTTTAACCATATTTCCTCAGTAACAAATGGGATAAATGGATGAAGCATAATAAGTATTTGTTTAAAAACATAAGCTGATACCTCTTTTACCTCTCTTTTTGACTTCTCATCATCTGAATATAAGATTGTTTTTGAAAGTTCGATATACCAATCACAATATGAATGCCAAGCAAATTGATAAGCATTTTTGGCTGCCTCATCAAATCGATAGTCTTTTATATTCTTTTGGATTTTGTCTTTTATTTTTATCAATTCAGAATAAATCCATTTATTGATATTTAAAGTAGTTTTGGGAACTTTATCAGTCTTTTTAAAATCACAATTATTTGTGATCAAAAAATTATTTGCATTCCACAATTTATTTAAAAAATTTCTATAACCTTTTACTCTATCCTCAGAAAGTTTTACATCTGTTCCAGGTGAAGCCATTGAAAGCAAAGTAAATCTTAAAGCATCTGCACTATATTTTTCGATTAAGTCTAAAGGATCAATTACATTACCTTTAGATTTAGACATTTTTTGTCCTTTTTCATCTCTTACTAAAGCGTGAACATAGATATCTTTAAAAGGCTCTTTATTAAGAAATTCCATTCCAAACATAATCATTCTTGCAACCCAGAAAAAAATTATATCAAAACCAGTTACTAAAACTGTGGTTGGATAGAATTTCTTTACGAAATCTTTTTTATCTGGCCATCCTAAAGTTGCAAACGGCCATAAACCTGAAGAAAACCAAGTATCTAATACATCAGGATCTCTAACTAATTTTACGTCTTTTTTGTAATGCTTCTTAGCTTGCTTGCTTGCTTCTTTTTCATTTAAAGCAACAAATATTTTATTATCAGGTCCATACCATGCTGGTATTTGATGACCCCACCACAGCTGTCTAGAAACACACCAGGGCTCAATATTATTCATCCATTGAAAATAAGTTTTCGACCAGTTATTTGGAAAAAAATTTGTTTTTTTTGTTTTAACAATTTTTTTTGCTTTGATAGCTAATTTTTTTGCGTCAACAAACCATTGCTCAGTTAAAAAAGGTTCGATAACAGAATTAGATCTATCTCCATAAGGAACTTTATTTTTTATATTTTCTTCTTTAACAAAATAATCTTTTTCTTTAAGTTCATTTAATATTTTTTTACGAGCATCAAATCTATCTAAACCTACATAATCTTTCGGTGCATTTTCATTAATTTTACCCTCTTCAGTAAAAACATTTATTATTTCAAGTTTATTTCTCTGTCCTACATCATAATCATTGAAATCATGCGCTGGGGTAATTTTTAATGCTCCTGTTCCTTGTTCTGGGTCTGCATAATTATCTTTAATTATTTTAATTTTTCTACCTACAATAGGTATAGTAACTGTTTTACCGACAAAACTTTTGTATCTTTTATCTTTTGGATTAACTGCAATAGCTGTATCCCCAAGCATAGTTTCGGGCCTAGTTGTGGCTATAGTGATATACTCTGATGATTTATCTATTGGGTATCTAATGTAGTAAATCTTAGAGTTCATTTCTCTTTGATCTACCTCTAAATCTGAAATTGCAGTTTTTAATACTGTATCCCAATTGACTAATTTTTCTGCTTTATATATCAATTTCTTTTTGTGTAACTCGACAAACACCTTAATTACAGATTTTGATAAATTTTCATCCATGGTAAATGCATTTCTGGACCAATCACATGAACAGCCAAGTTTTTTTAATTGATTGATAATTATATCTCCATATTGATTTTTCCAATCCCAAACCTTTTCTATAAACTTTTCTCTTCCTAATGTATTTTTATTTTGATTTTCGTTTTCAAGTTTTCTCTCAACAAGTGCTTGGGTTGCAATACCAGCATGATCTGTACCTGGTTGCCATAAAGTTTCATAATTATTCATTCTGTAATATCGAACAAGCATGTCTTGTATCGAGTTATTTAAAGCATGTCCCATATGTAAACTTCCTGTTACATTTGGTGGCGGAATTACAACTGAAAATTTTTTAGAGTTTTTTTGAGGTTTAAATAGTTTGTTTTTTTCCCAATACGAATAGATCTTATGTTCTACATTGGAATGTATATATTTATCACTCATCTTGGATATAGTTAGTTTATAATTTATTAATCTAAATTAACAATAATCAAATTAAAACGTTATTTGATAGACTAATCTTAAAAATTTAATATAAAACTGATGTAGCTATCATCTAAAACACAAGGCAACGTGGCGGAATGGTTACGCAGAGGATTGCAAATCCTTGTATCCCGGTTCGATTCCGGGCGTTGCCTCCAAAAAAAATCTTGTTTTAATTAAAAAAAAAAGTAAGTTTGCTTTTTACATTCCTCGGTAGCTCAGTTGGTAGAGCAGTTGACTGTTAATCAATTGGTCGCAGGTTCGAGTCCTGCCCGAGGAGCCAAATTTTATCCAACTTTTGAAATATTGTTTGAAACCTGTAACGATTTACTAAATTTCAATTTTTGATCAGCATTAAGTTCAGAATATAATTTAACTAAGAAATTATAATTCACATTCATATGTCCCTCTTGAGATTTTTCTAAATTAACTAAGTATTCTGAAAAATCTTCAAAGAAATAGTTTATTGGAACTTTAAGATAATTTGATAACTGTAATAATCTTATCGAACTAACTCCGTTAGTGCCTTTTTCGTATTTTTGTATTTGTTGAAATGTGACGTTGATTGCTTTTGCTACTTTTGTTTGTGTTAAACCTAAAGCTAACCTTCTAAGCTTAAGCTTGTTGCCTAAATGCTTATTAAAATTATCTTCCATTAAGACCCCTCTTAATTTTTATTAAAAAATTGATTGAACAAGTTTTTAATCTTTACTGCAACAATTTTATTTTTTTATTTTTTTGGAAATACCCCTTATGCAGAAAATATGTCAAGTAATACTTAGGCTTTTATTTAATAAATATTCCTTGAAATTACTGGTATCTATAGTATCTGGCTTAGGAAAAGTTTGGTTCTATCACTCTTAGGATTGGCGAAAAATTCTTTAGTATCCGCTTTTTCTACTATCATTCCTTCATCCATAAATATCATTTGATCAGCAACTTCTTTAGCAAAACCCATTTCGTGAGTTACAACGATCATTGTCATACCTTGTTTTGCAAGATTAACCATCACATCAAGTACTTCTTTAATCATTTCTGGGTCTAAAGCTGATGTGGGTTCGTCAAACAGCATTATTTTTGGCTCCATACATAAAGCACGGGCAATAGCTACTCTTTGTTGTTGACCACCAGACAGTTGTCCTGGATATTTTTGAGCTTGATCTAATATTTGAACTCTTTCTAAATGTTTTAGTGCTAATTCCTCTGCATCTTTTTTTGGCATTTTCTTAACCCAAATCGGAGCTAAAGTGCAATTATCTAAGATTGACAAATGTGGAAACAAATTAAATTGTTGAAAAACCATACCAACTTCTGCTCTAATTTGTTCAATGTTCTTAGTGTCTTCAGTTAATGTAGTTCCATCTACTACAATCTCACCCTCTTGATGTTCTTCTAGTCTATTAATACATCTAATTAAAGTTGACTTACCAGATCCTGAAGGGCCACAAACAACAATTTTTTGTTTTGGTTTTACTTCTAAATTAATTCCTTTTAGAACTTGAAAATCTCCAAACCATTTGTTCATGTTATTTATTTGGATAATGCTATCTGACATATTTTTCTATCTATCTGTTTTATATTTTTGTTCTAAATTATAACTATATTTACTCATAGCATAACAAATAATCCAGAAAATTATTGCAGCAAAAACATAACCTTCCATAGCAAAACCTAACCATTCTGGATTAGTTTTGGCTAAATTTAACATTCCAACTATTTCTAGCAAACCCACAACAAATATTAATGGTGTATCTTTAACTAAAGCAAGGAATGTATTAGCAATTCCTGGGATGACTAATTTTAAAGCTTGAGGTAAAATTACAAATATGTGCATTTTCCAATAACCCATTCCTAATGATTTTGCAGCTTCATACTGTCCTCTGGGTAATGCTTGTAATCCACCTCTAATAACCTCTGCAACATAAGCAGCTTCAAATAGCGAAATTGCTATTATCGCTCGAACTAATTTATCTATAAAAAAATCTTCAGGTAAGAACATTGGAAACATTACAGCAGACATGAATAAAACAGTTATAAGAGGAACACCTCTCCAAAATTCTATGAAACCTACCGAAATGTACCTAATCAATGGAAATCCAGATCTTCTACCAAGGGCAAAAGCCATACCAATTGGAAAACAGAATATTAAACAGAAAAAAGAAATTATAAAAGTTAAAGATAAACCGCCCCAAGCTCCAGTTTCTACCCAATTTAAACCATCTAATTTTCCTAATTCAATTAATTCCTCATAAAATATGAAATATTTTAATAAAACATACAAAGTGAAAGGAACAATTAAAAAGTAATAAAATTTAAATCTGTTTGGAATAAAAAAACCAAGAATTATTGATAAGATTGCAGCAATTATTCCATAAGAAAAATCAAAAAAAACTGGGCCCCCAGAAATAAAGAAAAAAATGAATAAAAAAGCAATAAAAGGATATATTACTACGTAATAAAGAGTTAAATATTTCTTAAATCTATCTGTCGTAAAATATCCAACAGAACCAAGTAAAGCTAGAGCTATAAATGATAGATTAATTCTCCATTGTTCTGCATTTGGATACATTCCATACATAAATCTTCTCATCCAAACTTTGATATATGTCCAACAAGCCCCTGATCCTGTACAAACATCCTTTGAGTCCCCTGCGAAACTAGCATCAATGTAAAACCAGCTTAATATAGGTGGTATCGATTTAATGATTATGAATATAATTAACAAAGATAAAACAGCGTTAAAATTATTTGTATTAATATTTTTGTTCAATAAATCCAATTTTTTATTGCCACTTAATTCTATTCTAATGAAATAAAGCCCAACGAATCCTAATATGAGTGGTAATAAAAAACTTAAAAAACCAGGCAAAAAACCTGTGATATTTAAACTGAAAAATGAATTTAAAGAAACATCTAAAACACTAATAAGAAATAAGAAAGAGCCTAAATATAAAAAGGTATTTAAGTTTTCTTTATCAGGCTTTAAAAAATTAATTTTAGACATTATTTTTCCGTTATTGCTATTTTTTTATTATACCAATTCATCAATATTGAAATTGAGACGCTTAAAGTTAAATAAGTGAACATGGTAATTGATACAATTTCGATTGCTTTACCAGTCTGCATTAATGCTGTACCTGCAAAAACGAGTACCAAATCAGGATAAGCTATTGCTGCTGCTAGAGAAGAGTTTTTAGTTAGATTTAAATATTGATTAGTAGTTGGAGGTATTATTATTCTTAAAGCTTGTGGCATAACTACTAGTTTCAATACTTGATTTGGAGTTAAACCAATTGAAGCAGCAGCCTCTTTTTGACCTTTACCTACACCTTGGATACCTGCTCTTACACATTCTGCTATGAATGTTGCTGTATATAAGGATAATGATAATGTTAAAGCAATTAATTCTGGTGGTAAACTTACACCACCTTCATAAATAAACGATGTGGTTGCCAATTGTTTTAAAACTGGAACTTCAAAAGATAATCTTACACCACCAATTAAAAAGCTCAATAAAGGTAAAATTAAAATTAGACCTAAAGAAATTAATAAAACAGGTATTTGTTTACCCTGTGTCTCTTGGACTTTTTTTGCATGAGTTTTAATTACAATTATTGCTATAATTGCAGCTACTAGCGAATAAAAGAAAATATTAAAATTTTGCCATATAAAAGCTGGAACAAATAAACCTTTTATTGTTAGGTATGTTACTCCAAACATTGGTTCAGCATCTTGTGGGAGTGGCAGAGCTCTTAATGCAGCAAAGTACCAAAAAAATATTTGTAAAAGTAATGGAATATTTCTAAAAAATTCAACATAAAAAGCTGCAAACTGATTGATCAAATAATTAGGAGACAATCGTGCAATCCCAACTATCACACCAAGTATTGTTGCGAAAATAATTCCAATAACAGATACTAAGATAGTATTTAATAAACCAACTAAGTAAGCTCTAAAATAAGAATGAGATCCGTCATATTCAATTAAAGAAAATTGAACATCAAACGACGACTCTTGAGATAAGAAGCCATAACCGAAATCAATACCCCTGTTTTCCATATTAACCTGGGCATTATATGTAAAAAAACCAAATACTAAGACTACAGCTAATACTGTAATTAATTGTGGAACTATATCTTTGAGTTTAAAATTCACAATTGGGATAATATATGAGTTTATAAAAAAAAGGGCTAGAAAAATCTAGCCCTTTTTAATTCATTTATAACTTAAATTATCTTGATGGTGGAACGTATAAAATACCACCTTTAGTCCATAATTCATTTGGACCTCTGTCTGGTAAAATACCAGTGTCAGCTATATTTCTCTTATAACTTTCACCATAGTTTCCAACTTGTTTGATAATTCTTAAGTTCCACTCATTATCTAAACCGAATGCTGCACCCATTTCACCTTCAGCACCAACAAGTCTTTTGATTTGCGGGTTGTCTGAAGTTTTCATTGAGTCTGCATTAGCTGAGGTAATACCGTACTCTTCTGCTTCGATCATAGTGTTCAAAGACCATCTTACGATATCTTCCCATACTGAGTCACCTTGTCTAACAACTGGTCCTAAAGGTTCTTTAGAAATAGTCTCTGGTAGAACAATGTGTTCATCAGGGTTTTTCATTTTAGTTCTTTGAGCAGCTAAACCAGATTTATCAGTAGTGTATGTATCACATCTACCAGCATCATAAGCAGCTACAACTTCATCAGCTTTTTCAAACGCAACCGGCTCATATTTGATCCCTCTTGAATTAAAGAAGTCTCTCATATTTAACTCAGTTGTTGTACCAATGTTTGTACAAGCTGAGATACCATTTTTGAATTGGTCTACTGAAGTAATACCTGAACTTTTTCTTACCATGAAACCTTGTCCATCGTAAAAGTTCACACCTACGAAAGTAAGTCCGATATCAGCATCTCTAGAAAGAGTCCAAGTTGTGTTTCTTGATAAGATATCAATCTCACCAGAAGTTAAAGCTGTAAATCTTTCTTTAGCACTTAGTGGTGTAAACTTAACTTTGTTTGCATCACCTAACACTGCAGCAGCTACCGCTCTACATACATCAACGTCAACACCAGTCCAATTTCCTGCAGCATCAGCATTAGAAAATCCTGGAAGACCTTGAGATACTCCACATCTTACAAAACCCTTTTTTTGAGTGTTTTTAAGTGTTTTTGATTTTTTAGCAGCCATAGACTCTGTTGTAAAAGTGAACAACACAGCTACCATAGCAACTAAAGAAGTTAATTGTTTTAAGTATTTAAACATATTTCTTCCTATTGTTTATTTATTTGTTAACAAATAATTCAAAATTACTTTTGAATATTAACAATTTAAGCATGTTCAAAAATACTCTTCAAGAGGAATTTATTAGATATTTTGACCCTATGAAATTCAAGTCAAGATAATAATTATATAAATATATCAGCGAAAAAATGATGTCTGGCGCGCCCTGGAGGATTCGAACCTCCGACCCTCGGTTTAGAAAACCGATGCTCTATCCAGCTGAGCTAAGGGCGCATCAAAATTAATCTTACATATACAATAATAAGTTAATTTTTAAAAAGGAATTTTTTTATTAGAAGTAAAATTGTTAATAACTCAATCCTACCTACAATCATGAAGAAAATAAGACAATATTTACTAAATAATTGAAGATTATAAAAATCAAATTCTTTTAAACCATAGATTGAGGAGTTGACAGTATTCATTAAAGTTAAAATTGCTAACTTGAAAGAGTTAACAAATGTTATTCCACTTATGCTTAGTAATGAAGTTAATATAAATAAAGATAAAATAAATATTATTATTGTAAGAAAATATTTATTTATTTCATCGAGATTAAAATTAATTTTTGTGAAAATTAACCTATTCATAAAAACATTTTTAGGTCTACTAAAAGATAAAATTTGATTTATAGAAAACTTAAACAATGAATAAATCTTTATAAATCTTAAACCAGAACTTGTTGAAAAAAAAGATCCACCGATAATTACCAATATTAGAAATATAAAGTTCAAATTTTCTTGGCCAGAACTTAATGAAAAACCAATATTAGTCATACTGCTAATTATTGCAAAAAGATTTATAAGAAAATCATTATTGAAACTAAAAAAAAGAAAAAAAATAGTAGTTACAATTAATAAATAAACAAATAAGTGTAGATCTTCATAAAAAAAATTAATATTTTTTTTTCTTAAAAAAATTAGATTGTATGAGAAAAAAAGACTAAAAAATGAAAAAAGCATCAACAATGAAAATATAATTATTTGAGCATTTTCTTTGATTATAGTTGATAATTCGTTCACAGGTAAAAAACCACCTGATGAAATTATTGTTAAAGATAAATTTAATGAGTCAAAAGTTCTTATAGAAAAAATATTTAAAACTATAAATATTAATATCGTCAATGATGAATATAAAATAAAAATTTTAGCTGCTTGTTTCAAAATTTCTGAACTATTAAATGATATAAAATTTGTTAAAGTTTTTTTAAAACTGTCATCATAAATATCTATTAAATAGATTATAGAAAATAAAAAATAAAGACCTCCTATCCATTGAGTAGATGATCTCCAGATAATTAGACTTTGATCAATAAGTTTTATATTTTCAAAAACTGTAAAACCGGTAGATGTAAATCCTGATATTGCCTCAAAAAAAGAATTTGAAAAAGTTAAATTGTAAATACTGAAATAAAATGGAATTGATAAAACTAAAGGTATTAATATATAACCTAAAAAAATGGTTAATATTCTCTGAAAAATATTAGATTTGATATCATATTTTCCAAATTTAAAAAAAGTTATAAATAAAATAGATGATGCTATTAAAGTAAAATAATAAGTATCTAAATTTAAATATAGATTAAAATAGTAGGAATAAAGAATATTAAAAAAAGAAAATATTGAAACAATACCAAAAAAAAAGCTTAAATATTTAATCTGTAATTTAAACATTCAATTAAACAGAGCTAAGTCTAAAAAGATTTTCTACAACCCCAATTGCATCTTTTTTCACAATTAAAACAATTTGATCATCCTTTTTAAAAACAAAATCTGACTTTGGAATAATTACCTTCTTGTTTCTTAAAATAGCTCCGATTCTTATTTCTTCTGGCAAATTTGAATTCTTTAATTCTTTATTAATCAATTCTGAAGACTCAATTATCTCTGCCTCAATTACCTCATACTCACCATTTGAAATTGTATAAGCATTTTCAATTGTCCCTTTATGAATATGTTTTAAAATACTTGAAACTGTATTCATTCTTGGATCAATTAAATCATCAATTTTTAATGAAGACTGTAAAAGAGAATAGTTTGGTTTGTTGATAAGAGCCATTGTTCTTTTATCTTCAATATCTTTTTGATCTTTAGCAAATTTTTCAATAAGAACACTCACCATCAAATTATCTTCATCATCATTGGTAAGTGCTAGAACTGTTTCTGCTTCATCAAGATTTGCCTCTGATAAAACTTCCTCATCTAATCCATTACCATTAATCACAATCGTATTATTCAGTTCATTAGCAAGGTACTCTGATCGTAATTTATCTTTTTCTACAATTTTTACTCTCACACCCTCTAATGTTTCCTCAATATTTTTAGCAAGATTATAACCAATATTACCTCCGCCAATTATCAAAATTTTTTTAGATATTTTTTCAGTATGACCAAAGGCCTCTAAAGTTTCTGCCATTTGAGATGAATTTATTATCACATAAATTTTATCATTTTCTTTTATTTGATCTGTTTTTTTTGGAATAAAAGATTTATCCTCTCTAATAATTGCAATTATGTTTGCATCCAAATTTGGAAATTTATTTGTTAATTCATTTAACTTTAAACCTATTAATTTACAATTATCTTTAATTAGTATCTCTAAAAGTCTGATTTGTTTTTCAGCAAATGGGACGCTATCTAGAGCGCCTGGTGCTTCTAATTTTCTTTGTATTGATCTTGCAATTTCAATTTCTGGTGAAATTATTACATCAATCGGTAAGTTTTCTTTATTATAAACCCTAGTAAACTTTGGATTTAAATAATCCTGAGATCTAATTCTAGCAATTTTTTTTGGAATATTAAAAATAGAGTATGCTATTTGACAAATTAGCATATTAATTTCATCATTTCTAGTAACTGCAATTATCATATCAGTTTCAGCTGCATTTGCTTTTTCAAGTATTGAAGGATAAGTTGCTTTACCAACAATTGCTTTTACATCAAGTGAGTCATTAATTTTTTGTATATCCTCACTTGATTGATCAATAACAGTAATAGAGTGACCCTGTTCACTAAGTAATTTAGCAATAGTGAAACCTACTCTTCCAGCACCACAAATAATAATATTCATTTTAATTAAATTCTTTTATCCCTAGACCCTTCAATTTTCTATGTAGAGCGCTTCTTTCCATACCAACAAAAGTGGCCGTTTTAGATATATTTCCATTAAACTTTTTAAGCTGAAGACTTAAATACTCTTTTTCAAACTTTTCTCTAGCCTCTTTTAAAGGCACAGACAAACTATTTTCATTAAATCTGCTGGTATTTACTCCAGATTTTAAAGACTCTTTAATAATATTCGAAACTTTTTCTTGAGTATTAGGTTGTAATATTGCAATTCTCTCAATTAAATTTCTTAATTCTCTTACATTTCCATGCCAATCATGATTCAAAATATAACTATTATTTTCATCAATTTCTAAATTTTTGATATTATAACTTTCAGAAATTTTATTTGAGAAATACTTTATAAGTAATGGTATATCTGAAATTCTCTCACTTAATGGTTTAATATTAATTTCAAATACATTTAATCTGTGAAATAAATCTTCTCTGAAATTACCTAATTCTACCTCTTGTTTAAGATCTTTACTAGATGAACAAATTAGTCTTACATCAACATTTATATCATTATTACCGTTTACTCTTTTAAATTTTTGATCTGTTAAAACTCTCAAAATTTTTGATTGTATTGCTAGTGGTATTTCTGAAACCTGATCTACTAGAAGTGTTCCTTTATTTGCTTTCTCTAATGCACCGTAAGATATAGATCCATCATTTTTTTCTTCCCCGAATAACTCTAAGTCATATTTATCATTATCTAGTAAAGCACCATTAATTATTACAAAGGGTTTGTTTTTTCTTTTTGAGTTTTTGTGTATTTTTCGTGCAATCAGTTCCTTTCCAGAACCTGAAGGACCATTAATAAAGATCCTACTTTCAGTGATGGAAATTTTTTCAATTTGGTCCTTTATATTTATAATATTTTTACTGTCACCGATTAATTCATAAGAAGAAAAAAGTTTATTTTCGTATTCTTTGTTCTGTGTTTTCAAATTTAAATTTTCAACAGCTCTACTTATAAAATTTAATAATCTTGCTTTATCAAAAGGTTTTTCAACAAATTCAAATGCCCCATGCTTTAATGAGTTAACCGCCATCTCTATATTTGCGTGTCCTGAAATCATAATTACAGGCACATCATTATTTTTTGATTTTATATGCGTTAGAAGTTGTATACCATCATTATCACCTTTATCTAACTTAACATCAAGTATAGCAACATCTGGCATTTTTTTGTCAATTTCATTTAAAGCCTGATTATAATTTGCAGCTAATCGCGTTTTATAGCCTGCGTCTTCAATAAGATCGTTCAAGATATTTCTTATATCTGAATTATCATCAACAATTAATATTTCTACACTCATTTAATTAAATATAATTTCTATTTTTGCTCCATTTGGAATCGAAACAAAATTTATTTCACCATTATGATCATTAATAATTTTATTTACTATCGAAAGACCTAATCCTGTACCATTTTTTTTTGTAGTAAAGTAAGGGTTTAAAATATCTTTAATATTATTTTTAATATTTTCAAAACCTAACCCACTGTCTTTAATTATAATATAGATTTGGTTATTTCTCTCAAAAATTTCAATAGTAATAATTTTATCGAAATTACTGGTGTTTTCAGCTTTTTGCTGGATACTTTCAACAGAGTTTTTAATCAAATTAAATATTACTCTACTAATTTGTTCTTTATCACACTCTAACAAGATTGAAGGACTCTTATTATCTAAATTAATTTTAATCGAATGGTCAATTTCAGATAATAATTTGATATTTTCATGAATTATCTTAATTAAATCATTTTTTTTTAAAACTGGCTTAGGCATTCTGGCAAAATCAGAAAATTCATTAACCAAATTACCTATTTGTTTAATCTGATTATTTATAATTTTCAAATTTTCCTCAAAATTATCTTTTTCATTTTTATCAACTTGTTGAATATATTTTTCTTTTATTCTATCGATTGATAATTGAATTGGAGTAAGAGGATTCTTTATTTCATGAGCTAATTTTCTTGCAAGATTACCCCATGCTTCATATCTTTCATTAATAATCAATTTATCTTGCTGATTTTTTAATCTAACAATCATTGAATTAAAATTTTTATTTAAAATTTCCAAATCTTTATCTGTTTTTATCTCAGGAACTTTTGTAGTTAAATCACCTTCTCCTATTGCGGTAGATGCAGAAATTAGATTATTTATAGACCTAAAAAATCTTGAAGAAAATCTAATAGCAATAGTAATTGATATGAAAAGTAAAAGAGTAACTATAATTATGTATATTATTGCAAAAGAAATTTTTATACCTGTACTTCTTTCCTCAACAGTATAATAAAAATTAATCGCCTCCTGAGACTCATTTAAATATTTTGATATATCTTTATCAAGATATTTTACAATATATAAAAATCTGTTATCAAAAGCTTGAAGTCTCATTATAGCGGCTGAGATGTTTTCAGGAGCATTTATTATTTTAAGAGGTCTATCATCATCTAATACAAGTTTTAGTGTTTTATCTATTGGAGGAATATATTTTGTACGATCATCTAAATTGGTAAATAGTAATTTTTTATTTTGATCAATGATATGTATTTCATCAATATCTCTAATCAATCTTTGAGTTTTTAAAAACCTTATATATTCATTTTTATTGTCATTTAAAAATTTAGAACTTTTGTTTGTGTCAAAGGCAATTAATATAATATCAGATTCAATCTTATTTCTTACCTCCTCAACATAACTTTTGGCAAGTTCATAGGAATTATTTACGACAGTTGTTACTTTTTTATCGAAATATTTTTCAAGTGCAAAGGAAAATAAAAAAAGTGAAAAAATTGAAATTAATATTGAAGGTATTAATGTGAAAAGTGAAAAATAAGTAATATATTTTTTATTCGATTTTAAACCATCTTTATCAATATCATTTCGAATAGATTTTTTAACCTCAAAGAAAATGAATGCGAATAATGATAAAAGTAATAAAATATTTACAAGCAATAAATATTGTAAATTATTTTGATTTAATTCAATAAAACTTCTGTCTATAAATGTTAAAAAAGTTAAAAATCCTAAAAATAGTGTAATACTAGATAGGAAAATTATGAAAATATTTTTTTTCAAAAATTCAACCATATTTAAGAATTATAGTATTTAAAGGAATGAACAACTATTTTGTAATATTAGCTGCTGGAAAAAGTAAGAGATTTCATAAAAAAATACCTAAGCAATTCTACAATTATAAAAATAAAGAAATTATTGATCACTCTATTGAAAAATCAGTTAATTCTAGGCTATTTAAAAAAATTTTAGTTGTAACTAACAACATTAAACATCTTAAAAAAAAAAAAATTCATAACTCAGTCAAAATAATAAGGGGTGGTAAAGAAAGATCTGACTCATCTTTAATAGCTTTAAAATATCTTAAAAAGTATAAACCTAATAACGTTCTTATTCATGATGCTGCGAGACCAGATTTTACTATAAAATTGTTAAAACAACTATTAAATCATTTAAAAAAAAATATAGCTGTAATTCCATATATAAATTCTAAAGATACAATAAAATATAAAGTAAAAAATGAATTATATAATCTTAATAGAGAAAACACTTATCTAACTCAAACACCACAAGCATTTAAATTTAAAAAATTATACGAACTTGCAATTAATGAAAAAAATAAAATTACAGATGAGGCGACTTTATTTATCAATAAAAATAGAAAAATAAAATTAATAAAAGGAGAAAATACTAATAATAAGATCACTTTTAAAAGTGATGTAAAATTAAATAAAACTTTTTTTGGAATTGGTTTTGACATTCATAGATTAGTTAAAAACAAAAAGCTTTATTTAGGTGGTGCTAAGATACCTTTTCACTCAGGATTGAAAGGACACTCAGATGGAGACGTTATCTTACATTCAATCATAGATGCCATTTTAGGTGCAATGAGAAATAAAGATATTGGATTCTTTTTTCCTAACACAAAAAAATATAAAGATATTAGATCTCCAAAAATATTAAAACCAGTCATTGAAAGTCTTTATAAATCAAATTTTTTTATAAATAATTTAGATATAAATTTGATTTGTGAACAACCTAAGGTATCAAAATACAGAGATTATATCATTAACTCTATATCCAAAATGATGATGTTGAAAAAAGATTTAATAAATTTAAAAGGTAAAACAGTTGAAAAACTTGGTTTGATTGGAAAAGAAAAAGCTATTGCGTGTGAAGTAATTATTTCAATAACAAAATATGATTAAAACTATTAATACTTTGTTCGTTACAATGTTTGGTTTGGGTAAAGTTCCAAAAATTCCAGGTACTTTTGGATCTTTAGCCACAGTAATTATTCTTTACATTTTTTTTCACATATTCAATTTACCTTCAAACATAGTATTAATATTTTTAGTAGTTGTTTTCATTTTATCTTTTTCAGCTGTAGCACATCATATTAAAGATAATGAAAATAAAGATCCCAAAGAAGTAATTATTGATGAGTTTATTGGTCAATCGATTCCGATTTATCTTT
The DNA here is from genome assembly GCA_902531765.1 of uncultured Pelagibacteraceae bacterium. Lineage (GTDB taxonomy): Bacteria > Pseudomonadota > Alphaproteobacteria > Pelagibacterales > Pelagibacteraceae > Pelagibacter. The sequence continues at coordinate 92,474 of CACAFC010000001.1, read as the reverse complement.
ATGAAATTTCACATGGCACAGAAAAATCACCAAATGAAGCTTTAATTTTTTACGGTATTTGTTTTGTGTTATTCAGATTTTTTGATATTGCAAAACCATTTCCTGTAAGTTTTTTTGATAAAAACTTCAAAAATAGTTTTGGTGTAATTATGGATGATGTAATTGCAGGATTTTATGTTGTTTTATCTTTAATTTGTTTTATGGTTTTAAGCAGTTATTTTGTGTAATGAAATCATTAATCAAATTATTAATTAGAAAAAAAATTAAAATATCGGTTGTAGAATCATGCACTGGTGGATTATTAGCAAGTGCTATAACTTCAATAAGTGGTGCATCAAAAATATTTAGCTTAGGTTTGATCACCTACTCTAATCAAGCAAAAATTAAGATTTTAAGAGTTAATAAAAATATTATTAAGAGATTTGGTGCTGTGAGCTACGAATGTTGTTATGCAATGGTTAATAATTTATCTAGAATTTCAAAAACCAATATCAATGTTTCAATTACTGGTATAGCGGGACCTAGAGGTGGAACCAAAAAAAAACCTGTGGGCTTAGTTTATATTGGCCTTAAAAAGGGAAATAAAATCCAAATAATTAAGTGTTTATTTAAAAGTAAAAAAAGATCCTTAATACAAAAAGCTACTGTAAAAAAGGCCTTAAATCTAGTTCTTAGAGCTGCTAAATAACTTTTCTGCTCTTTTTTGAAATGCATCAGCTATTTTCTCTAATCCAAATTGAAAAGATACTATCATTAAAGAATTTAAAAATTTATTTTTGATTTCAAAATCAATATCAAAAGAAACTTCGGTAATTCCATTCTCTTTATCTACAAAAATCCAATTATTGGATAAATGATTCAGAGGCCCCTCTATATTCTTAACAAATATTGAGTCTTCCTTTCTATTAAAAACCACGTCGCTTTTATAAGTATCTTTAAATGGTCCTTTACCTATTGTTAAATCTGCAATTATTTTTGTTAAATCACCTTCATTTTTATTTTCACATATTCTTGCATCGTAACAGAATGGGACAAATTCTGGATATTTTTCAATATCCAAAACTAAATCAATTAGATCTTTTTTTTTACATTCAATTAATCGCTTAACTGAAGCTTTTGGCATTAATGACTTTTTAATCTATTTTGTTGAAGTTTGGCGAAGTCTTCATCTGCATGATATGAAGATCTTGTTAAAGGAGATGAAGAGACTAATAAAAAACCTTTTGCTTTTGCAATATCACCTAATTCTTTAAACTCTTCAGGTTTATAATATCTATCTAATGGAAAATGTTTTACTGATGGTTGTAAATACTGTCCAATTGTTAAAAAATCTACATCCGCAGATTTTAAATCATCCATTACTTGTAAAATTTCATCTCTGGTCTCACCTAAACCAACCATAATTCCTGATTTTGTAAAAACCTTCTTATTCATTTTTTTCGCATTTTTTAAAAGTTCAAGAGATGCAAAATATCTTGAGCCAGGTCTTACTTTTAGATAAAGACTGGGAACAGTTTCAATATTATGATTAAAAACATCTGGATTAGCTTCTAGTACTTTCTTGTAAGCATCACCCTTTCTTAAAAAATCAGGCGTCAAAACTTCGATAGTTGTATTAGGATTAGTTTTTCTTGTTTGATTTATAACTTCATAAAAATGATTTGAGCCACCATCATCCAAATCATCTCTATCAACTGAAGTTATTACAACGTGTTTTAGATCTAATTTTTTAACAGCTTGAGATATCTTGATTGGTTCTAACTTATCTAATTTTTCTGGTTTACCGGTTTTTACATCACAAAAAGCACAAGCTCTTGTACATGTATTACCCATTATCATAAAGGTTGCATGTCTTTTGCTCCAACACTCGGTTATATTTGGACAATTTGCTTCCTGACAAACTGTTACGAGATTATTTTTATTTACAATTGATTTTGTTAAAAAAAATTCTCTACTATTATATAGTTTAGATCTAATCCATTCAGGTTTTTTCTTAATAGGATTAATTGGATTTTTTATTTTTTCAGGATGTCTTGGTTTAATTTTTTGTGTCATCTTTTTTTATAATATAGATTTTTTCATTTTTTTTTCCAAATAAGAATCTTTCTCTAATTAAAGTTTCAATATAATCAAGATCTAGATTGTCACTTAATAATGAATTCTTAAAATCCAAGTCATTTATTTGATTTTTTAATGATAATTCCTTAATTTTTAAATCATTTAAAATTTGTTTTTTTTCATAGTAGGAAATTAATCCTCTTTCACCTGATAAAAGATTGAAGAAAAAATATATAATTAGAAAAACTGATATAAGTATGAAATAATTTTTTTTTAATCTTTGAAGCATTAATGAATCTTATTCATTCTAGCTTTTTTTCCAAGTTCTTCTTCTATACGTAATAATTGGTTATATTTAGCAACTCTTTCTGATCTAGCTAAAGATCCTGTTTTAATTTGGTTAGAATTAGTACCCACTGCTAGGTCAGCAATAAATGTATCTTCACTATCACCAGATCTATGCGAAATGATTGTTTTAAATCCTATAGTTTGAGCAAATCTAATTACATCTAAAGTCTCTGAAACAGTGCCGATTTGATTAAGTTTAATTAAAATTGCATTTGATGATAAATTTAAAAAACCCTTCTTAAGTCGCTCAAGATTTGTAACATAAAGATCATCACCGACAATCTGCACTTTTTGAAGGGATTTCATTAACTTGCTCCATGACATCCAATCACTCTCTGCGAAAGGATCTTCGATTGATTTAATCTTATATTTATTAATCATTTTTTTATATTCTTGAATAGATTTTTCCACAGAAATATAACTTTTAGAATGAATAGAGTACTTATTTTTTTTATATAATTCATTTGCAGCTACATCCAAACAGATTGAAACATCTTTACCGTTTAAAAAACCTGACTTCTTAATAGCTGAAACAATTAAATCTAACGCTTGATTATTATTGTAAATCATTGGTGCAAATCCGCCCTCATCTCCAACAGATGTAGATAATCCTTTATTCTCAATAATCTTACTTAAATTTTTAATCACCAAAAAACAAATTCTCATCGCATCAGAAAAATTTTTTGCACGATCTGGTCTAATCATAAATTCTTGAATTCTCAAACCATTATTAGCATGTGCTCCACCATTAATTATATTCATAAGTGGAAAAGGTAATTTATAATTATTTTTTACTAGGAAAGTTTTATACAATGGTTGTTTGTTAATTTTTGCTGAAAGTTTTTTTGCTGCCATTGATACAGCTAATATAGAATTAGCTCCTAACTTTGTTTTTTGTCTAGTTCCATCTAAATTAATCATTATAGAGTCTATTCTCTCTTGATTATGTACACTTTGACCTTTAAGTTTATTTGAGATTTTAGTGTTGACTAAATTAATTGCATTCAGAACACTTTTTCCTAAGTATCTTTTATTGTTTTTATCTCTTTTTTCGAAAGCTTCATAAGTTCCTGTCGATGCACCTGAGGGGCAAATTGCAATTGCACTTTGGTTTTTGACAAAAACCTCAGCTTCTATTGTCGGATTACCTCTACTATCGAAAACTTGTCGGGCTTTTACTTTTGAAATTTTACTCACTTATTTTTATTTTTTAATCAAATTATCTATTTCAGTTAATTGTTCTAATAGACTTTCTAATTTATTTAACGGAATCATATTTGGACCATCGGAAGGGGCATTATCAGGATCTTGATGAGTTTCAATAAAAACTCCTGCAACACCCACTGCAACTGCTGCTCTTGCTAAATGTTCTACAAACTCTCTTTGTCCACCACTTTTTTCACCAAGACCACCTGGTTGTTGAACAGAGTGAGTAGCATCAAATATAACTGGGTAACCATTTTTTGCCATTATGGGTAATGCTCTCATATCTGACACTAAAGTATTGTAACCAAAACTAGCACCTCTTTCAGTGACTAAAATGTTTTTATTTCCAGAGTCTGAAATTTTTTTTGTAACATTAACCATATCCCAAGGCGCCAAAAATTGACCTTTTTTTACATTAATGACTTTATTTGTTTTAGCAGCAGCTACTAATAAATCTGTTTGACGACATAAAAATGCTGGTATTTGTAAAACATCTACATGACTTGCAACAATTGAGCATTGTTCAATATTATGGATATCAGTTAAAATTGGTATATTTAATTCTTTCTTAATTTTATCAAAAACTGGAAGCGAAGCATCTAAGCCTGCTCCTCTTTTACCTTTAAGACTGGTTCTATTAGCTTTATCAAATGATGTTTTATAAATAAATCCAACACCAAATTTCTTAGTGATATCTTGTATTTTACCAGCCATATCCATTGCATGTTGTTCAGTTTCAAGCTGACAAGGACCCGCAATAATGCATATTTTACTGTCGTTTGAGATTTCTATTTTATTACAATTTACTTTAATACTACTCATTTATAATTTTTTGATGCTTTGATAAATGAAGAGAATAAAGGATGAGGAGATAAAGGTCTAGATTTAAATTCAGGATGAAATTGAACTCCTATAAACCATGGATGATTTTGAAGCTCAATTATTTCTGGTAATTTATTATCTGGTGACATTCCTGAAAAAATTAATCCTTTATTTTCAAATTGATTTTTAAGTTTATTGTTAACTTCATATCTGTGCCTATGTCTTTCTTTAATAGAACTAGATTTATAAATTCTATTTATGGCAGAATTATTTCTTAATTTAGCTTCGTATAAGCCTAATCTCATTGTTCCACCTAAATCTTTATCTGTTCCTTTTATTATTTTTCCATCTTTATCCCATTCGTTGATTAGACCAATGACTGGATAACATTTTCTATCCAATTCAGTTGATCCTGCTTTTTTAATCTTTAATTTATTTCGAGCAAATTCAACAATAGCCATTTGCATTCCGAAGCAAATACCAAGGAAAGGTATCTTATTTTCTCTAGCAAATCTAATTGCAGAAATTTTTCCTTCAGTTCCTCGCTTACCAAAACCACCTGGTATCAATAATCCAGATACATTTTTTAATTTTGTTTTGATTTCATTATTTTTTAAGTTATCAGACTCAATTCTAACTAGATTTACTTTTACGTTATTTGCAATTCCTCCATGAACCAGGGCTTCATCTAAAGATTTATAAGCATCCTTTAAATTTACATATTTTCCAATTATTGCAATGTTAACCGGTTTTTTTGTATTCAATACAATTTTAGTTATTTTTTTCCATGGATTTAGGTTAGGTCTTTTTTTTGGTTTAAGTTTAAAGAATTTTAGAACTTGTTTATCCAGTTTTTGTTTAAAAAAACTAATCGGTGCTTCATATATAGTTCTCACATCTACTGTTTCAATAACATTATCAATTGGGACATTGCAAAATAATGATATTTTTTTTCTTTGGTCTAATGGTATAGATTGTTGAGATCTACAGATAATAATATCAGGTTGTATACCTATGCTTCTTAATTCTTTGACTGAATGCTGAGTTGGTTTGGTTTTGATTTCATCTGATGATTTTAAAAATGGTACAAATGTTAAGTGAATAAATAAAGTTTTTGATTTTCCATGTTCATTTGAAAATTGTCTTATAGCTTCCACAAATGGCAAACTTTCAATGTCTCCAACTGTTCCACCAATTTCACATATTACAAAATCCTCATTTGTAATATCTTTTTTTATAAATTCTTTTATTCGATTTGTAATATGGGGTATAACCTGAACTGTTTTTCCAAGATACCCTCCCTTTCTTTCTTTTTTAATAACATCACTATAAATACGACCAGTTGTAATATTGTCTGATTGTTTAGATGATATGTTTGTAAATCTTTCATAATGACCTAAATCTAAATCAGTTTCAGCTCCATCATCAGTAACAAAAACTTCACCATGTTGAAATGGGCTCATTGTTCCAGGATCTACATTTAAATATGGATCCATTTTTCTTAATCTAACCTTGTATCCCTGAGATTTTAGCAAATAGGCTAGTGATGCAGATGAAAGACCTTTTCCTAATGAGGAGACCACGCCGCCAGTGACAAATATATATCGCGCCATGGAAGTATCTTATAGCTAATAAAAAAGTAAATGAAAAGTATTAATTATTATTTTCTGGGATCGTTGGTGTATCTTCTTCAACTTGATCTAAAACTGAGCTAGAAGGTGTTAAATCACCTCTAGATACGATCGTTAAAGCTAAACTGCATATGATAAACAGAGTTGCAACAACACCGGTTGCTTTTGTCATGAAATTTCCTGCTGACTTTGAAAACATCATGTTTTCCTGAGAAACTCCGATTCCAAGAGCTCCACCTTCAGATTTTTGCATTAAAACTAACAAAACTAAAACTAAAGCTAGAATGATATTTAAAACTAACAATATGTTTTCCATGAGGGTTAATTATATGTTTTTTTGATTATATCAATAAATTTTTTGGGATCTAGTGAAGCTCCTCCTATTAGAAATCCATCAATATTTTTTATTAATTTTAATTCATTTATATTTTTTGGATTTACCGAACCACCATATAAAACTTTGATATTTTTAACTTTCTTTTTAATAAAATTAATAGTTCTAAATAAGTCATCTGATTTAGGTATAACACCTGTCCCAATTGACCACACAGGCTCATAAGCAATAACAATATTTTTTCTTCTCTTAACTTTTTGCAGACCTAATGTAATTTGCTTTAATAAAATTTTGTTGGTAATTTTTTTTCTTTTTTGACCTAAAGTTTCACCGATACAAAAAATAACTTTTAAACCTGATTTAGTTGCTGCTTTAATCTTAGTATTAATTAATTTATCTGTCTCACCAGACTCACGATTTTCTGAATGACCCAGAATAACATATTTGGCTCCAACATTCTTTAACATCATAGAATTTATAGAACCCGTTGAAGCACCATATGTAAGACTTTCATGACAATTTTGAGCACCAACTTGAATTTTGGAATTCATGACCCTCTTAAACATTGGGTGAATTAATATATTTGGTGGGCAATAAATTATTTTAGTATTTTTTGACTTTTTAAAAATTTTCAAAAATTTAATTACTTTAGTAAGTGAATTTAATGTACTTAATCCACCGAACATTTTCCAATTTGCGATAAAATACATATATTTATTTGTCATCTACTGAAATTTAATCTATAGGTTTGCTTTTTATAGATCAATAAATTTATATAGTAATGATAGGTAGTTTTAGAAATTTTGCCAAAACAAAGTTTGCTGGGATATTAGTTTTCATAATGATCATTCCTTTTGTTTTTTGGGGTATGGGAAGTATGTTCAGTAGTGGAAATACAAACTCAATTGTTGAAATAAATGAGTCTAAAGTTTCTACGGAAGAATTTATTGATTACTTGAATAATTCTGGAATTCCTCAGGAGACAATAAGAGAAAATTTAAATAATAATATTATTGAGGAATTATTGTCTGGATTGGTTTCGACAAAAATTTTAGATCTAGAAATTAGGGAATATGATTTGATTATTTCAAAAGAAACACTACTTAAAATGATTAAAAAAAATAAAAATTTTCTAGATGATCAAGGAAATTTTCAAAGACTTAAATATGAAAAGTTTTTACTTGAAAATAATCAATCAGCACCGCAGTTTGAATTACGTCTTAAAAATCGTGAATTACAAAAAAACTTGTTCAGTTTTGTAGGTGCCGGAACTGTTTCACCAAAGTTTTTAGTAAAAAAGCTTTATGAAGAGGAAAATAAAAAATTAGAAATAGATTTCATTAACTTGGATAAATTCTATAAAAAAAAAGGTGATTTTACTGATAATGATTTAAAAAAATTCCTAGAGGAAAATAAAGAGAATTTAAAAGTTGATTATCTTGATTTTGAATACTCAATAATTAATCCAAAAAATTTAATAGGTGTAGATGAATTTAATCAATCTTTTTTTGATAAAATTGACCAAATTGAGATTGATATTTCTAACGAAGTTCCATTCAACTCAATTGTTTCAAATCTTAATCTTAAATCCACAAAAGTTAAAGATTTTTTATTTTCATCTGATAAAAATGAAGTTGAAAAAAAAATTTTTGAATTAAAAGGAACTGATTTTGATATTTTTGAATTAGGTGATGATTATGTTTTATACAAAATTCAAAAAAATGAAAGTAGAGAGCCCGATATAACAAACGGTCAAACTAAAGAAGATATTTTAGATTTAATTTTTCAGAAGAATAAATTTGATTACAATACTAATTTAATAGAAAAAATTAAGAATAATGAATTTAATGATAACGAATTTATACAAATGGGCCAACAAAATATCAAAACAGCAAAATTAAATTCAATAAGAGACAACAAAAAATTTGATATTAACGCAGTCAAAATTTTATATTCTTTACCAATTAATTCATTCACTTTAATAAATGATGAAAAAGAAAACATTTACTTGGCTAAAGTCAAAGATTACCAAGTTGAACTAATTGATAATAACAATGAAATTATAGATTATACAAATAAACAAAATTCGAATTTAAAAAATAATATGTTAAAGTCTTATGATCTATATCTTAATAGTAGATATAATGTTACTTTAAACCAAAAAACAATAGAACGAGTTAAGAATTTCTTTCAATGAACATAAATCGAAGCTTCAAAGATTTTAAGTTTCGACATAGAAGCAATAAAAATCAGATTATATATACTTCAAAAAAAATCAAAGGTGATGAAGAGATTTCAAATTTAATAGATAATTTTTTAAGTGAAAAAAATAGCTTTATATTTGAGTCAGTAGAAAAAGGTAAAATCAAAGGAAGATACACTATATTTGGAAAAAATCCTGATAAGATATGGGAATTTAAGAATAATAATTCTTATTTGATTAAAAATAAAAAAAAAGTCAAACTTAAAGATAAACCAGAAAATTTAATCGAAAAAATTATTGAAGAATTTAAATTTGAAACACCTAAAAGTTTACCAAAAATTTGTTCTTTAATTTCGGGATATTTTTCTTATGACTCTATAAGATATATTGAGAAAATTCCGAACAATTGTAAGGATGATCTTAGTATACCTGATGTAAGACTTCTAAGACCAAGAATACTTATAATTCATGATAATTTAAAAAAAGAAATTTTCTATATAAGAAATATCTATAAAGATGAAAAAATTATAGATTATCAAAAAAAATATGATGAGGTAAGATCAGATCTTTTTAGATTGATTATTCAATCATCAATTAAGAATTTACATTATAGAACTGAGCTTAAATCAAGAAATATTAAAGTTAAATCAAACACTTCTAAAAATAGATTTTTGCAAATGGTCAATAAAGCAAAAGAATATATTAAATTAGGAGATATATTTCAGGTAGTTTTAAGTCAAAGATTTGAAGCTAAGCTAACAAAAAAACCAATTGATATTTATAAAAAACTTAGAGTAACTAACCCTTCACCTTTTATGTTTTTTTTCAATTTCAATGATTTTCAAATTATTGGTGCTAGCCCAGAAATACTGGTGAGACTAAGAGATAACAAAATCACTGTAAGACCAATCGCTGGAACAAGACCTAGAGGTAAAACATTGGGTGAGGATCGTTTTTATGAAAAAGATCTTCTTCAAGATAAAAAGGAGCTTTCAGAGCATTTAATGTTATTGGATTTAGGCAGAAATGATGCTGGCAAAGTTTCAAAAATTAATACTGTAAAAGTAACTGAAAGCTTTATTATTGAGAAATATTCTCATGTAATGCACATAGTATCTAATGTCATCGGTGAATATGATAAGAAGTTTTCAAAATTTAAATCACTTCTAGCTGGTTTTCCTGCGGGAACTGTTTCTGGCGCACCAAAAATTAGAGCTATGGAAATAATTGATGAATTAGAAACAACTAAGAGAAAAGTTTACGCTGGTGGTATTGGTTATTTTTCAGCAAATGGTGAATTTGATACTTGTATAGCTTTAAGAACAGCTGTAGCTAAAAAAAATAAATTCTATGTTCAAGCTGGTGCTGGAATTGTTGCTGATAGCAAACCTTTAAAAGAGTATGAAGAAACTGTAAATAAAGCGAAAGCTTTGATTAATGCTTTAAAATGAAAAAAATAATTCTTATAGATAATTACGATAGTTTTACTTTCAATCTTTATCATTACTTATCATCATTGAAAGTGAGGGTAGATGTTATAAGAAATGATCAGATTACATCTAATCAAATATTAAAAAAAAAATATAATAAAATTGTAATCTCACCAGGTCCAGGTAATCCTAATCAATCAGGTAATTGTTTAAAGATAGTAAAATCTTTATATAAAAAAATCCCAATACTTGGAGTTTGTCTTGGGCATCAAATAATAGGACAAGTATTTGGTTCTAAAATTGTTCAAGCTAAAAGACTAATGCATGGTAAAACAAGTAAAATAATCTCAAAAAAACTAGGAATTTTAAAAAATCTTCCAAAATCATTTGAAGCAACACGCTATCACAGCTTAATTATTGATAAAAAATCACTATCAAAACACCTTGAAATCACAGCTGAGAGTAAAGATGGTTTAATTATGGGTGTTCAACATAGAAAATATAATGTTCATGGAGTGCAATTTCACCCTGAAAGTATTAAAACTAAATTAGGTATTAAAATTTTAAAAAATTTTATTAGAATTTAAAATCAATGAAACAATTCATAGATAAAATTAAGAATAAAGAAGATCTCTCTTTTGAAGAAAGTAAGGCAGCTTTTGAATTATTGATGGAGGGTAAAGCAAACGAACATGAAATATTTGATTTTTTAACGCTCTTGTCAGCTAAAGGTGAAGTTTCAGATGAAATTGCTGGTGGTGTTTACGTGCTTAGAGATAAGTCAAAAAGAGTAAATGTAGATAATTGTGTTGATACATGCGGAACGGGTGGTGATGGAATGAATACGCTTAATATTTCTACTGCCTCTGCATTATTACTCGCCAGTATGGGTGTTAAAGTAGCAAAACACGGAAATAAAGCAGTGTCCTCTAAATGTGGATCTGGAGATGTTTTAGAAGCTCTAAATATTAACATTAATTTAGAACCAGAAAATATTGAGGCTCAAATTAGTAAAAATAATTTTGGTTTCATGTTTGCTCCTAATTACCATAGTGCAATGAAGTATGTTGGCCCCACTCGAAAAAAAATTGGCAAAAGAACAATTTTTAATATGATTGGTCCTTTAAGTAGTCCAGCCTTAGTAAAAAGACAAGTTGTTGGTGTCTTTGAAAAAAAACTATTAAAAACATTTGCTAATGCTTTAAAAAATTTAGATATTAAATTTGCATGGATCGTTAATAGTGAAGATGGTTTAGATGAAATTTCACCATATGCTAAAACAAATATTATTCAATTAAAAAACAATGTTATATCTGAAATTATCATTGATCCGAAAGAATTTAATGTAAATGCAGATAAATTTGAAAATCTAATTGGAGATGATGCAAAATTCAATGCAAATAAAATGATTGAAATATTTGAGGGTAAGGATAATGATTTTTCTAAAGCCGTATGTTTAAATACTGCAGCCGGATTAATTGTAAATGAAACTCACGAAGATTTTAGCGAAGCTTATAACAACGCCAGAAAACATATTTTATCAAATAAAGTAATCCAACATTTAGAAAAAATTCAAAATGTCTGAAAATATACTCGAAAAGATTATTAAAAAAAAAATAGAAAAAATTGAAAATTCTAAAAAAAATTTTTCAATAGACACATTAAATGAATTAATAGAAAAAAATAAAACTTTTGTTAATTTTAAAGAAAAAATTAAAAAAAATATTAAGCAAAACAAATTTTCAATTATTGCTGAGATCAAAAAAGCTAGTCCTTCTGCAGGTGTAATCATAAATGATTATGACCCTGTTAAAATAGCTAATATATATAATGATAATAAAGCTACTTGTTTATCAGTTTTGACTGAAGAAAATTTTTTTTTAGGAAATTTAACACATATAAATAAAATCAAACAAAATGTTAATTTACCAATTCTCTGTAAGGACTTTTTTGTGGATAAATTTCAAATTCCATTAGCAAAAAGTCACGGAGCAGATGCAATTTTGATTATATTAGCTGGTGTAAGTGAAAGCCTTGCTAATGAGTTATATGAGGAAGCATTAAAATTAAATATATCTGTTATAGTTGAGGTACATACAGTCAAAGAGGCAAAACAAGCTTTAAAATTTGAAGATGCATTAATTGGCATCAATAATAGGAACTTAAAGACACTTAAAACCGATATAAATACAACTTTTGATATTCATGATGTTTTAGTTAATCATAAAGGTCCATTAATTTCTGAAAGTGGAATTAAAAATAAAGATGAACTATTAGAACTCTCTAATAAAACATCTATTAAAACTTTTCTAATTGGTGAATCACTTTTGAAAAATTTGGAAAATAATTCTATTTTCTCAGTTCTGTAGTCAAATAGTTCCCTATTTTATTGCATTTTTTACTATTGTGAATTGAAAAGAACTTTTGTAGAACAGATTTTGTACGATATTTGTTCTTATGCTAACAAAAAAACAAAAAAACCTGCTCTTATTCATCAACAAGAAGTTGAGAAGCTCTGGTGTTTCTCCTTCTTATGAAGAAATGAAAGCTTCATTAAACCTTAAATCTAAGTCTGGAATTCATAGACTTATAAGTGCTTTAGAAGAAAGAGGTTTTATTAAAAGACTTGCTCATAAAGCAAGAGCATTAGAAGTAATTAAATTGCCAGAAACGGCCTCTGCAAATGACATTTATAACAATTTTTCACCAAGTGTTATTAAAGGTGGTTTAGACGAGGAAAATTTATCATCAGATGATACTGAGGTGCCAGTTTTAGGAAAAATTGCTGCTGGAACACCTGTTGAAGCTATTCAAAATGAGGTTTCAAGAATACCTTTACCAAGTAATTTAGAGAAAAATGGAGACTATTTTGGTTTAAAAGTTCAAGGGGACTCGATGATTGAAGCTGGAATTCATGAGGGTGATACAGTAATTATTAAAAGAACAGATACAGCTGATAATGGAAAAATTGTTGTTGCTTTAATTGATGAGCATGAAGCAATGTTAAAAAGAATTAGGAAAAAAGGTAAAGTTGTTGCTTTAGAAAGTGCCAACAAAAATTACGAAACTAAAATATTTGGACCTGATAGAGTAAAAGTTCAGGGTGTATTAGTATCTTTATATAGAAACTTCTAAAAAAATAGTCTAAACCATTTTAATGAAAAAAGTAGCAACTAGATTTGCTCCCTCACCTACTGGTGCATTACATATTGGTGGTGTTAGAACGGCTTTATTTAATTGGTTATACTCCAAAAATCACAATGGAAAATTTTATTTAAGGGTGGAAGATACAGATAAAGAAAGATCTAAAGATGAATATAAAGATCAAATAATACAATCTCTTAAATGGATTGGTATCAACTATGATGGAGAAGAATATATTCAATCAGAAAAAGTAAACAACCACATTAAAGTTGCGAATGAGCTTCTTAAGAATGGTCATGCATATAAATGTTATTGTTCAAGTGAAGAAATAGAAGAACAAAAAAAAAGAGCTAGACAAAAAAAGATTCCTTATATTTATGACAGAAAATGGAGAGATAAAAAAGAATCTGATGCTCCCAAAGATATTAAACCTGTCATAAGATTTAAAAGTAAGATTGATGGGACATCAATTTTGAAAGATTTGGTTCAAGGTGATGTTGAGGTTGATAATAATACAATCGAAGATTTTATTATCTTAAGAAATGACGGGACCCCTACATATAATTTATCTGCATCCGTAGACGATCACCAAATGAATATGACACATATTATTAGAGGTGACGATCATAAAATAAACACCTTCAAACAAATACAAATTTATCAAGCCATGAAATGGGATTTACCCTCATTTGCTCACATACCATTGATACATACAATAGAGGGAAAGAAACTATCAAAGCGAGATCAAGCTTCTACATTAAATGATTATTCCAAAATAGGTATCATGCCAGATGCTCTTCGAAACTACCTTTTAAGATTAGGCTGGTCTTACAAAGATAAAGAAATATTCACATTAGAGGAAAGTATAAAATTTTTTAATTTAGAAGGTGTCGGTAAATCTCCCTCTAAACTTGATATAAGTAGAATTTTATCAATGAATGAACACTATATTAAGAATATTGATGAGGATGATTTATTCAACCAATTAACTGAATATTGCAAATTATATAAAAGTGAAATTCAATCAGATAAAAAAGATAAGATTAAAAAATCTCTTACCTTCCTAAAAAATAAAGCAAAAACTTTGGAGGATATATTTAATAATGGTCAATATATTATAAAAGACAAGGTAGATTTTAATAAAGATGATCTTAAATTAATTGACGATAAAGCTAGAAAAGTAATTTCTGATTTTAAGAGTCAGTTTGAAAAAATAGACCTGCCTTCTAGAGAAATTTTAGAACCAATAGTAAACGAGCTTATAAAATCGCATGGCACAAATTTTAAAGGTGTTGGACAACCACTAAGAATTGCACTAACTGGTTCAAAGTTTGGACCTGGTATATATGATATTATTTTGTCATTAGGAAAAGAAGAAGTTCAAAAACGATTAAGCGCTAAGATAGTTTGAAACTACCGCTGAAGCCTCTGAAGATGAAGAAGTTTTAGATTTGATCTCATTTAAAGTATTGCTCACATCAAGAATTTGTTTTTTCATAAGCTCGGGGTTTTTTAAAAAATATACTACAGATCTAAAAATTTCTTTTGAATTGCATTCTTTTTGAATTAATTCTGGAATTATTTCTTTTTGATTAATTATATTAATTATATTAGCATATTTTGTTTTTACTAAAAATTTTACAATCAAAAAATTTACGAAATTCATTTTATAAATAATGATAGATGGAACTTTTGCATTACAAATTTCAAGAGAAACAGTTCCTGATTTTGCTACAGCAAATACAGAGTTTGATAGTATTTTTGATTTTATATTCTCATCAGATATGACTTCAACATTGTTGTAGTTTGTTTTTTTAATTTCATCTTTTATTAGATCTTTGTTTTGATCAGTTGCATGAAAAACAAAATTGTATTCATTGAATTTTTCATTCATTAATTTAATGAAGTCTAATAAAATTGGTAAAAGAATATTAGTTTCAGATGTTCGGCTTCCAGCGAATAAAGATATAATTTTTTTATTGTCATCAATTATATTTGATAAATTTGTTTTAACATTCTCTTTATTTTCAAGTAATGGATGACCAACGAAAGTATTTTTAATATTTTCTTTATCAAAGTATTTTTTTTCAAAATTGAATAATAATAAAACATGGTCTAAAAACTTTTTAAAATTCTTAACCCTACCCTCTCTCCATACCCATACCTGAGGAGCAACATAGTGTATTGTTTTGATTTTAGGATTTATACTTTTTACTTTTTCAGCAACCCTAAGAGTAAAATCTGGGCTATCAACACTAAATAAAATATCTGGATTAAATTCAATTATTTTTTTTACAGTTTCATTCATTTTATTTCTGATTTTAAATAAATTTAAAATTACACTTGTAAAACCAATATGAGTTATCTCTTTAAGATCATATATTGATTTGATACCAAGTTTGTTTAAATGTGAGCCTCCAACACTTAAATATTCTATTTCAGGATGATTTTGTTGGAGCTTACTAATAACTGTGGATGCTAATCTATCTCCAGAAGGTTCACCAGTTAATATAAAAATTTTTTTCATTTCACTGAGATAAACATTTTATTCTTATCAGCAAAGCTAATACATTTATTCTTGTCTAAAAATATATGTTGTTTACTTTTTACAACAATGCCTTTTAATCCTGCAGTCTTACTTTGTTTAATAGTTTTTAATCCAATAGTAGGTAAATCAATTCTTAGATCTTGTTTTTTTTTTGCAAATTTAACCAAAACCCCAGAATTTCTAAATTTTTTGTTTCTACTTTTTTCGAGCATTTTTTTAGTTCCACCTTTGCCTTCTATAGCAACAACTTTTTTATTTCTAACTACAACTCCTTGACTAAAATTATATTCTCTCAAACTATTTAAAGTTTTAATTGCTTTTTTAATATCCAATTGATCCAATTTATTAGGTTTAATTTTTGAATAATTACCCTTTTTAAGAGACAGCTCTGGATTAAATTTAAGTGAATTTTCAGTTTTAATCTTATTCTGAGCAAGGATTTTGATAATTTCTTTCAAAATAGCAGCATCACCAAGCTTGGATGCTTTGATAATTCTTGGAATGTAATAAATTCCTTTAAGGTCTAATTTTAATTTTGAAAAGTTTGGTTTGTTAACTTTCCCGGCAAATATGACTTTTTTACAGTTATTTTCCTTAAGGATATTAATTATTTTACCAAATTGACCTATAGAAACCAAATAAGATTTACTATCTTTTTTAAATTTCTTTGATTTAGATAAATCAATTATTAGATACTTTATTTTTCTTTTTTTGATTGTTTCAAGTATTTTATTTGGAAAGTCTGTATCACCAAAAATTAATCCTATCATCTTATGAAAATGGGGTACAAATAGATCTTTTTTTATCCTTAGTTATGAATTCTATTACTTCTTTAACTAACGGATTTTCCTTAAATGAACCATTTAACTTACTTATATTTTCATTGATATTTTTGTTAGCGAAAATCTCTTTATATGCTTCACTCAATCCTAAAATATCTTTATTTTCAAACTTAGCTCTTCTTAAGCCTATTAAATTTAACCCTTGTAACGAATTTCTATTGCCTGTCGATAATCCATAAGGAATAACATCGTGTAACACTCCAGTCATTCCTCCAATCATTGCCATTTTACCAATTCTTGTAAACTGTTGAACAGCAGAGTTTCCACCTATAACTACGTTATCTTCAATAATAGCGTGACCTCCTAAAGGCACATTATTTGCTATAATTACATTGTTACCTACCTGACAATCATGAGCTACATGAGATGAAATCATAAATAAACAATTGTTTCCAATTGTAGTTATGCCTCCACCACCAATCGTGCCTGGATTTATTGTTACATACTCTCTTATTTTATTGTTATCTCCAATAGATAAAATTGTTTCTTCACCATTATATTTTAAATCTTGGGGGTCGTTTATTGAAACAAATGAATAAATTTTATTTCCATTTCCAATTTTAGTATTTCCAGTAATGTTCACATGAGATTGAATTTCTGTATTCTCTCCAATTTCAACATTAGGACCAATGACAGAATAGGGCCCAATCTTAACGTTTGAATGAATTTTTGCATTTTTATTTATTATAGCTGTTTTATCTATCATTTATTTTCTCTAATAAAGTTTTTTAAATCTTTTGCTGGATAGCCCATCACTCTAGAGTTATCAGGAATGTTTTTTATTACGCCACTACCACCACCTATTTGTACATTATTGCCAATCTTAAGATGTCCTGAAATACCTGCCTGACCTCCAATCATAACATTATTTCCTAAAGTAGAGCTTCCTGCAAAACCTACTTGTCCAGCAATAATACAATTTTCACCAATTTTAACATTGTGTGCTATATGTATTTGATTATCTAAATATGTATTTTTTCCTATAATTGTATTTGAAAGAGAGCCTCTATCTATTGTAGATCCGCAACCTATTTCTACATTATCCTCAATTATTACAATACCTATTTGAGGATATCTAAAATTAACATCTTTATTTGGAAAAAAACCAAACCCTTTTTTCCCAATTACACATCCATCTAAAATGTGAACGTTATTTTTAATTAATGAATTTCTAATAATTACGTTTGATCCTATAGAACAATTATCACCTATATTGACATTTTTTTCTATGATTGAATTATGACCAATTAAACAATTTGCCCCAAATTTAACATTTTCACCAATAAGAACATTTTTTCCAAACTTAACTTTATCTTTAAGATCTGTATCAATTATATCTTTTACAGTGTTATCATAGTCATCAGAAATAGAGTCTGGATAAAAAATTTTTGTTATTTCAGCAGTATGCAATAAAACTTTGTCAGTGATAATCGCCTTACAGCTATCTGGCAAAAATGATTGAAAGTTTTTTGATGTTAAGCAGTAAGAAGCTTTAGTTTCTTTTGCTAAATCAGTGTATTTTTTTGAGTGAAGGAAAGTTATTTCATTTTTTTTAGATGAATAAAGATCTTTAATATCTGTAATTTTATCATCAGGCAAATTGTCATTCTTTAAATTAATTGTCTTCAGCAAAAAGTTTATATAATGAGGGCCTGTATTTTTAAAAAAAGGATTGATCATTAATAAGTTTAATATCAAAACTTACTTTAAAATCTTATCAAGATTTGTTGCTAATTATTTCCTATCAACAATTGTAGCTGACCATTGAGCATCAGACATTTTTATGCCATCTACAAAGGCCTCTCCCTTATATTTCCAAACTCTTCCATGGGATCTTACAGCTTCGATGTTCAATTCAAGTTTACAATCTGGTATCACAGGATTTCTAAATCTCGCTTTTTCAACACTCATTAAAAAAACTAATTTATTATCGTATTCTTTTTTATCTATACCATGAGCAGTTAAGGCAGCAGCAGCTTGACCAAAAGCTTCTACAATCATGACACCTGGTAAAACTGGATTACCTGGAAAATGTCCATCTACGTAGAATGAATTTTTTTTAACGTTCATTATTGCTGTTGCTGAGTGAAGATGCTTTATATTAATCAGCTCATCTATAAGTAGCATTGGTTCCCTATGAGGCAACAGTTCAATTATTTCAGATTTTGTTAATTTATCTTTAGTCATTAATATTTTTAATCAAATTTAATTTTTTTATGTTTATCATTAAATATTTTAAGAATTTCTTCTGTAATATCTAATTTATTATCTCCAAATACTATCTGTTCTTTTTGTAATAAAATCTGTACAGACTCTTTTTTAAGAAAAGCAGTAATAAGAGGATTTAAAGCTTCAATAATTTTTTTTTGTGAGTTTATTCTATATTTGTTAAAATCCTCATTCTTTTTTAATCTAATATTATTAAACTTTTTAACTTCATCTTCATAATTTTTTACTAACTTTTCATATTCATCTTTTTTAAGTATATTTTTTTGAGAAATTATTTTCTTTTTCTTAGTTTCAATTTTTTCACCTAAATCATTTAATTCTGAAGTAATTTTTTTACTTTTATTCTCTATAATACCATTTAAAGTTTTTCCTGCCTCTGAATTCTTCATAATATAATTAATATCTATAAATCTAATGTTCTCGTTAGCATTTGAGACACTGACTGATAAAAATAATAAAATTATTATCTTTATAAAAAAAGATTTCATTAAAATTGAGTTCCTAAATTAAATCTGAATGTTTCAGTTTTATCTGTTGAAGCTTTTGATAAAGCATTTGCAAAAGAGAAACTAAGAGGACCTATTGGTGTCATTAAATTAAGTAATACACCAGTAGATGAACGAAGCGTACTTTTATCGTCAATAGAGCTATCATAGTCTACTCCCCATATATTGGCTGCATCAACAAATATTCCAACATCAAGATTATCAAAGCCTTCGACCAAATTTGGAAGAGTTGCAGAAAAATTCAATGATGTAACATAATTTCCACCTATATAGTCATTGTTTTCAACTGGTCCAACTTTGCCCCTCTGAAAGCCTCTTAGTCTAGAGGAAGGAACATTCAACCTTTTGGATATTCTTACATCGTCATTTAATCCATTAATAGTTTTTCCATAAAAGCTTGCTTTTCCAATCATGCTTGATGTAGATGAAAGTTTTTTATAATTAGTTATTACAAATGCATTAGATAACTCAGCATTGTCTGACACTAGCGGTAATTCTTGTGAAAAAGTTGTAACATAACCTCTTTCAGTTCTGAATTTTTTATCTCTCAAATCCTGATTAATTGAATAATTGAAATATAAATCTGTATATGATCCTTCTTGTTTTTTTAAAATGGATGAGGCTGTATCTGTAGTTTCTAAATCTTCGATTAGAAAGTCAATTTCTGGGCTTAGAAATATATTCTGGAATTGTTCAAATTGAGTTCCTAAAGAAAAACCTATTTCAGAAGTTTTGTAACCTGAATTTGTCAAAAAATCTGATGTAGAGCTTTTAATTGACGTAAATAAAGTGTTATCAGTATAATTGAAATTTGGTTTAGCATAAACAAATTGTCCCTTGATTGACTCAGATGTCAATTCTAAATTTGTATTTAATTTAATTCCTTTACCCAAAAAATTGTTTTCTTTGATACCTGCACCGATTGTTTCTCCAGTTGTACCGAAACCTGCAGTTAAAGAAATTTCACCTGTTGGTCTCTCCTCTACATTAATATCTATCTCTTTTAACGAGTCATTTGATCCAACATTAACCTCGGTTTTTACCTTTTTAAAAATTCCTAAGCTTTGGATGTTATTTACTGATTTGTTAAATAAAATTTCATTAAAAGGATCACCTTCATCAATTATCAGGTTATTTCTGATAACTTCTTCTAAAGTATTATAGTTTCCATTTATATTTATTTTTTCAACATAAAACTTGTCACTTTCAGAAATATTAATGATAAAATTTATTCTATCTCCATTAATTTTTTCTGTAATTGAGGCATTAATAAATTCATATTGTTTTGACAATGCTATATCATTAATATCATCTAATAGATCATTTACTTTTAAAAGAGAGTAAGTATCACCTTTTAACTTAGGAAATTTTTTAGTAATCTTTTCGAATAATCTAACATCATAGTTTGTTGGTAAATTTAATGAAAAATCATTGAAAAAATATTTTTTACCAGGTTTTATATTAAAAATTAAATTAAAATTAGAATTTTTATCGAACTCTACAAAGGAATTTTCTATAATTACATTGAAATAGCCATTATTCTTAAAGTAATTTGAAAGAAGCCTTTTATCAAGATTAATCAACTCTTGATTGATAAAGACATTTCTTGAAATAAATTTCCAAAATTTATGCTCTTCTGAAACTATTACTTCTTTTAATCTTTTTTCTTTAAAAACTTTCTCTCCAAGAAATAAAATTTTCTTAATTTTTGCTTTTTCACCTAATTCAATATCAATCTTTAAATCGATGGTATTTAATTCATTATCTAAATTTTTAGAACTAGAAATATCAGCAAAATAATATCCATTAGTTTTTAATATATTATAAATCAGATTAATATCAGCAGATAATAATTCTTCATCAAAAGATTTCATCTCACCAAGTTGCAATTTATCTTTTATAAATTCAACCAGTGATTGTTTTTTAATACCGGTGATTTCTAAATTTTCAATTATTGGGTTCTCTTCAACTTTTAAAAACAAAGTTTGGTTTTCAAAACTCAAATTTATATTTCTAAAAAAATTTGTTTGATATAATCTTTTAATTACTTCGTCTAGTTTGCTTTTTGTAATTTCTTCATTGATTTCAATTTCAGAAAAAATAATTATAGTTTGATCTGAAATTCTTTTGTTCCCTGAAATATCGATTTTTTGCAAAGTTTCAGCTCCTACTAAAGAGGATAAGAAAAAAAAGACAAAAATAATTTTTAAAAAAAACTTATTCATTAATACTCGCTTTATATACCTAAAGCATTTAATTTTAAATGAACATAATCTCTTAAATTATATATTTGTTTTATATTTTTGGGCTTAATCTTCTTAAATTTTTGAAATTCTTTTAAATTTGAAATTTTATTAATCAATTTAGTAAGATTTTGAAAATTAATTTTTCTATCTAAAAATTTATAAACTAGGTAGTCATTAATTGTTATTAAAACTGTTTCAAATAATGAAGGATATTTTGGCAATTTATCAAGTATTCTAACTAACGGGAATTTATTTTTTTCTACTTTTTGAAGATTCAAATTATTGAGAGTTTTAAAATCTAGAGGACTTGACACAATATTTTTACTTTTTTCAAAATAAATAGAATTATAAATTGGTATTGTCATGTCTGGTTCGTGAATTAAGAATTTACTTAAACCATTTTTGAATTTAATTATTGTGTGAACATATGATTTTGGATGTGTAAGTATTGAGATTTTGTCGTAGCCAATATCAAATATATTTTTTGCTTCAATTACTTCAAAAACTTTATTCATTAATGTTGCAGAATCAATTGTGATTTTTTTTCCCATACTCCAATTAGGATGTTTTAGTGCATCTCTTAATTTAATTTTTTTAAACTGATTTTTAGGTAAATTAATGAATGGTCCACCAGAAGCGGTAATATAAATTTTTTCAATTTCATTTTTGTTAGTATCGTCAAGAAGTGAAAAAATTGAGAAATGTTCTGAATCCACTGGGATAAATTTAGTTTTGTTTTTTTTAAGTTCTTTTTTAATAAGTGGCCACCCACAAACAATTGCTTCTTTATTTGCTATTGCAATTAATTTTGTTCTATTAATTACTTTATATGTAGGTAATAATCCACCAATTCCAGAGATAGCACTCATTACATAATCAACTTTTTTTGGCAAAATTCTTTTTAAACTTTCAAAGTTTTGAAAAATATTAATATCTTTATTTTTGCAAATTATTTTTGTTTTTTTGAAACTATTTGGATCAGTTATAATTATATTCTTAACATTGAATCTTTTCGCTTGATTAATTAAATCTTTATAATTTGTATTTGCTGTTAATAATTCTATCTTAAAATTTTTATTATCTTTTTTAACTATATTTAATAAAGACTTACCGATTGAACTTGTCGAACCTAAAATAGCTATTTTTTTTTTCATTAAAATAATTTAAAAAATATATAAAAGATTGGTATTACAAAAATCAAACCATCAATCCTATCAAGTAATCCTCCGTGACCAGGTATAATTTTACCGGTATCTTTAACTTTCATTAATCTTTTGAAATATGAGATGGTCAAGTCACCTATTTGACTAATAAATGAAATCGATAAAATTAATAAAAGATAATATAGCTGAGTATTAGTATCAAAACTGGAATAAATCTGATTTTCAGTCAAAGTTCCAAGAGAAATTGGAAAATTATTTAACATTAATATCCCAACTATTAATGAGCAAAAAAAACTTCCAAAAACTCCAGCGTAAGTTTTATTAGGGCTGATTTTTGTCAATTTTGGTCCTTTAAAAGTTTTTCCAAAAATGTACCCACCTAAATCCGTAAGAATACATATCAAAACTACAAATAAAAAATTATATAAACCTAAATTTTCTCTAAATCCAAACGCATAAAAAAAAGATAAAAATAAAAAAATAATTCCAAAGATTTTAAGTGAATTAAATTTTCTACACATTTTTATCCACTCATAACTTGTTAGTAAAAATGCTATAATTAAAAAAAAAGCAAAAAAAATAGATCCTTGAATTATAAAGAATATTGATAATGGAATTAAAATGAGTGAACTCAATATTCTTTTTTCAACTTCTTTAATCATTAGATATTACCAAAATTTCTTTTAATACTCTTATATTTCTTGATTATTTTATAATAGTCTTTTTCGTTAAAATCAGGCCATAACTTTTTTTCAAAAAAAATCTCAGAATAAGCTACTTGCCATAATAAAAAATTGCTTAATCTTTTTGTATTTCCTGTTCTTATCAATATATCTGGATCTGGTATATCTTTTGTCTGTAAATATTTTTTTAAATTTTTTTCATTAATTGACTCTTTATTTTTTGCTAATTCTTTAAATGCATAAATTAACTCGGCTTTTGATCCATAATTTAAAGCTAAATTTATTTGAAGTCTATTATTTTTTGAGGTTTTTTTTTCTGATAAGTTTAATAGACTATTCAATTTAGTTGAGAAATTTTTTCTACCAACAATCTTTAATTTAATTTTTTGGTTATTTAACTCCTCGATTTTTTCTTTAAGAAAATTTTCTAAAAGATTGAATAAAAAATTGATCTCTTTTTTAGGCCTTTTCCAATTTTCTGTTGAAAAAGCATATAGAGTGAGAAATTTTATATCATTTTTAATAGTTTCCTTTATGATTTTTTCTACTGTATTTAAGCCCGCTCTATGACCAGCATTTCTTGAATTTTTATTCTTTAAACCCCATCTCCCATTACCATCCATGATAATGGCTACATGTTTTAAAGGGTTCATATTGTCATTATTTCTTTTTCTTTAGTTGAAATTTTTTCGTCAACAATTGCTATATGTTTATCGGTGATTATCTGAACATTTTTTTCGAAAGATTTTTCTTCATCTTCACCAATTTTTTTTGATTTTAAAAGTTTTTTAAGTTCTTCATTAGCATCTCTTCTTATATTTCTAATTGAAATTTTACATTTTTCGCCCATAGACTTAATTAATTTTTTAAGTTCTGTTCTTCTTTCCTCATTTAGTTCTGGTATTGGTAATCTGATTAATTGCCCATCAATTTGAGGATTTAACCCAAGCTCTGATTTCTTGATAGCGGCATCTACTAGGTTCACATTATTTTGGTCCCAAACTTGAATATTAATCATTCTTGGTTCAGGTGTTGTTATGCTGCCAACCTGATTAATGGGCATTTGTTGACCATAGACATCTACTTTAACGAGATCTAACATTGCTGCATTTGCTCTTCCAGTTCTCAATGATGATAACTCTTTAGAGAACACCTCAATAGCTTTATCCATTTTTAAGCTATGTGATTTTTCATCAAACATCTATTCACCTATTTTTATTCTGCTAAATTCCTTAATCTTTAAACCATTAATAGCAAGATCTTCTAAAACATCTTGAACTTTCTTTTTTGGTTCCATTACCCAAGGCTGGGTCATAAGAGCATTTTCCTCTTTAAATTTATTCATTTTTCCTAAACTTATTTTTTTAGCTATGTTCTCTGGTTTACCTGAATTTTTTAGTTCTTCTGTTATTAATTCTTGCTCTTTGTCAATGATTGCTTTGTCAATTAATTTGGACTCTAAAGCTAAAGGATTTGAAGCTGCAATATGCATTGATAATTGTTTACCAAATGTTTTTACACTTTCTGAATTTTCTTTAGTTTCCAACGAGACAATTACAGCTAGTTTTGCCAAGTTATCCTTAACCACTGTATGTAAATATTGGTAATTAGTTGACGAAGAGTTTGAGATAGTTTTTGTTTGTCCAATAGTTATTTTTTCTCCGATTTTAGCAATCAACGCAACTAAATTATCCTCAACAGAGGAACCATTTTTCATTTTAGCTTTCTTTAGATTGTCAAGATTAGAGTCATTTTGATTATTTAATTCACTTATCTCTTTCACAAAATTTATAAAATCATCATTTTTTGCTACAAAATCTGTTTCGCAATTAACTTCGATTATTGAGGTCTTTTTCTCATCCCCACTAATTGCAACAACACCTTCTTTTGCTTCTCTTGACATTTTTTTTGATGCTTTTGAAATTCCTTTTACTCTTAAAATCTCCACTGCCTTATCTAGATCACCATTAGCTTCTTTTATTGCTAAGTTGCAGTCTTTAAAACCAGCTCCTGTAGCAACTCTTAACTTTTTTACTTTTTCAACATCGCTCATATTAATTAATTGTCTCTTTCGTTTTCTCACTAAATTTTTCTTCTAATTTTTCTCTATCTTTTTCTTGTACTGTTTTTGATGATTTAGTATCTTTTTTTACACTATCTTTTTTTTCGACTACAGGAATTGAGCTTTTTGCTGAATCAATAGTTTCTTTAATTAAATTACAATATAGATCAATTGCTCTTCTAGCATCATCATTTCCTGGGATTGGATAATCAATACCATCAGGATTTGAATTACTGTCTAAAATTGCAACAATCGGGATTCCTAGTTTAACTGACTCCTGAATAGCAAGTGACTCGTAATTTGTATCTATAATAAATACTAAATCAGGAACCTTTTTCATCTCAGCGATTCCACCTAATGATCTTTGTAGTTTGTCCTTTTTAACACTCATTTTAAGAAGTTCTTTTTTTGTAAAACCTCTATTTTCAGAAACTAAATTTAATTCTAATTGTTTTAGTTTTTTTATTGAATTTGATATAGTTCCCCAATTAGTTAGCATTCCTCCTAACCATCTATAATTTACAAAATATTGATCAGTTTCTTTAGCTACTTCTGCTACAGCTTCTGAAGCTTGTTTTTTTGTTGAAACAAATAATATTTTTCCATTATTTGATATAACTTCATGTATTTTTTCTAGTGCAATTTTAGTAAGTTCTAAAGTCTGAGTTAGATCTATAATATGAATAGAATCTCTTTTGCCAAAAATATATTTTTTCATTTTTGGGTTCCATCTAAGCGTTTTGTGTCCTAAATGAACCCCAGCTTCTAATAATTGTTGAATTGTAACGTTAGGTATTTTCATATTTTTTCCCGGTTAAGCCACCACAGTAATTTCCAATAAAGGACCGGAGGTATAAAACCAAAAACTGTGTGCGTTTTTGTTAATTTTAATGACTATTTACAAAGATTTTTTTTATTTAACAAGCTTAAAATTATCGAATAATTGCAGAAATCTCTTTATTTCTAATTATATTTAACATTTTTCTGTCAATATTTCTCTTATTCTTAAGTGTAAAATCTAATTCATTATTTTGGTCTCGTAATTTAATTTTAACAATTGTATTTCCATCTTTTGGGATAATTTTTGAGATTTCGTTTAATTCATTTAATGATTTTAAGTTAAAAATTACCTCTTCGATTGGTTTATTAATCAACTCTGAAAGTGAGGCTATTTTCTGAACATTTATTCTCTTAAAACGATTTTCTTCATCTGAAACAGATTTTGCCAAAGTTAATATTATTGATGACCCTTCTTTCAAAATATCACGATTTTTTTCTAAAACCTCAGAAAAAATGAATAATTCAAAAACACTAGTTAGATCAGTTAATTTTAAAACAGCATAAGGATTTCCTTTGGCAGTTTTTCTCTCTTGTATTTTTAATAAAGTTGCAGCGATATTTGAATTAATTATTTCATTATCATTATTAAAATTTAGGTAGTCTTTTATATTATAGTCTACAAATATTTCTTTAAATTGATTTAGAGGATGATCAGAAATAAAAAAGCCAACTGACTCAAATTCTTTGGATAATCTTTCCTCAAACTTCCAGTCATCAATCTTTATTATCACCTCACTATCTGAAGTATTATTTTCACCAAATAAATCAATCTGATTGGCAGATCTATTTTCATAAATATTTTTTGATTTTGTTATAAAGCTTGGTATTGAATTAAATAACGATTGTCTATTTAAGTTTATATTATCAAAAGCTCCTGCTTTTACTAAACCTTCTAATTGTAACTTGTTGATATCTTTTGGATTTACTCTGTTTAAAAAATCATTAATAGAACTAAATTTTCCATTTTTAATTCTTTCCTCAACAATATTTGAGACCGCTTCATATCCCACAGCTTTAATAGCACCTAATGCATAATAGAATTTTTCTCCGTCTGTTCTAAAATCTGCATAACATTCATTTATGTCTGGTCTTACTATTTTTATTTTCAATCTTTTTAATTCCTCATAAAATTCACTTAATTTATTTTGATTAGAAATATCCATTGTCATTGATGCAGCAATAAACTCTTTTGGATAATAAGTTTTCAGATAAGCTGTTTGATAGGAAATAATTGCATATGCAGCTGCATGACTTTTATTAAATCCATATTCTGCAAATGGCTCAATTTTTAAAAAGATTCCTGCTGCAACATCTTTGCTAATACCATTGTTTACAGCACCAGAAATAAAACTTTGTTTTTGTTTTTCTAATTCAGCTCTTTTCTTTTTACCCATCGCTCTCCTTAAAATGTCAGCTTGACCAGCTGTAAAACCAGAGAGTTTTTGTGCAATTTGCATTACTTGTTCTTGATAAATAATCACTCCATATGTAGGTCGTAAAATATCTTCAAGTAAAGGATGTAAATAATCGGGTGTCTTTTTTCCATGTTTGCAATCATTATAAATTGGTATATTGCTCATTGGACCTGGTCTATAAAGTGCTACTAAGGCAATAATATCTTCTATATGATTTGGTTTCATTTGCATCAATGCTTCGCGCATTCCAGCACTTTCAATTTGAAATAAACCAACAGTTTTGCCAGATGACAATAGATCAAAAACTTTTTGATCTTCAAAATTTATGTTTTCAATATTAAATTTTTTATCTTTTTTTTTTATAAGTTTTTGAGTGTTATTTATAACTGTTAAAGTTTTTAATCCTAAAAAATCAAACTTAATTAATCCTGCATTTTCAGCTGAATACATGTCAAATTGTGTTGAAGGTAACAACAAGTCAGAAGTTGCATCCTTATATAATGGAACTATTTCAGTTAATTTTTTATCAGCGATCACAACACCAGCGGCATGAGTTGCAACATTTCTATTTAATCCTTCTAATTTTAACGAAAGATCTGTAAGTTTTTTTACTCTGCTATCTTCATTTATTAATTTTTGAAGTCTTGGTTCTCCAGCAATACATTCTGTAAGATTTTGTGGCCTTGATGGATCGAATGGAATCATTTTTGATATACTGTCAACAAAACCATAAGCCAGTCCTAAAACGCGTCCGACATCTCTTATAACCATTCTAGCTTTTAATTTTCCAAATGTAATTATATGAGCAACGCTATTTTCATATTTTTTTTTTAAATATTCAAAAACTAAATCTCTTTTTTCTTCGCAGAAGTCTATATCGAAATCAGGCATTGAAATTCTATCTGGGTTTAAAAATCTCTCAAAAATTAAGTTAAATCTTATTGGGTCAACATCTGTTATTGAAAGACACCAAGCGACTAAAGAACCAGCACCAGATCCTCTACCAGGCCCGACTGGAATATCATTTTCTTTTGCCCATTTTATATAGTCAGATACAATTAAAAAATAACTTGCATAATTCATTTTAATTATAATTTCTAACTCATGATCTAATCTATCTTTATATTTCAAATAATTTTTGTCAGATGCAAAATCTTTATTTTCTAAGTTAAATATCTTTATAAATTTTTCATTAAAACCATCTAATGAGTCTTTTTTTAAGATTTCATCTGCACTAATACCTTTGTCGGAACTTATATTAGGTAAAATAGGTTTAGAGGATAAAGGTCTAAAGTTGCATCGAAACGGAAAATTATAATTATTTTCTAATGCCTCTGGCAAATCAAAGAATAAATCAACCATTTCTGAACTACTTTTAAGGTAATGATGGTTACTAAATCTAACTCTATTTTTTTCATTAACATAGGTCTTATTTTTTATACAAATCAATGCATCATGTGCTTCATGCATATCTTTATTTATGTAAAACACCTCGTTAGTTGCGATTAAAGGAATATCTAATTTTTTTGAACTTATTAAATTAAATTTTTCGAATTCTTTTTCATTTTGATCACCATGACGTTGAATTTCAATATAAAATCTATCTCCATAATTAGCTTTAAGTTTTGAAAAAATTTCACTAATTTCCGAAAATTTGCCCTTATTAAATAATTGTCCGAATAAACCGTTAATTGTTCCGGAGAATATTGCTACACCTTCAGTGTTATTTAATAATTCATTTATATTTAAATGAGGATCAGAAAGGTCATCATTTTTTAGAAAAGACAATGATGATAACTTTATTATTGTTTTGTACCCATCCTCATTTAAAGCAAATAAAGGTAATAGACCAGTTGTATCATTTAATTTAAAATTGATTTGCGTTCCAATTATTGGTTGAGACCCAGATTTAGATAATTTTTCAGCAAACTCTAATGCACCACATAAATTGGAAGTATCGCACAAACCTAAAGCTTTTAACTTTTTATCTTTAGAAATATCTTTTAAATCATCTATCTTAATAGCTCCTTCGCAAATAGAAAACTGAGTATGTATTTTTAGATGATTAAAATTTTCAGAATTAGACTCTTGCATTAATGGTTTTTATACTACCATTAACTATTTCCAACATGCAATCTGACTTTTTAGCAAAAAATCTATTATGAGTTGCAAAGATTATCAATCGGTTTGAATTTATTTGTTTTTTTAAAATATCAAAAACACTTTTTGCTGTTTTTAGATCTAAACTTCCTGTTGGCTCATCGGCTAGGATAACTTGAGGATCGTTAATCAAAGCTCTAGCTATTGATACTCTTTGTTTTTCACCACCAGAAAGTTCTGAAGGATAATGGTAAATTCGATTTGATAAACCGACTTTTCTCAATAATTGTTTTGATTTTGATACAGAAACTTCTTTATTTTTTTCTATTGATAGATTGGCTAAATATACATTTTCTAAAGCTGTGAAATCTGGAAGTAAATTATCTTGTTGGTAAATAATTCCAATTTTATTAGCTCTTAAAATGTCATTATAGTTAGAATTTTCAAAATCAATTTGTTTATTTCCATATTTCATTATACCACCAGATGGTCTATCGATTAATGACAACAAGTTTAATAATGTTGATTTTCCAGAGCCAGAGGGTCCCATTAGAGAATAAATTTTTCCAAGTTTAAAATCATATGTCAATTTTTTTAAAACTCTTAGATTTTTTTGGTGAGTAAAAGACTTGGAAATATTTGAGAGTTTAATAAAATTATTCATATTTTAATGCTTTTACAGGATCTAATTTTGCTGCTTTTAAAGCAGGGAAAATTGAAACAATAATTGTAATAATTATTGAGCTTAGAGATATTAATAAAATTGATGGTGGGTTTATCTCAGAAGGCATTGTGCTTAAAAAATAAATTTCCTCTGGAAACAAACTTATATTAAATAATGTACTTAAAAATTGTCTTAAATTTTCAACGTATATTGAAAAAGTTACTCCAAGAATAATTCCAAAAATTGTTGCTGAGGTTCCTATTATTACTCCAACTAGAAAGAATATCTTTACAATTGACTTGTTAAGGACACCAATAGATTTTAAAATTGCAATATCTTTAGTTTTGTTTTTAACTAAAATTGTCAAACCAGAAATTATATTAAAAGCAGCTACTATAATAATTAAAGACAATATTATAAACATTACATTTCTCTCAACTTTAAGAGCTGAAAAAAGAGCGCTATTCATATCTGACCAGGAATATACAAAATCATTTTTAAAAATTTTCTGTACTATTTCTTTTTGATCTTCAATTTTTTGAGGATTTTTAAGATAAATTTCTAAATTTCTGTCGTCTTTATCTAAATTAAAGAATTCTTCTAGCGTTGATAAATTAATAAATGCTATATTGTTATCGAAATCTACAAGTCCACTTTCAAAAATCGATATAACTGTAAAAGTTTTTTGTTTAGGTATATTGCCTATTATTGTTTCAATTCCACTTGAGGACATTATTGTAATATCATCCCCTATATCAAGATTTAGAGTAAAACTAAGCTCTTTTCCAATTGAAATAAAATTTTTACTTAAATTGTTTCTATTGCCTAAAAAATTTTTATTTTTTACTAATTCTAATTTAGAGAAATCGTCATTTGCATAACCTCTTAGTAATATTCCTTTTGAGGTCTCACTTTGAATCATTATAGCCTCACCTGAATTGCTTAAAATCAATTCATTAGAAATAAGTTTTAAATCTTTTTGTTTTAATTTTTCAATTTCAATAATATTTTCATACGGTTTAACAGTAATGTGTGCATTGAAACCAACAATCTTGTTAATCAATTCTGTCCGAAAACCATTCATAACAGACATAACAATGATTAAAACAGCAACACCAAGGCTAATGCCAATAAATGAAAAGATTGAAATAACATTTAGAAAACCATCTTTTTTTCTGGCTTTCAAAAATCTAAATGTAATTTCTTTTTCTAAAGTAGAAATCAATTTTTTTCTTTTTGTTCTTTAATTTTTTTTATTATTTCGGCTATCTTTAATTTTTGAGTTTCTTTTCCAATCTCTTTAAATTCTATTAAATCACCATCAGTTTGTTTACCGATTATTATTTGAAATGGAGAACCTATTAAATTCATCTTTTTTATTTTTGATGAAAAATTTTCATCAGTATCGTCAATTATCGCATCTATGTAGTTTTTTTCTAATTCAGAATTAATCTTATTTGCTTTTTCTAAAGCTGAATTATCATTTTTGTTTATCATCGGTATTATCCCTATATCATATGGAGCAACAGAAATTGGCCATTTCATGATTTCATTTTTTTCATCATATTTTGCTTCAATTATCGCTCCTACTAACCTTGAAACTCCTATTCCATAAGAACCCATTTTTACAAAATCTTTTTTGCCGCCAGGAAGATCAACTGCTGCTCCCATTGGTTTTGAGTATTTATCACCAAAATAAAATATATGACCAACTTCAATACCTTTTGTTTTTAATCTATTAGTTTCTGAAACTTTTTTTTCAAACTCATCTTTATTAAATTTTTCATCAGTTACTGAATAAAATTCTTCGTATTTTTTTCTCAAATCATCTAAAGATTTTTTTTCTAATTTTGTACCGTCACTATTCAAATCAAAAATTCTTTTATCTGTAAAAATTTTACTTTCACCAGTTTCAGCTAAAATAATAAACTCATGAGAAAGATTACCACCTATCGGACCAGTATCAGCAGCCATTGGTATAGCTGTTAGATCTAATCTTTTAAAAGTTTTTAAATAAGATAAGAAAAATTTATTATAAGAGAACAAAGCTTCCTCATCAGAGATATCAAATGAGTAAGCATCTTTCATATAAAACTCTCTACATCTCATTATTCCAAAACGGGGTCTAATTTCATCTCTAAATTTCCATTGAATATGATATAAAAGTTGCGGAAGAGATTTATAAGATTTAACTGATGCTCTAAATATATCTGTTACAAGTTCCTCATTGGTTGGGCCGTAAAGCATTTCACGATTTTGACGATCTTTTATTCTTAGCATTTCTTCACCGTAGTCCTCGTAGCGACCACTCTCTTTCCATATTTCACTTGATTGTATGGTTGGCATTAAAATTTCTTGAGCTCCAATTTTGTTTTGTTCTTCTCTAACAATTTGTTCAATCTTTTTCATTACCTTGAAACCTAATGGCAACCAAGAGTAAATTCCTGCTGATGATTGTTTAATCATTCCCACACGTAGCATTAATTGATGTGATTTTATTTTGGCTTCTGAAGGATTGTTTTTTAAAATTGGAATAAATGATTGTGAAATATACATTTTAAGTGATTATATTTCTTAAATTTAAATATTCAAATTTCATAAGTAAGTAAATAATTATAAACAAAACTGTTGTAATTCCAGTACAATAAACAAATTTCTTTAACATTTTTGGATTTTCTGGGGAGCCTGGATCCTCACCTTCAATTTTAATCACTTTATTTCTTTCTACATCTATTGGTAGAATTGCAAAAAAAACTATCCACCAAATAATTATATAAATAATTGCTAATCCTGTAGGGCTCATTAAATCTTCACTAAGTTAATATTAGCAAAAGGTTTTTTTCCAGTTTTTTCTTTTGTAAATTTACGACAAGCAATTTTTAGTGCATCTATTAAATTGTGCTCTTGCTGTTTGTTACCAAGTTTAAATGTTCTTGATGTTTTTTCAATTTCATCTTCTAGTCCATATAAAAACTCTTCTTTCTCATAAACAGGCAATCCCCTGAAAGTGATTATGGGACTATTGTGGATATTTCCCTTTGGAGTAATTAAAATTGTTATTTCCAAATATCCATTACTACTCAAATTTCTTCTGTCTTTTATTGACTGAGAATCTTCTTCAACGCTAATATTTCCATCTAAATATAATCTACCACTCGGTGCTTTATCATAAACTTCTGGTTTATCTCCAGGTGATAATTTTACAATATCTCCATTTTCAACTTGAACAGGATGAGGAACCTGCATTTCTTTTGCAAAATTGATATGTTCTATCATATGTCTGTGCTCTCCGTGAACTGGGATAACACATTGTGGTTTAACCCATTGATACATATCTTTAAGATCTTCTCGATTTGGATGACCTGATACATGAATAAATTCAGTTTCTTCAGAGATCACCTCGATACCATCTTTCACTAATTGATTATGGAGCTTATAAAGTTTTTTTTCATTACCTGGAATAATTTTTGATGAAAAAATAACAGCGTCATCTTTTTCAATAAATACATCTGGATGAATATAATTTGCTATTCGCATCATTGCTCCCATTGGTTCACCTTGACTACCTGTGCATAAATAGAGAATTTTTTCTCTAGAGAAATTTTTTGCATCCCTAGGATCAATAGGTTCAATTGTATTTTTTAAATATCCACATTGTCTTGCAGCCTTATAAATTCTGTGCATTGATCTTCCTACTAAAGATATCTGTCTTCCAGATTTTTCAGCACAGTAAAAAGCTGTTTCCATTCTTGCAACATTTGACGCAAAAGAAGTAATGATAACTCTTTTTTTTAATCGGTTAACTATATTTAACATATTTTTTCTTACATCTAACTCTGATCCTGATCTTCCAGCACTAAAAACATTTGTTGAGTCACAAACCATTGCTAAAACACCCTCATCACCTATCTCTTTTAATCTTTTAGAATTAATTTCATCTCCAATTAATGGATTTGGATCAACTTTCCAGTCTCCAGTATGTAGAATTACGCCTGCTGGAGTTTTAATTCTCAAACCATTTGGCTCTAGTATTGAATGTGTTAAAGTGATGTATTCAATCTCAAACTTTTCTAATGAAATATTTCCATTTAATTCAACAATTTTTAGATCTTTAGTAATATCAATATGTTTTTCTTTAAATTTTTCCTTTATCAAAACAGCTGTGAACGGTGTTGCGTATATCTTGCATTGTAGTTTTGGCCATAAATGAGCGATTGCTCCAATGTGATCTTCATGGGCATGGGTAAGAACTATACCTAATAAATTATCTTTCTTTTCAACAATAAATCCTGGATCTGGATAAATTAAATCTATTCCAGGAAGAGTATCATCTGCAAAAGTAACGCCAATATCAACCATAATCCATTTGTGGTCGCCTGGTAAACCATAACCAAACAGATTCATGTTCATTCCAATTTCACCAGATCCACCTAGTGGACAAAATAATAATTCTTCTTTCATATATTTAATGATTTAGAAATTTTTATAAGACCCTTAACAGTGATATCTTTGTTTTCAATAACTTTTGTTTTAATTGAATTTTTAAATAAATCAGAAAAGCCACCCGTAATAACAACCTTATAAGATTTCCCTGTTTCTTTCTTAATCAAATTAATAATATTGTCAATTAAGCCCGTATAGCCCCAAAAAAAACCTGATCTAACAGCTGAATTCGTATCAATTCCAATTACTTTTTTTATTTTTTTAAGATTAATTTTTGGTATTAGAGAAGCCTTATCAGTTAAAGTATTTAATGAAATACTTATACCGGGAGCAATAACACCTCCTCGGTAAGTATTATTTGCTAATACATCGAACGTTGTAGCTGTGCCAAAATCTAAAATGATAAAATTTTTCTTAGGACTCATTAAACTTATTGCATTTGCCAGTCTATCAGAGCCAACTTGTTTAAAGTTTGCTTTTATATTTAAAATAGATCTTAAATTGAGATCTTTTATTTCATAACACTTAACTTTAGTTTTTTTTGATATAAATCTTTTAATAGAATTAAAAGTTTTTGGGACAACGCTACAAAATAATATCTTTTCAATATTCTTAAAATCTTTTGTTAAAATATTAAATTTTCTATCTAAAATTGAGTTTGTAATTGATTTTGACGGTAAACTTATTTTTTTTAAAATCTTATCTTTTGAATTTACTAAAAATAATTTAGTTACTGAATTTCCAATATCTCCTAAAATTAGCATATCTATATTTATACTCTTTTTTTAATTAATCTCTTTAAATTGTTTTCAAAAATCTTCTTTAATTTTAATTCAAATTTTTTTTTTGATACATCTTTGTTTAAAAGTTCTCTTAGATGAGTAGTTGGATAATTTTTTATAAAGGGACTTTTTATTAAATTTACACCAATACCAACAATTAAATAAGTATGATTAAATTTATTCATTTTTTCTTGTAAAATCCCACTTATCTTTTTTTTTTGAATTAAAAGATCATTAGGTTTTTTGAAATAAATCTTTTTTTTATAATATTCTGAAATACATTTTTTAACCATTAAACAATTAATTTTAGTTAATTTGTTTAAAGATATCTTAAAGTTTTTTAAATTATAAAAAAAACTAACGAATAAATTTCCTTTGTATGAAACCCATTTTTTTCCATATTGTCCTCTACCATTAACTTGCAAATCAGATGAGATCATACCAAAATCATAATTATAATTTTTGATTATTCTTATGGCAGTGTTATTGGTACTTTTTACTTTATTAAATCTAAATATTTTAAACTTCATTAAATTATATTAATTTTTGAAACTGCATCAATCAATTCACTTGGGAAAACAAAATACATCAAAATTAGCACTGTAGAAACTGTTAAGGATAACTTCAACCAAAGGCTATGATCTTTGTCATAACTATCTTTCTCTTCATCAAAATACATTATCTTGATAATTCTTAAATAGTAAAACGCTGCAACCACTGTTGATAATAGTCCAACAATAGCTAAAAAATACATTGACTGTTCTATAACAGATTTAAAGATATAAAATTTTGCAAAGAAGCCAGCAAGTGGTGGAATTCCAGCTAAAGAAAATAAAATTATTAATAATGAAATTGAAAGTAGTGGATGATTTTTTGATAATCCTGATAAATCATCTATTTGCTCATAATATACATTATTTCTCTTCATCATTAACAGGCATGAAAAAAAGCCTAAGTTCATAATAATATAAATAGTCATATAAATTACCGAACTTTGTATTCCATCATTTGAACCTGTTGCCAAACCAGCTAAAGCGTATCCAATATGACTTATCGAGCTATAAGCTATTAGACGCTTAAGATTTTTTTGACCTATCGCCGCTATCGCACCAAAAAGCATAGATGCGATTGATAGAAAAACTAAAATCATTTGCCACTGATCAATAAGATTTAAAAAAGGAACATACAAAAATCTTATAAACACAGTTAATGCTGCAATTTTAGGAACCATTGTAAAAAATAATGTTACAGATGTTGGTGAACCTTCATATACATCTGGCGCCCACATATGAAAAGGTACAGCAGAAATTTTGAACGCTAAACCCACTAAAACAAACACTATTCCAAAAGTAAGGGCATATTCATTCGTGTTGAATTGAGTTGCAATAAAATTAAAGTTTGTCGAACCTGTAAAACCATAAATTAAAGAACAACCGTACAATAACAAACCTGAAGATAGTGCACTTAAGACAAAATATTTTAGTCCTGCCTCAGATGATTTTAATTGATCTCGATTGAATGTTGCCAAAACGTATAAAGCTAATGATTGTAGCTCTAAACCCATGTAGAAAACAATTAAATCATTAGAACTGATCATAATCATCATTCCCAATACAGAACTTAAGATTAAAATTGGATATTCAATTTTAAAAATTTTAAAAGTTTTTAAATAACTTGATGAAATTAACAAAACTACAAATGCAGATATTAATGTAATAATTTTCATAAATGATGACAAATAATCCACAACAATACTTTCATTAAAAAGAATTGTTCTGCTTATACCAATTGTTTCATTAAACGTAATTACCGCAGCAATAATTAAAACTAACAATGAAATATTATGAATTATTTTTGAACTATTTTTTTTGAAAACTCCTAAAATTAATAAAAACATTATTGATAATGAAATAAAAATTTCTGGAAATATTAATTCAATATTATTTATCATTTACTTGCTACACTATAGTTATATGTATTGATTAAATCAGTTATTGAAACTTCAATAGTGTTTATTAATGGCTCTGGATAAAAACCAAAGTATAATGTTG
The DNA here is from genome assembly GCA_902531765.1 of uncultured Pelagibacteraceae bacterium. Lineage (GTDB taxonomy): Bacteria > Pseudomonadota > Alphaproteobacteria > Pelagibacterales > Pelagibacteraceae > Pelagibacter. The sequence continues at coordinate 54,724 of CACAFC010000001.1, read as the reverse complement.
GAATAGCTAAACAAGTAAGAGTAAATGCCTCTGATTTATTTAAATCAATCATCTTTTTTAATTCAGAGTTAATTAACTTTCCAAAGATAACTCTTTTATATAACCACAGCATATATGCTGCTCCGATAATAACTCCTAAACTAGCTAATACTGCTACTAAAAAATTATCTTTGAAAGCAGCCATAAGAATTAAAAACTCACCAACAAATCCGCTTGTACCAGGTAATCCTAAAGCAGCTAAAGTAAATACCATAAATAAAACTGCATATTTAGGTATGATGGTTACAATACCTCCATAAGTATTGATTAATCTTGAATGCATTCGATCATAAACAACACCAACACATAAAAATAAAGCTGCAGATACTAGACCATGGCTAATCATTTGAATAATACTTCCTTCAATTCCCTGTTGTTGAATTGTAAAAATTCCTAAAGTAACAAATCCCATATGAGCTACTGAAGAATATGCAATTAATTTTTTCATATCCTCTTGCATTAAAGCAATTAATGAGGTGAAAATAATTGCTATAACACTTAACGCATAAATTAAAGGAGTAAACACCTCTGAGGCAGATGGGAAAAGTCCTAAAGAAAATCTTATAAATCCATATCCTGCCATTTTAAGTAGAATTGCTGCTAGTAAAACTGATCCTGCCGTTGGAGCTTCAACGTGAGCATCTGGAAGCCAGGTATGAACTGGCCACATCGGAGTTTTTACAGCAAATGAGCTAAAAAAAGCTAGCCACAATAAATTTTGATATTTTGTGTCTATACCTAGTTCATAAAGTTGAACAACATCTGTAGTGCCAGTGATCCAGTAAATTGAAATTATCGCCACTAACATTAGGACTGAACCTAAAAGAGTGAATAAAAAAAACTTAAAAGCAGAATAAACTCTTCTAGCCCCACCCCATATTCCAATAATTAAAAACATTGGAATTAATCCAGCCTCAAAAAATAAGTAAAAAACTACAAGATCTAGAGAACAAAAAACTCCTATCATGAAAGTTTCCATGACAAGAATAGCTATTAAAAATTCATTTAATCTTTTTGTAACAGAGTTATTAACTGAAATTATACATAGAGGTGTAATAAATGTTGTAAGGATTATAAAAAGTATTGATATTCCATCAACTCCTACTTTATAATTAATTAAACCTTCAATCCAAACTCTATCTTCAACAAATTGAAATACCGATGTTGTTTGATCAAATAAAAACCACAAATAAATAGATAAAAAAAAGTTAACTAGAGATGTAAATAATGCAACATATTTTACAGTAATTTTATTTTCACTTTTACTTCTTGTGAAAAATAAAAAGAGTGCTCCAATTGAAGGTAAAAGTATTAATGAAGAAAGAATAGGAAAGTTCATTATTTAACAATTAAGAAGGTTAAGAAAGCGGAAAAACCAAGAAGCATTACAAATGCATATTGATAAATATAACCACTTTGAAATTTATTGGCTTTGATAGAAAATTTTTTAATCAACCCTGAGATTCCATCAGGTCCAAAACCATCGATAACTTTAACATCAAAAAATTTCCACAGAAATAATCCAAATCTTTTCGAAGATTTAACAAACAAAATGTCGTAAATTTCATCGAAATACCATTTATTAAACAAAAAATCATATAATGGTTTATTTATATTTACTAGTTGAGTTGGAAAATTTTTATTTTTTACAAATAAATAATAAGTAAATGGTATTGATAAAGTTACAAGCGTTGGAGTTAAAATTAAAAACCATAATGGTGGATGATCAGTGCTTAAAGGTTCTAAGAAGAAAATTGACTCATTCCAAAAATTATTAATTCCTTCATAACCTACAAATAAATCTTTAAAAATAAATCCAGCAAAAATTGCCCCGATAGATAATATTATCAAAGGTAATAACATAATTAGTGGTGACTCATGTGTCTCCTCAATTTTAATTTCCTTGTTGTTATATTGTCCGTGAAAAGTTTTAAACATCAGTCTCCAAGAATAAATTGAGGTTAAAAAAGCTGTAAATATTCCTATTCCAGCCGCATAGTAGCCAGTAGTTGTGCCACTTAAATATGCAAATTCTATGATCGCATCCTTAGAATAAAAACCTGATAGCAAAGGAAAGCCTGTTAAAGCTAAAGTTCCTATTATCATCAAAGAGTAAGTGTAAGGTAATTTTCTCCATACTCCTCCCATATTATTTATATTTTGTTCATCTTTAAAAGCATGAATAACAGATCCTGAACCTAAAAATAATAATGCTTTAAAAAATGCATGAGTGAATAAATGAAACATTGCAACATTATATGCACCTACTCCAGCTGCAAAAAACATATAACCTAATTGGCTACATGTGGAATAAGCAATTATTTTTTTTATATCTGTTTGAACTAAAGCTACACTGGCTGCAAAAAAAGCAGTGCTCATGCCAATTATAGTAACTATGTTTAAAGCCAACTCTGAATATTCATATATAGGAGAACACCTTACGACTAAAAAAACTCCAGCGGTAACCATAGTGGCTGCATGGATCAAAGCTGAAACAGGTGTTGGACCTTCCATTGCATCTGGTAACCAAGTATGTAAAAAAATTTGAGCCGATTTACCCATAGCGCCAATGAACAATAGTATACAAATTAAATCTATCGCATTAATTTGGATCCCTAAAAAATTTAGTTTTTCATCTACAACTGTTGGGATTTGATCAAAAACTTCTGTGTAGTTAACTGTACCAAACAAATAAAAAATTAAAAATATACCAAGAGCAAAACCAAAATCTCCTACTCTGTTTACAACAAATGCTTTGATTGCTGCTGCATTCGCAGTTTCCTTTTTAAACCAAAAACCAATTAAAAAATACGAGCAAAGACCAACCCCCTCCCATCCAAAAAATAATTGAATAAAATTATCAGCTGTTACCAACATTAACATAGCAAATGTAAATAGCGATAAGTAGGCCATAAATCTTGGTTTATGAGGGTCATGGGACATGTATCCAATTGAGTAGATATGTACCAATGCAGAAATAAAAGTTACAACTACTAGCATTACTGATGATAATGCATCAATTTTCATTGACCAGTTTACCTCTAATGATCCAGAATTAATCCATGTAGCAATTTTGATATTTTCCTCGTATTGATTAAAAATTACTTCATAAAAAACAATTGCTGAAAGGACTGCTGATATAGATACTAATAAACTTGTAACTATCTCTGAGTTTCTGTCCCCTATAAATTTACCGAAAAATCCTGATATAATTGAAGCAATTAATGGTAATGCTAAAATTGAAATTTCCATTTTATCCTTTTAATTTATCTATTTCTTCAACCCGTATGGTTCCTGCATTTCGGTAATAAACTACTATTATCGCTAGACCAATTGCTGCCTCAGCAGCAGCAACAGTTAAAATGAATAATGTGAAAACCTGACCAGTCAAATCATTAAGATAAATAGAAAACGATACTAAGTTAATGTTTACAGCTAACAATATAAGTTCAATACTCATCAAAATCACAATAATATTTTTTCTATTTAAAAAGATACCAATTACACCAATACTGAAAATAACTGCTCCTAAAGTAAGATAATGTCCTAATCCTATTTCAGTCATCTATCTTAACTCCTTTATTTGATGGAACCTCTAAAACTTCAATACCTTCAGATCTCTCTCTAGAAATTTGTTTCAAATAACTTTGTGTTTTAACACCCTCTCTTTTTCTAAAAGTAAGAACGATTGCACCAATCATCGCAATTAATAAAATCATTCCACTTATTTGAAAAACATGAATATAATCTGTATACAGGATTTGGCCTAAAGAGTGTGTGTTACTTATTTCATTAGAAATTTTTGTAGTATTTGGATTTAACAATTCGGGTTTATATTTCCAACCACCTACAACAATAATTAATTCAAAAAAAATAATTGTACTTATAATTAAGCCGATTGGAATATGGCCAGAAGTTGCTTCAGAATAGAACCATTGATTTTTTTGTTGAGCTACATTTAACATCATTACAACAAATAAGAATAAAACAGCTACAGCACCAACATATACTATTAACATTATCATTCCTAAAAACTCTGCCCCAATCATTATAAAAAGACATGAAATGCTAATAAAATCTAATATTAAAAAAAAAACTGAGTGTACGGTATTTTTTGAAACAGTGACCATGATAGCTGAAATGACTGCAATAATTGAAAATACATAAAAAAATACTGCATGAGCTATCATAAATTTATCTATATGGATTATCAGATTTAATATTTGCCGCTAAAACATTTTCCCATCTATCACCATTGTCTAATAATTTTTCTTTAGTGTAATAAAGTTCTTCTCTTGTTTCCGTAGAAAACTCAAAATTTGGACCTTGAACTATTGCATCTACCGGGCATGACTCCTCACATAGACCACAGTAAATACATTTCATCATATCTATATCGTAACGGGTAGTTTTTCTACTTCCATCAGATCTTTCAGCTGACTCAATCGTAATTGCTTGTGCTGGACACACAGCTTCACATAGTTTACATGCGATACATCGTTCTTCGCCATTTGGATATCTTCTAAGTGCATGCTCTCCTCTAAATCTTGGGCTAATTTTTCCTTTCTCAAAAGGATAATTAATTGTTTTTTTTGTTTTAAACATTTCTCTTAAGGCAATTAGTAACCCAGTTATAAAATCAACCATAAATATTGTTTTAAAAAATCTTGTAATTTTCATCTAGATTGTGGGTAAAAGGTTAAAATAGAATAAATAACTCGCAGTCAAAACAACATAAATTAGAGACAAGGGAAGAAATATTTTCCAACCCAATCTCATTAATTGATCATATCTATATCTTGGCACAACTGCTTTAACTAATGCAAATAAAACAAATAAAAGTAATATCTTTAAAATTAACCAAATAGCTCCTGGAATCAAATTAAATGGATATAAATCAATAGGCGAAAGCCAGCCTCCTAAGAATAAAATCGATCCTAAAGCACACATTAATAAAATATTTGCGTACTCACCTAACCAGAACATTGCATACATCATGCCAGAATATTCAGTTTGATACCCAGCAACTAATTCTGCTTCTGCCTCAGGTAAATCAAAAGGAGGTCGATTTGTTTCTGCTAAAGCGGATATAAAAAATATTACAAACATTGGAAATAATGGAATTACGAACCAGATGTTTTGTTGAGCTAAAACGATATCACTTAAATTCAATGATCCTACACACAAAAGAACATTAATAATGATTATACCAATTGAGACTTCATAAGAAACCATTTGTGCAGCAGATCTTATTGAACCTAAAAAAGGATATTTGGAATTGGATGCCCAGCCTCCCATGATAATTCCATAAACCCCAAGAGATGAGATAGCAAAAATATAAAGTATTCCAACATTTATATTGGCTAAAACCTGATCTTCTCCAAAAGGTATGACTGCCCATGCTATTAAAGCTAAAGTCATTGTAATAATAGGAGCTAAAATAAAAATAATCTTATTAGAACTTGCTGGAATTATGATTTCTTTAAAAATATATTTTAATGCATCAGCTAACGATTGTAATAAACCAAATGGACCAACAACATTAGGACCCTGTCTTTTTTGAACAAAAGCCCAAACTCTTCTATCTAACCAAACAATCATTGCAACTGAAACTAAAACTGGGATAAGAAGAAAAAGGATTTTGTAGACTTCTTCAAAAACTAAATTTACATATTCCATTATTTACCCTTCGGTACCAGTTCGTTTAACTTCTAATTTAGAATTATTACAATTCAACATTGTTTTTGATGATCGTGCAATTACGTTTGAAAAATAATAGTCCTTGTATGTTATTTTAAGGATTTCATCCTCAAAGTCACTTAAGTCTACTTTGCTGTTAGAGGGGCTTTCTTGTTTTTCTTTTTTTAAATTTATATAGTTAAACATACTACTCTCTAATTCATCTCTATCATTAAAAAGTTTTCTATTATTCATAAACTCAGCAAGATTATTTATAATTTCCCAATCTTCTTTAGCATCTCCTGGTGGATATGATGCCTTATAAGCTTTTTGTACTTTGCCTTCTAAATTGGTGTAATGACCTGATTGCTCTGTGTAAGCTGCTCCTGGTAATATAATATCTGCAAGTTCCGCACCATTATCACCATGGCTTCCTACATATATTATAAACTCATTTTTTTTATTAAATTTTAAATTATCTTGACCCATTAAAAAAACTAAATCAAATTTATGTTCATTCAGACTCTTTATTAATTCATTTTTTTTATCAATTATATCAAGATCTAAACTTCCAACTGTAGCTGCATCGGAAGGTAAAAAATTCAAAGGACTCCAATCATCAGTAAATTTATTGTTACTCAACAGAAAATTTTTAAAGGAACTAAATAGAAATTTAGCTGACTTAGATTTTAGAAATGACTCTCCAAATATGATCATTGGTTTTTGAGCTTCAATAATTTCTTTTGTAAGTTCATTCTTATTTTCAAAAATATCTTTGATTGTTTGAGTTTTTCCATCAAGGCTTTTATAAGGATAGGTTAGATCACCTACATCATTTAAAGAAACAATTTTGACTTTATTTTTTATATAAGCTTTTCGAATTCTTGCATTTAGCATAGTAGCTTCAAATCTTGGATTAGTTCCAACTAACAGAATTAAATCTGACTGCTCAATACCATTAATTGTTGAGTTGAATAAATAGTTTTCTCTTTTAGAGCTATCAATAAACATATCAGATGATCTAGACTCATAATTTTTTGTATCTATAGTTCTCTCTAAAAATTCCTTAAATATGTAGCTAGCTTCCATATTTATCAGATCGCCGATAAATCCGGCTATTTTAGCTTTATCAGTATTTTGTATTTTTGATTTAATAATTTTAAAGACTTCATCCCATGAGGCTTTTTCAAATTTGTTATTATATCTTATATAAGGTGTATCTAATCTTTGACTTAATAAACCGTCGCAAGCATATCTTGTTTTATCTGATATCCATTCCTCATTTATATCCTCATTAATTATTGGTAGTATTCTTTTTACCTCCCAGTCATATGTATCTACTCTAATATTTGATCCAACAGCATCCATTACGTCAATAGTTTCCGTTTTTTTTAACTCCCAGGGTCTTGCTTCAAATACATAAGGCTTTGACGTAAGGGCACCTACAGGACAAAGATCTATTACATTACCTGATAATTCTGACTGAATTGATTTTTCTAAATATGTTGTTATTTGCATATCTTCACCTCTGCCTATTGCACCTAGTTCAGGCACACCAGCAATCTCTGTTGCAAATCTAATACATCTAGTACAATGAATGCATCTAGTCATTTGAGTCTTTATCAGCGGACCCATGTTTTTGTCAGGAACTGCTCTTTTGTTCTCTTTAAATCTAGATTTATCGATACCATAGAACATTGACTGATCTTGTAGATCACATTCCCCACCTTGGTCACAAACAGGACAATCTAAAGGATGGTTGGCTAATAAAAATTCCATTACACCCTTTCTAGATTTTTCTATTTTAGGAGTATTTGTTTTTATAACCATGCCCTCAGCAGCAGGCATTGCACAAGAAGCTATAGGTTTTGGGGATTTTTCCATCTCAACAAGACACATTCTACAATTTCCAGCAATTGATAATTTCTCATGGTAGCAAAATCTTGGAATTTCTACTCCAGCTTTTTCACAAGCTTGTAGAACAGTTAAGCCCTCGTCCACTTCAACTTCTATATCATTTACTTTTAATTTAAGCATTCTTATCTAATAAGTGCTGATCCACCAAGTAAGGGATATTTTGTGTTTCTTTTACTATTGGATCAAAATTATTTCTTTTTTTAATTTCATCTTTAAAATGTCTTAATAAACCTTGGACAGGCCAGGATGATCCTTCACCAAATGCGCATATTGTGTGACCTTCAATTTGTTTAGTTACATCACCTAACATCTCAATTTCATCTTTTGAAGCCTCGCCTTTAGCCATTCTCTCAAGCATTCTCCACATCCACCCTGATCCTTCTCTACATGGTGTACATTGACCACAGCTTTCATGCTTATAAAATCTAGCAATTCTTGCCATACATTTAATTATGTCTTGATCTTTATTTATTACGACCACCCCTGCTGTGCCTAACCCACTTTTTTCAGCAACTAATGAATCAAAATCCATAGTGAGTGTCTCACACTTTTCTTTAGGAATAAGTGGCATTGAGGACCCTCCAGGAATGACAGCTTGTAGATTATCCCAACCACCTATAACACCTCCTGCGTGAACTTCTATTAATTCTTTTAAAGGTATGTTCATTTCCTCTTCAACATTACATGGATTATTTACATTTCCAGAAATACAAAATATTTTAGTTCCAGTATTTTTTTCTCTACCCAAAGAAGCAAACCATTTACCACTTCTTCTTAGAATTGTTGGAACAACAGCTATGGTCTCAACATTGTTAATTATTGTTGGACATCCATACAAACCAATTAATGCTGGGAAAGGTGGTTTTAATCTTGGTTGACCTTTGTTACCTTCAATGCTCTCAAGTAATGCTGTCTCCTCTCCGCAAATATAAGCTCCTGCACCGTAATGTATATAAATATCTAAATCCCATCCAGTTCCAGCCGCGTTTTTTCCAATTAATTTTTTTTCATAAGCTTCGTCAATTGCAGCTTGAAGCTTTTGTCCATCAACAAAATACTCACCTCTTATATAAATATAACAAACATGTGCTTGAATTGCATATGAAGCTATTAAACAACCCTCAATGAGTTTATGTGGTTCAAACCTTAAGATATCTCTATCTTTACACGTACCTGGCTCCGACTCATCACCGTTAATAACAAGGTAGTGAGGTCTAGATCCAACTTCTTTAGGTGCAAATGACCATTTTAGACCTGTAGGAAAACCTGCCCCTCCTCTTCCTCTTAATTGAGAGTCTTTGATTTCATTTATGATCCAATCTCTACCTTTTTCAGTAATTTCTTTTGTATTTACCCAATCACCTCTTTTTTGAGCTGAAGTTAAATCTGAACCCAAATCATTATATAAATTTTTAAAAATTCTATCTTGATCCTTAAGCATTTTTTAATTCCATTAATGTTTTTCTTCCATTTTCTGGTTCATTGTTTATGCGTCCTCTGTATGAACCTGGTTTAGGTTTTTCATCTTTTAAAATTTTATCTAAAATTTCTAAAGTTTTTTCTTTGTCTAAATCTTCATAATAATCATTATTAATTTGCATCATTGGAGCAGTGACACATGCACCTAAACACTCTACTTCCATCCATGAACAATTTTTATCTGGTAATAATTCAGATTCATTTTCAGATATTTTTTCTTTGCAGGCCTCAACTAATTTACCTGCTCCCCTTATCATACAAGGTGTTGTAGTACAAACTTGGATGAAATATTTTCCAACTGGTGATAAGTTAAACATACTATAAAAAGTCGCTACCTCATAAACTTTTATGTAAGGCATATCTAAAAGTTTGGCTATATATTTCATTGCAACTAAAGGTATCCAATTATTATTTTGTTTTTGGGCTATATACAACAATGCCATGACTGCACTTTGTTGTTTTCCCTTAGGATATTTTGAAATAATCTTATTGACAGCTTCTAAAGAGGATGAATTAAATTCAAAGTTCTCTGGTTGATCTTTGGCTGGTCTCTTTAAACTCATCTATCGACCTCACCAAAAACTATATCTAAAGAACCAAGTACTGCAGGAACATCAGCCAACATATGTCCTTTAATTAAATAATCCATTGATTGTAAATGTGAAAATCCAGGTGCACGAATTTTACACTTATAAGGTTTGCTTGATCCATCTGAAATCAAATAAACTCCAAATTCTCCTTTAGGTGCTTCAACTGCTATATAAATTTCGTCTTTGGGTACACGATATCCTTCAGTAAATAATTTAAAGTGATGTATTAAAGCTTCCATAGATTGTTTAATATCTTTTTTTGATGGAGGCGTTATTTTTCCATCAAAAGTTTTTATTGGACCTTTTTCCATTTTTGATAAACATTGTTTAATTATTTTGATACTTTCTTTCATTTCTTCAATTCTACATAAATATCTATCGTAACAATCTCCATTTTTTCCTACGGGAATTTTAAATTCTAGTTGATCATAACAATCGTATGGTTGTGATTTTCTTAGATCCCATGGAACACCAGAACCTCTGATCATAACACCACTAAAAGAATAATCGAGAGCATCTTCTTTTGTGACAACTCCAATATCTACATTTCTTTGTTTGAATATTCTATTATCAGTCAATAAGTTTTCTAAATCATTAATTATTTTTGGAAAAGTTTCACAAAATTTTGCAATATCTGTCTCTAAACCTGCTGGTAAATCTTGATGTACACCTCCTGCCCTAAAATAATTTGCATGCAATCTTGATCCAGAGGCTCTTTCATAAAAAGTCATTAAAGTCTCTCTTTCTTCAAAACCCCATAAAGATGGTGTTAAAGCTCCAACATCTAATGCTTGTGTTGTAACGTTTAAAATATGACTTAAAATCCTTCCAATTTCACAAAACATCACTCTTATAAATTGGGCTCTTATAGGAACATCAATGTTTAAAATTTTTTCAACAGCCAATGCGAAAGCATGTTCTTGGTTCATTGGAGCTACATAATCCAATCGATCAAAATATGGAACTGCTTGCATATAAGTTTTATTTTCTATTAATTTTTCAGTACCACGGTGTAGTAAGCCAATATGTGGATCTGCTTTTTCAACAACTTCACCATCTAATTCTAAAATAAGTCTAAGAACCCCGTGAGCTGCTGGATGTTGAGGTCCAAAATTTAAGTTTAGGTTTTTAATTTTTTTTGTCATTAATATCTGCTAATTCTTTAATATATCTTGTACCTTCCCACGGACTTTCATAATCAAAATTCCTATAATTTTGTTCTAGTTTTACAGGTTCATTAACTACTTTTTTTTGATCTTCGCTGTATCTAACTTCGGTATGACCAGTTAAAGGAAAATCTTTTCTTAATGGATGACCCTCAAAACCATAATCTGTTAAAATTCTTCTTAAATCAGGATGATCTTTGAAACTCACTCCATACATGTCAAAAACTTCTCTTTCCATCCAGTTAGCTGATGGAAAAATTGAGGTTAATGATGAAATAACTTCATTTTCACTTATGTCATAGCTTAAGATCATTCTTTGATTAAACTCATGACTAAGAAATAAATATACAATTTTAAATCTTTTGGACCTTTCAGGATAATCAACTACTGTAATATCTATAAGTTGTCTAAATTTTGTATCTTTATTAGTTTTAACAAATAGAACTACATCAATTAAATCTTCACTATCTATCTCAAGATAAATTTGATTATGTTTTATTTTAGAACTATTTATTTTGGTGCCAAGCTCTGAATTAATTTTTTTTTCTAGATCAACTAAGTTATTCATATTATCTACTGATAGATCCTTTATTTCTTATTTTTTTTTGTAATTGCATAATTCCATACAATAAAGCTTCTGCAGAGGGAGGACATCCAGGAACATAAATATCAACTGGAACAATACGATCACAACCTCTCACAACAGAATAAGAATAGTGATAATATCCTCCACCATTAGCACAACTACCCATTGATATAACATATCTTGGTTCAGGCATCTGATCATAAACTTTTCTCAGAGCTGGTGCCATTTTGTTAGTTAAAGTGCCAGCAACAATCATTACATCAGATTGTCTTGGTGATCCACGAGGTGCAGCGCCAAATCTTTCTAAATCATATCTAGGCATTGCAGTTTGCATCATTTCAACCGCACAACAAGCAAGACCAAAAGTCATCCAGTGTAATGACCCTGACCTTGACCAGTTTATTAAATTGTCTAATGATGTAGTAATAAAACCATTCTTACTAAAATCTTCAGCAAGTTGTTTAAACTCTTCTGGAACCTGATCTATCTTATTATTCATTTAAAAAAATTTTATTCCCAGTCTAAAGCGCCTTTTTTCCATTCATAAATAAATCCAATTGTAAGTATGAATAAGAAAATCATCATTGAGGAAAAACCCAAAATTCCAATATTTCCTAAAGAAATTGCCCACGGAAATAAAAATGCAATTTCAAGATCAAAAATTATAAAAAGAATTGCAACCAAATAAAAACGAACATCAAATTCCATTCTTGAGTCTTGAAATGGTTCAAATCCACATTCATAAGCTGATAACTTTTCTGGATCTGGATTTTTTGGAGATAGGATAAAATTTATTACTATAAATGCACAACTCAATCCCAGTGCAATAATTAGAAACAATATTATAGGTAAATAATCGTTTAAAAATTCCGCAGTCATGGTGGAATATATATCATTTTTTAAAGCTAGATGAAGTGGTGTTAGGTCACATTATTCAAATTATACAGCATATTTGATAATGATTATCGTTGGTAAACATGCAAAGTGGCGGGAGTGAAGGGACTCGAACCCTCGACCTATCGCGTGACAGGCGATCGCTCTAACCAACTGAGCTACACCCCCACTTTTGATTCTTTTGGTGGGCAGTAAAGGACTCGAACCTTTGACCCCCTCGGTGTAAACGAGATGCTCTACCAACTGAGCTAACCGCCCATAACCAAAATAGACTGATTTATATCTTTTGAAAAAATAACGTCAAGTTCTATTACTATAGAAAAAATGGCTTAAAAATAATTTTTATTAGAAAAATCTTTTGTAAGTTAACAAAGATAATCAAGTGCCTTAAGTATTCCACCTTTTTTATATGGTATCTTTGACTTCATTAATCCCATTTCAACACCAGCTAAAGTTCCAGCTAACATTAATTCGTTAAAGTCTCCTAAGTGTCCAATTCTAAAAATTTTACCTGCAACCTTTGCTAATCCTGTTCCTAAAGACATGTTGTAATGATCTAAAATTATTTTTCTCAAAAAGTCTGCATCATGTCCATCTGGAACCATAACGGCTGTTAATGAATCAGAGTATTCTTCTGGATTTTTACAAAGAATTTCCAAACCCCAAGCTTTTACAGCAACTCTAGTAGCTTCTGCAAATCTTTTGTGTCTTATAAAAACGTTTTCTAAACCTTCATCAGTTAACATATTAATTGCTTCATCTAATCCATATAATAAATTCGTTGCTGGTGTATAAGGGAAATACCCTTTTTTATTATTTTCTAACATTGGTTTCCAATCCCAATATGATTTTGGTAGATCTGAACTTTCATATGCTTTTAAAGCTTTTGAACTTATTGCGTTAAAAGAAAGTCCTGGAGGTAATAATAATCCTTTTTGAGAGCCACCAACTGTAACATCTACTTTCCACTCTTCATGTCTATAATCTATTGAACCAAGTGAAGAAATTGTATCAACAAATAATAAAGCAGGATGTTCAGCGTTATCCATTGCTTTTCTTATTTTTCCAATTCTACTTGTTACTCCTGTAGATGTTTCATTATGAACTGCACAAACAGCTTTAATTTTTTTTTCTTTATCCTCCTTTAATTTTTGTTCAACAATATTTGGGTCAACTCCTGTTCTCCAGTCACCTTTTACAAAATCAATTTCTAATTTAAATTTTTCTGCAATATCATACCAGAGAGTAGAAAAATGTCCTGTTTCGAACATTAGAATTTTATCACCAGCACTTAAAGTGTTTACTATTGCTGCTTCCCAAGCACCTGTACCTGAAGCGGGAAATATTATTACAGGCTCTGAAGTTTTAAAAATTAACTTTATTCTATCTAAAACTCTTAAACCAAGTTCTGCAAAATCTGGACCTCTATGGTCTATTGTTGGATAGTCCATTGCTCTTAAAACTCTATCAGGAACGTTAGTTGGACCTGGTATCTGCAAAAAATGTCGACCCGGTCTTATATTGTTTGAAATTGCCATTCTGCTGTATATGCTAAAGAAATTATATAATCAAACTTATAATGTATGACAAATAGTAGTAATTTAATTGAGTCTTTAGAAGTTTATGTTTTAAATAATCCTGATGAAGTTAATCCTCACTGGGTAAGTCATTTTATAGTTCCAACTGCAAATGAATTGTTGATAAAAATTAAAACAAAAGATGGTAATTCTGGTTTTGGTCTTGCAACAAGTTATACAGATATCAAACCAATTATCAAACCTTTCTCTAATGGATTGCAAGATTTGATAATTGGGGGAGATCCTTTTTGTCCAGAAAAAATATATGAAAAAATTTTTAAATTAACTGATACACGTCAAAGTAATGAAAAAGGTTGGAGCAGAGAAGCTTTGATCAGAATTTCCGCAGCTTTGGATATTGCCTGCTGGGACCTGATAGGTAAAGCCTCTAAAATTCCATTATATAAGTTGTTTGGAGGTTACAGAAATAAAATTCCAGTATATGTAACATGTGCCTATTACAGAGATGGTAAAGATGAAAAAGAACTTAGAAAAGAATTACAAAAATTAATTAAAATTGGTCATCAAAGCTTTAAAGTAAAAGTGGGTGGATTAAGTATTGAAGAAGACGCAAAAAGATTAGAGATAATTCGACAAGAAATTGGTGACGATAAAGATCTAATGATAGACGTTAATAGAGCATGGGACCTAAAAACAGCTATTGAAGGTGTAAAAGAATTTGAAAGATTTAATCCAACTTGGATAGAAGAACCAGTAAGATGGGAAGATGACAAAAGAAATTTAAAACTTTTATCCCAACAAACAAAAATTCCATTATCTGGAGGAGAAAGTGAAATTACGATTTATGGTTGCAGATCTATGGTCGAGGAAAATGCTATACAAATTTTACAATTCGATTGCACTATGTTTGGTGGTTTTACAAATGGTAAAAAACTATCTGCTTTATGTGAATTAAATCATTTAGATATAGCTCCACATCATGATTGTTATATACATGCTCCTTTGGTTGCATCATCACCATCAGGAAGAATAGTTGAGTCATTTGATGATGAAAGAGATCCTCTTCAAGCTCAATTATTTGAAAATCCCCATAAAATGAGTAATGGTTGGATACATCTAAATGAAAATCCTGGTTTAGGATTAGAAATTTCAGAAACCGCGTTAAAAAAGTTCGGTAAACTAGTTTACAAAAATAAATAAACCTTTAATTAAGTTTTATGCGGTTTAGTGCAGATCAGATACAAAAAATAGAAAAAGAAATTAGTAATAAAGTTGACGGAAAGACTTTATTTGATGAATTTTCTCGAGGTCGATATAGTACAGATGCATCAGTTTATCAAATCAAACCTCTTGGTGTAGTTCTTCCAAAAGATACAAATGATGTTTTAAACTTAATGGAATATTCTCAAAAAAATTCTATTCCTCTTCTAGCTAGAGGCGGAGGAAGTTCTCAATGTGGTCAAACTGTAGGTGAAAGTGTAGTTCTCGATTACTCAAAACATCAAAACAAAATATTAGAACTCAATGTAGAAGAAAAATATGTCTGGGTTCAGCCAGGCGTTGTATTGGATCATTTAAATTCATTTCTTAGACCGCATGGTCTATGGTTTCCTGTAGATGTATCTACAAGTAGCAGAGCAACAATTGGGGGTATGTCTGCCAATAATTCATGTGGATCAAGATCTTTGTATTATGGAAATATGGTTCACAATGTACTAGCTATAGAAGCAATTTTAGATGATGGTTCAATACATACTTTCGATCAAATTAGTAAAAACTATCTAGCAACGACTAATAATCAAGATCGTTTTTATAAGATTATTGATAAGTTTTTACATTTAAGACAAAAAGTTAGTAAGGACATCGATGAAAATTGGCCGACTACTCAAAGAAGAGTTGGTGGATATAACATTGATTTAATAGATCCAAATGGGTTTAATTCATCAAACCTATTAGTTGGTTCTGAAGGAACATTATCACTTTTTAATAAAATAAAATTAAAATTATCTGAGATACCAAGAAACAAAATTTTAGGTGTTTGTTATTTTGATAACTTTCATCAAGCTATGGAATTAACAAAAGAAATTGTTAAATTAAAACCAACTTGTGTCGAATTAATGGATCAAAATTTATTAAATCTAGCAAAAGAAATTCCAATGTATGCTGGTGGTATTAAGAAATATATAAAAGGTAATCCAGAGGCAGTTTTGATGGTTGAATTTATTGACACAGATCAGAATATATATGAGAAAAAAATAAAAGACCTTGAATATTTAGTTCTTAATCAAAATAAGAAAAATCAATTTTCTTTTTTTACAGACTTATCAGAGCAAAAAGAAGTTTTTGAGATCAGAAAAGCTGGATTAAATATCTTGATGTCGATGAAGGGAGATAAAAAACCAGTTGCATTTATTGAAGATTGTGCAGTTTCTTTAGATCACTTAGCAGAATACACAGCGAGATTAAATGAAATATTCAAAAAATATAATACAAGTGGAATGTTTTACGCTCATGCATCAGTTGGAACACTTCACGTAAGACCAGTTTTGAACATGAAGTCTGATCAGGACATTAAAAATATGAGATCTATTTCCGAAGAGGCTTTTGAAATGGTTAAAGATTACAAAGGTTCTCATTCCGGTGAACACGGAGATGGGATAGTTAGATCAGAGTTTCATGAGATGATGTTTGGAAAGAATATTACAAATGCATTCGAAAAAATTAAGGATACTTTTGATAACAAAAATTTATTAAATCCAGGTAAAATCGTAAGACCTTTTAAATCAAACGATAGATCGTTGATGAGATATAAATCAGATTATCAAACAGAGAATATAAACACTCATTATGATTGGTCTAATTGGGGTCAATTTTCAGATGCTATTGAAATGTGTAATAACAATGGTGCATGCAGAAAATTAGATTCAGGAGTGATGTGCCCTTCATACAGAGTAACGAAAGAAGAGAAAGATTTAGTTAGAGGAAGAGCAAACACATTAAGACTTGCACTTTCTAATCAATTACCAGAAGGGTCATTTGCATCTAAAGAAATGTATGAAACAATGGAGCTTTGTGTGAGCTGTAAAGCTTGCCAAAGAGAATGTCCAATGTCTGTAGATATGGCTAAGATGAAAAGTGAATTTCTCTCTCATTATTACAAAAAATTTAGTATGAGAATTAAAGATAAGATTATCTCTGATATGCCTAGACTGATCTGGTTATATAAAATTGTAAATCCAATAATTAATAAAATTAAAAATTTTCCAATTATCTCAAACATTATTGAAAAATTTGGTTTTGCAACTAAAAGAAGTCTACCGATAGTCCAAAATCAAAAAGTTTTGAAAGATATATATAACAGTCAAGAAATTTCAGAAAATAAAGTTATTTTATTTGCAGATACCTTTAATATAAATTTTGAGAATGAAAATTTGGTCTATACAATTAAAGTATTAAATAAATTTGGGTATCAAGCGGTAATCCCGAGTTTTGGTAGTGATAAACTTGATAGACCACTTTGTTGTGGAAGAACTTATATATCGTACGGTCAACTAGATAGGGCTGCAGAAGAATTAAACAGATTTAATGATTACATTATAAAAAATAACTACTTTGAGTTACCTGTGGTAGGTATTGAACCATCTTGTTTGCTTACTTTTAGTGATGAGTATCAATCGCTAAAAGGCATAAAAAATAAAGATAAAATAAAAAACAAATTTTATTTACTAGAGGAGTTTATTTTAGAACAAATTAAAAAAGATAAAAATGTTAAATCAAATAGTTTTAATCAAAATGTTTTAATTCATGGACATTGTCATCAAAAGTCTCAGGATAGAATGAAAGGTCTTAAAAATCTTTTATCTGAATTAAATATTAATAATAAGATGATAGATTCTAGCTGCTGTGGAATGGCGGGTTCATTTGGATATGACAGTAAAACTTATGAAACTTCAAAAAAAATGGCTAATCTATCTTTAATACCTGCGATTAATAGTAGTGATGAAAATGATTTCATTGTTGCAAATGGTACAAGCTGCAGACATCAAATATCAGATTTATCGAAAAAAAAAGGTAAGCATGTTTCAGAGTTATTATTTAAAATTTTTGAGACTGTAAATTAAAGAATTATTTTTTTGTTATAAAACTCATCTATATCTTCATCTTTATAACCAAAAGTTTTCATTACTTCTCTTGTATGCTCACCTAAATCTGGTGCACCTTTAGATTTTTCAGTTTTGCTTTTAGAAAATTTAATTGGCATTCCAACAGCTTTGCTTGCTCCAGCTTTTTTGTTATTTACCTCAATAATCATCTCTCTCTCAATAGTTTGAGGGTCTTTAAACATGTCAGTAATTGAATTTATAGGACCACATGGCAAACCATTCTCATCAAATATTTTTAACCATTCTTGAGAAGGTTTTTTTATAAATTCTTTATTGAGTATTTCTACAAGTTCATTCAAATTTTCTTTTCTACTTGAGTTAGTTGAAAACTTTTCATCCTCATTAAGATCTAGACGATTGATTGCCTTTAATAACATAAGCCATGTATTTTGATTTGATGCACCAATAGTTATCCATTTATCTTTTGTTTTAAACGCTTGATAAGGTGCAGTTAATGGATGAGCTGATCCAAGAGGACCTGGTGATACACCAGTTGCACCGGCAATTGCAGATTGCCAATAAGTATGAACTATTCCTGCTTCATACAAAGATGTATCAACTTTTTGACCTTCACCAGTTTTATCTCTATGAATTAAAGCAGCTAAAATACCGCTTGCAGCAAGTAATCCTGCAGTGATATCTGTAAGTGGCGCTCCTACTTTCATTGGAGGTTTATTTTTATCCTCACCAGTTATACTCATCAAACCACTCATTCCTTGAGCAACTAGATCAAATCCACCTTTATCCGCATAAGGTCCCGTTCTACCATACCCAGAAATTTCGCATAAAATAATTTTAGGATTAATTTTAGATATTACATCATAACCAATACCTAATTTTTCCAATGTTCCTTTTCTAAAATTTTCTAAAACTACATCAGAATTTTTAACCATGGTCTTAAAGATCTCAATTCCTTCCTTGTCTTTTAAATTCAAGGCAATGCCTTTTTTGTTTCTATTCATCATCAAATAAGCTGCTGACACACCATTTACATCAGGGGGAAGGAAATTTCTTGTGTCATCTCCTCCTAGTGTCTTTTCAATTTTTATAACCTCTGCACCAAGATCAGCTAATAAAAGTCCACATGTTGGCCCAGCCATTATTTGAGCCATCTCTAAAACCCGAACGCCTTTTAATGATGATGACATTTAATATTTATTTATTTTTAAATTTTGGCTTAGTTTTATTCAGGAATGATTGATAACCAATTTTGAAATCCTTAGTATCATAACATTTATAACCTAAGTTATTTATTTTTTCAGTCACTTTACCTTCTTTTAAAATATTTCTAGCAAATTGCTTATGCCATCTAGTAACTTTAGGTGCTCCCTCGCATATCAATTCAGCTGATTTATATGTTTCTTTTTTTACATCGTCATCATTTACAACTCTATTAATTAATCTTTTTTCTAATGCTTCATCTGCACTAAAAATCCTTCCCTCAAATAAAATTTCCATAGCTGTTGAGTAGGTAGTTGCGTTCAAAAGTACTTCTAGTTCTTTTGCAGCCATAGTTAAACCAAGTCTTTTAATTGGAATTCCAAACCTAGAACTTTTCCCACAAATTCTAATGTCACAGCAGGCAGCTATTTCTAAACCACCACCTACACAAATTCCTTCAATCATTGCTATAGTAGGTATTGGACAATTAAAAATTGCACCTAAAGTTCCATGTAAAAATTTACCATAAGATTTTGCTAGTTTCGATGAGGACCTTTCCTTTTTAAATTCACCAATGTCATTTCCAGGTGAAAATGATTTACCGCCTTCACCTCGAATGATGACACATCTTAAATTTTTTTCTTTTGATATCTTTTTAAAAATCTTACCCAATTTAATCCACATAGGTTTTGTCATAGCATTTAACTTTTCGGGTCTATTAATAATTACCTCTGATAAATGATTATTTATTTTATTTAGTTTAATTAAATTACTCAATTTAGCTCCTATAAAAATATTCAACTAATGTCATCGGTATAGCCGGGACGTATGTTACCAAAAGCAATAATATCAATAACACACATATAAAAGATATATTAGATCTTGTAACATCCCAAATATCTGCTTTGGCGACAGAGCAAGCTGTAACTAATACACTTGCTACCGGAGGTGTTTGTTGTCCAATTGCTAAATTCAAAGTTACAATTATTCCAAAGTGAACCGGATCAATACCTACTGCATTAACTAATGGCATAACGATTGGCACAGTTAAAATAATTGCTGCTACTGAATGCAGAAAGAAACCAATTATTAATAGAAATACATTCAATATTCCCAAAACAGCATATTTATTATTTGTAAATTCAATAATTGACCCAGCAACTTTCTGAGGAATTTGTTCAATAGTTAAAAATTCACCTAATAAAACTGAAGCTGCCACTAATAACATTACGGATGCTGTCTGTATTGCTCCCTCGCAAGCTGATTCATATAATCTTTTAAAATCTATCTCCTTGTAAATAAAACCAATTATTAGCGAAGCTACAACTGCCAAGCCAGCTCCTTCTGTTGCAGTTACAACTCCACCAAAAATACCTCCTAAAATTATTACTGGTAAAAGAAATGCTAATGCTGCATCTTTTGCAGTCTTCTTAACATTTGGAATATTAAATGTTTCCTCTACAGGGAAGTTTTTCCTTCTTGCTGTTATATAAGCAGCTAACATCAAAAAAAATCCACCTATTACTCCTGGAACAATTCCAGCTACAAACAATTGAACAACTGAACTTTGTGACATAACTGCATAAACAATCATTGGTATCGATGGTGGAATAATAATTGCTAGAGATGCTGAGGACGAAGTGACAGCAGCAGCAAAAGCTCCTGGATATCCTTTTTTCTTCATTGCTGGAATTAAAATAGAACCTAATGCAGCTACATCTGCTACAGCTGATCCAGAAATTTCAGCAAAAAACATGGAAGTTGCAATATTGATCATGCTCAAACCACCTTTAATAAATCCAACAAGAGCAGAAGCAAAAGCTATTAATCTTCTAGAAATGCCGGCGCTGTTCATAATAGATCCTGCTAAAATAAATAGTGGTATTGCAATCAATGGGAACTTCATGGATCCATCAAACATTACAATAGCGGTATCAATTAGAAAACTAGTACCTGTCTTCATTACCATTGCAATAATAGTTGTCACCGCAAGTCCAATTGCTATAGGCACGTTTATTGACAAAAGAAGCAACAAGACCATAAACATTGTAAGAATTATCATTAAATATCCCCTGTTTGCTCTTCGCCTGTATTTTGAAGTACTAAATTTCTATAATCTTCTGGAATTCTTAAAGTTTCAGAAAGAATAAATAGACATGCTGCAATTGGAATAACCGATTGTACAAATGTTTGAGGAACCCATTCCAATGTAACTAATGTTTCTCCAGTAATCAGAGTTAAGACTAAATATCCATAATAAGCCAATAATATTAAAAAACCATAAACAACAATTTTGGAAACTACAAAGAAGATTTTTCTAAGAGCTAGTGGAAAAGCTTTAAAAATACTTGGAACACTTATATGTGAGCCTTTTAATGCAGCATAGGCTGATCCATAATATGTTATCCATGCAAGTTGGACTGCAGCGACTTCGTCATACCAAACTAAAGCACTGCCTGCAAAACGAAAAGTAACTCCAAGTAAAACCGTTACTGCTAATGCCACCATCATTATAAACAGTATTAGTTTTAATATTTTTTCGTACGAATTAATAAAATTTTGTAATTTCATATTATATTCAGGCCCTCTGAAGGAGGGCCTGATAAAATAATTTGAGTTATATTACTTAGCTAAAGATGATACTTTTTTAACTAAAGCACCACCAGTAGGAACTTCTGATCCAAATTGATCGTAAATCCCTTTACTAGCTGCAATAAAAGCACCTTTGTCCGCTTCATTTACTTGGACGCCAGCATCTTTAATTACTTTTAATAAAGATTTTTCAAGTTTAGCAGCTTCTTTGTAGACAAATTTTTGTGTGTCTTTAGCAGCTTTTTCTAAAATATCTTGAACATCTGCAGGGAGTTTATTCCAGTGATCCTTATGAACAGTTACATAAGCAGGAGTATAAACATGACCTGTGATTGATAAGTATTTTTGAACTTCTTGAAATTTAGCACTAGCTATTTGAGCATATGGGTTTTCTTGCCCATCCATCGTACCAGTTTTTAAAGCAGTAAATACTTCAGAAAAAGACATTGGAGTTGGGTTTGCACCATATGATTGGAACATTTTAACTCTCCATTTTGATTTAGGAGTTCTTAACTTAATTCCTTTTAAATCACCTGGAGTATTAATTGGTCTAGTATTATTTGTTATATGTCTAAAACCATTTTCCCATACAGCAATAACTTTGTAACCTGTTTTATCTTCAAGATTTTTAAACATTCCTGGTAAAACATTCTTCTCAACTTTAGCCATATGTTTTCTGTCTTTAATAATGAAAGGCATATCAAAAACACCAAACTCATCATGGATAGAAGCCATTACTGATGAAGGTAACCACATATTAACTGTACCTAATTTTAGTTTTTGCATTCCTTGTTTATCTTTTCCAAGTTGCGATGAACCAAAAACAGTTACTTTACCTTTGTTTCCTAATCTTTTATTTGCAAGTTTAGCAAATTCGTCAACAGAAGCAGAAAATAAAGACCCTGGTTTACCTACGTGTCCAAATTTTACTTCTACTGAATTTGCAGCAAAACTTAAAAATAAAGATGAGAACAATACAACGATTATTTTACTTAATTTATTCATATTATTTCCCTCTAGTTATTATTTATTTAAAATAGGTTACCTAAAATATGAAAATAGTTCTAGTGAATAAATTAGCTTAGTTTATAGAGGGTAATTATAGAAAAATTAAAGGAAATCTGTGTTTATTGAATGCTAGCTTGAGATTTGTCATCCTTTTTAGACATATCAACCTCAACCCATTCTGTCTTCTTAAGTTCTTTAGTTAGAGCAATTTTTAAAACTTCATCAGCAAACTCAACTGGAGTAATTTTAATCTCATCAATAATCTTTTTTGGCATATCTACTAGGTCTTTTTCATTTTCTCTTGGGATTAAAACCTCTTTAATACCAGCTCTATGAGCTGCTAATAGCTTTTCTTTTAACCCACCAATAGGTAATACTTGACCAGTCAATGTTACTTCACCTGTCATAGCCACATCTCTTTTTACCGGAATGTTTGTAATTGATGAAACTATTGATGTAACCATTCCTATTCCTGCAGAAGGTCCATCTTTTGGAGTTGCTCCCTCAGGTACATGAATATGAAAATCTTTTTTCTCGAATAATGGAGGAATTATTCCATATTCTAAACATTTTGATCTAACAAATGATTTTGCAGCTTTAACTGACTCTTGCATAACATCCCCAAGCTTACCGGTAATTTGCATACGACCTTTACCTGGCATTGTTACTGTCTCTATCTTTAAAATTTCTCCACCATACTCTGTCCATGCTAAGCCAGTTACAATACCAACTCTATTTTCAGACTCTAGCTCACCTGATTTAAATTTAGGAACACCTAAAAAGTCTGGTAAATTTTTTGAGTCAATATTGACTTCTTTTTCTTCTCCAGCAACAACTTTCTTAACTACTTTTCTTGCAATTTTAGAAATTTCTCTCTCAAGATTTCTTACTCCGGACTCTTTTGTGTAGCTTCTAATAACTTCTTTTATAATATCGTTACCCAAATTCATTTCTTTTTCTTTCACGCCATTATCTTTTATTTGTTTTGGAAGAAGATATTTGTTTGCAATATTTATTTTTTCATCTTCGGTGTAGCCTGCTAATCTAATAACTTCCATTCTATCTAATAATGGAGGTAAAATATTTAATGTATTAGCTGTTGTTACAAACATCACATCAGATAAATCATAATCAACTTCAAGATAATGATCATTAAATGTTGTATTTTGTTCTGGATCTAGAGCCTCTAATAAAGCTGAAGAAGGATCTCCTCTATAGTCATTTCCAACTTTATCAATTTCATCCAAAAGTATTAATGGATTTTTAGTTCCAGCTTTTTTCATCATTTGGATAATTTTACCTGGTAAAGAACCAATATAAGTTCTTCTATGACCTCTAATCTCAGCTTCATCTCGCATCCCACCTACTGACATTCTTACAAATTCTCTATTTGTAGCTTTAGCAATTGATTTTCCTAAAGATGTTTTTCCAACACCAGGCGGTCCTACTAAGCATAAAATAGGTCCTTTAATTTTATCCATTCTTTTTTGAACTGCCAAAAATTCAATAATTCTCTCTTTTACTTTTTCCAAACCAAAATGATCTTTATCTAAAACTTCAAGTGCCTTTTTTAGATCTATAACAACATCACTTTTTTTATGCCAAGGAAGATCTACCATCCAGTCTAGATAATTTCTTACAACTGTTGCTTCAGCTGACATTGGACTCATGTTTTTTAATTTTTTCAATTCTTGAAGGCACTTTTTTTCAACATCTTTTGGCATTTTAGATTTAAGAATTGCTTTATTTAAACTTGTATTTTCATCTTTGCCATCCTCTATTTCACCTAACTCTTTTTGGATAGCTTTTAACTGTTCATTTAAATAATACTCTCGTTGAGTTTTTTCCATTTGAGTTTTAACTCTTCCTCTAATTCTTTTTTCAACTCCAATAATACTTGTTTCATTTTCCATTATCTTTATGATTGCATTTAATCTTTTCTTTACATCTATGGTCTCAAAGATTTGTTGTTTTTCTGAAATTGTTGCTGTGATGTGTGAAGCGATGTTATCTGCAATCTGAGATGGGTCTTTTAATTGTTTAATTGTATTAATAGTCTCACTAGAAACTTTTTTATTTATAGAAGTTAACTTTTCCATTCTTCTGATTGCTGTTACAGCTAATGGGTACAAATCTTCATCTCCATCGATCACATCATTATGAGGTGTAAAATCACAAGTTATAAATTTTTCGTTATCTTTAAAATCAATAATTTTTACTCTTCGAATACCTTCAACCAAAACCTTGACTGTTCCATCTGGAAGTTTCAAAAGTTGTAAGATGCTACCTTCGCATCCATACAAAAATATGTCTGTTTTCTTAGGATCATCGATTTCAGAATTTTTTTGAGTTACTAAAATTATTTTTTTCTCTTTTTTCATCACCTCATTTAGAGCAGAGATTGATTTATCTCTTCCAACAAAAAGTGGAATTACCATGCTAGGAAAAACCACAATATCTCTAAGTGGTAATAACGGTGAAGAAGTTTTTACGTCCATATTGCAAATATGGATATTAAAATTATTTTTGCAATACCTTTTTACAAGTTATTAGGGTTATTAAGCCGCTGTTGTCTTAGTCGTTTTCGATTTACCATCTTTTTTGGAATGAACAATAATAGGCTGCGACAGACCTTTAGCCGCTGATGAGTCTACTATTACCTCTTCAATATTTTCTTGACTTGGTAAATCATACATAGTTTTAAGAAGTATATTTTCTAAAATAGATCTTAAACCTCTTGCTCCTGTTTTTTTGCTAATTGCCTTAATTGCAATTTCTTTAAGGGCAGATTCTTTAAATATTAATTTTGCACCATCTAGTTTAAATAACTCCTGATATTGTTTTGTTAACGAATTTTTTGGTTCTTGCAGTATTTTAATTAAAGATTTTTCATCTAAATCTTCTAAAGTGGCAATCATAGGTAATCTACCAATAAACTCTGGTATTAATCCATACTTAAGCAAATCCTCGGGTTCTAAGTTTTTCATCCACTCACCAGTCTTTTTATCTTGTATATTCTTAACATCTGCTCCAAAACCGATAGATGTTCCTTTATCTCTCTGAGAAATAATTTTATCAAGTCCCGCAAAAGCTCCACCACAAATAAATAAAATATTTGTAGTATCAACTTGTAAGAATTCTTGTTGGGGGTGTTTTCTACCACCTTGAGGAGGTACACTTGCAATTGTCCCTTCCATTATTTTTAATAAAGCTTGTTGAACACCTTCACCAGAAACATCTCTTGTAATAGATGGGTTTTCCGATTTTCTACTAATTTTATCTACCTCATCAATGTACACAATTCCCCTTTGGGCTTTTTCAACATTATAATCTGCTGCTTGTAACAATTTTAAAATAATATTTTCTACATCCTCTCCTACGTAACCTGCTTCAGTTAAAGTTGTTGCGTCAGCCATTGTAAACGGAACATCTAAAATTCTAGCCAAAGTTT
Organism: uncultured Pelagibacteraceae bacterium; assembly: GCA_902531765.1. Lineage (GTDB taxonomy): Bacteria > Pseudomonadota > Alphaproteobacteria > Pelagibacterales > Pelagibacteraceae > Pelagibacter. The sequence goes on along the minus strand of CACAFC010000001.1, from coordinate 28,461 downwards.
GTGCTAATAAAGTTTTTCCACATCCAGTTGGACCAACCAGAAGTATATTAGATTTTGCAAGCTCTACATTTTTACTTGTCTTATTTTCATAATTTAATCTTTTATAATGATTATGAACCGCTACTGATAAAACTTTTTTTGCATGAGACTGACCAATTACATAGTCATCTAAAACAGTACAAATTTCTTTTGGAGACGGTAAACCATCTTGATGTTTGACAAATGTATCTTTGCTTTCCTCTTTTATAATATCCATACAAAGCTCAACACATTCATCACAGATGAAAACAGTTGGGCCTGCAATTAATTTTCTGACTTCGTGTTGGCTTTTGCCGCAGAAAGAGCAATAAAGAATATTTTTATTATTTGTGTTCATAAAATTTTAAACGAATCTATATCAATACTTTATTATAAGTGACTCCCAATAATCAAGTTTTGGATTGTATAATCTATATATGGTGTTCTAAGATCTTTTTTCTACCACAGAGTCTATTAGACCAAAAGATTTGGCTGTATCCGCAGTCATAAAATTATCTCTTTCCAATGCGGATTTAATTTCATCCACCGATTTACCAGTGTGTTTTGAGTAAATTTCGTTCAATCTTTTTTTTAAAGAAAGCACTTCATTAGCATGAATTTCAATATCGGTAGCTTGTCCTTGGAAGCCAGCAGATGGTTGGTGAACCATAATTCTTGAATTTGGAAGTGAAAATCTTTTTCCTTTTGTTCCTGCAGATAATAAGAAAGATCCCATTGAGGCTGCTTGTCCAATGCATAAAGTTGAAATATCTGGTTTTACATATTGCATGGTATCGTAAATACCTAGTCCTGCGGTAACAAGTCCGCCTGGACTATTAATATATAAAAAAATTTCTTTTTTAGGATCTTCTGCTTCTAAAAATAATAATTGAGCTGTAACTAATGAAGCAACATTATCATTTATTTGACCTGTCAAAAAAATAATTCTTTCTTTTAAAAGTCTTGAATAAATATCGTAAGCTCTTTCCCCTTTGTTTGATTGCTCAACAACCATGGGTATTAAACTACTCATATGTTCTGACAGTTTATTATTCATAAAGTTGATTCGTATTACTTATACAACTTGAGATTACTTTTTGCTAACTTTTTTTATTTTTGGCTGGAGACTTAGTTTTTGGCGTGGTTTTTTTTACCTCTTTTTTTTTAGTCTCAACTTTTTTCTTTGAGGCTTGTTCTGTTCCTTTATCTTGATTTTGAGATTGTTTTAATATTTTTTCAGCCTCATCTTTTGAAACCTCTTTTTTATTAGACTTAGCTTTCTGTTTCACAAGATTTAAAATTTTTTCTTCATAGACTGTTCCTCTTAAGCTAGCAAGAGCTGATTGATTCTTTTGATAAAAATCCATTACCATTTTTTCTTGACCAGGCATCATTCTTATTTGTTTTTGAACTTCAGCCTGTAATTCTTGTTCTGATACTTTTATCTGATTTTGCTCACCAAATTCATTTAATATTAAACCAACTTTAATTCTTTTTTTTGCTATCTCTTCAAAATTATCTTTACTCTTTTTTTTATCTTCATCTGTCATTCCTTGAGAGAGAACTTTTACTTCTTCATCAACTAAATTTTGAGGAATCTCATCTACTTTAAATTTCTCTAATTCTTTAAGAATTTGGTTTTTAGATAATCTGTCTAGTGAGTTCTTATATTCATCGTTAATTTGTTTTGTAATAAGAGTTTTTAAATCTTTTAAATCTTTAGCCCCTAGATTTTTTGCAAATTGATCATCAATTTTTACTTCCTCTGAAATTTTGACTGATAAAATTTTACAATTAAATTTTGCTTTTTTATTTACCAACTCTTTTTCAGGAAAATTTTCAGGTAGAGTAGCTTCAACAATTTTTTGATCATCTTTTTTAACGCCTACCAATTGTTTATCAAAACCTTTTAAAAATAAATCTTTACCTAAAGTTAATTGAGTATTTTTTCCATCCCCTCCTTTAAATGATTTTTCATCAACTGTAGCTGTGTAATCAAAAGATACTAAATCACCCTCTTTTGCTTTTGTTTCAGGTGGAGCATCTTTGAAGCTAGGTGTATTTTTAGCTATCTCTTTAATTCTTTTATCGGTTTCGCTCTCACCGATTTTAACTGTGTATTCATCAAATTTAATACTTTCTATAGATTTTAATTCAACTTTAGGAAACTCTGTAACAGAAATAATATATTCAAGATCCTTATCCTCACCATAAGTTTTAAGATCCAACTTTGGTTGTCCTGCTGGTTTTATCTTGTTTTCCTCTAAAGCTTTTGTGGTTGAGTCTTTTAAAACTTTGTCTAATACTTCGCTAAACACTGCTTTACCAAACTGTCTTTTTAAAACTTCTACTGGAACTTTTCCTGGTCTAAAACCTTTTAGATTTACAGTGCCTTTAATTTCCTCATATTTTTCATCCATATAAGAATTCATAGTTTTTTTATCGATGAAAACTTTTATATCTTTATTAAGACCCTTTTTATTTTCTACTGTAACTTTCATAATATATTAATGGTAGGGCGAAAAGGACTCGAACCTTCACAGATTGCTCTATCGGTTCCTAAGACCGACGCGTCTACCAATTCCGCCATCGCCCCACAAATTCAAATGGTTTATATATGATTGAAACTATTTGTCCAACGACAATTATTGTAAATTTTATAATTTTTACTTTATAATATTATTATGATTGTTTCTCCATGTATAAGTATCTGCAAAACCGATCCAAAAACAGGCTATTGTTATGGGTGTGGAAGAAGCAATGAAGAAAAAAAAATTTGGAAACTTGAAGATACAACTGCCGAGTGGAAAAAAGGAAATCTTGAAACTATTCAAAAAAGATTGACTGGTTGGCAACTAGAAAGTTTTAAAGAGTCCTATACTTATAAAATTGAAAATGGTATCTCTCTTTTTAAAAAAAAATTATTAAATGAGTAAAACTACAATTGTAATTATTGTATATGTACTAGGTCTTATTTTTGGGGCTCTATTTCTTGATTTATGGAGTGCTGACACTAATATTGTTAAAGGGTTGGTGGGACTTGGTTGGACAGCTTTACTTTTAGTTGGTTTATTTTTTGCTGAAAAAAATGAGAGCAATTAAATATTTAATCTCTCTTTTATTTGTAATTTTACCCTTCCAGCATCTTAAATCAGAAATAATCATTATGAGTAAATGTAATGATAAACAAGATGAATTTTTAAAGAATGAATATATCTTAAATTTAGACGAATTAATCATGACTCGAAATTATGTATATAAGGAAAAAACATATCAAAAATATCGACTTACTGATTTAAGTATTAAAAAATCAAATTCATATGTGCGAAATATATATGAAGAAAATGGTAAAATACTTACTCATAAACATGGTTATCCTCAATTTTACACTCAAATTCTTTTTGAAAAAGACAAACAAGAAATTTTCATGAAAACTGTTCTTAATGATGAAGAAGGAATATCAAAAATTTCTACTTGTAAAAAAATTGAAAAATTTAAAAATGAAAGTTAACTTTTTTTATTCATCTTAGAAGAATTTTTTTTTCTATTTCCAAATCTATTATTAGTAATATTGCTTCTATGTTTAGCGTAAGCTTGCTTTTGTGCTTGTTTCATTGCTCGCTTTGATGACATAATGTTAAAAATCTATTTCTATACTACCAATTTTATTAAAATTTTTATCTGCAATAACTATTTCGCCCGATGAAGGAGCATAATCTAAAGCTTCAGATATTACTACATAATGTGTCACAAAAATTAAGTTTTTATTACCTTTGAATTTTACAACAAAATTTTTCAAATCAAACATTTGTTTATCTCTATTTTTTGCAAACTCTGCGCTAAAAAAGGAATTTAAGAAATCCTTTGTTTCAAAATTTGTAAAAGCTAATTTAGCAGTCTCTTTGCAGCGACACCATTCACTTGAAAAAACTTTGAAAATGGGAATATCATTTTTTAAAAAAAAATTTCCAATTTCTTTAGCTTGTTCTCTTCCTTCCTCACTCAAATTTCTTTGTGTACCACAATTATTAATATCAAAATTTTCAGGATCTCCACCACCTGGTGCATATGCATGTCTAATAAATATAAGTTTATCGCCTTTTTTTAATTCTAAATATAATTCTTGATTTAAATCTGCTTTAATCGTTGAAGGTAAAGTTATAAAAATAATAAAAAAAAATTTTATAAGTTTCATAAATGACTATTAAATTAAAAAAAATAAATAATACAATTATTAAATGTAAAAAATGTCCAAGACTTATTAGTTTTATCAAAAAAATTTCAATACAAAAAAGAAAACAAAATAAGAATGAGAAATACTGGGGAAAGCCAGTCCCAGGCTTTGGAGATAACAAAGCAAAATTGATGATCTTAGGTCTTGCACCTGCTGCTCATGGTGGAACAAGAACTGGAAGAGCATTCACAGGAGATAAATCAGGAAATTTTTTATTTAAGAGTTTATTTTTAACAGGAATTTCAAATCAAGATTTTTCAGAAAAAGCAAATGATAATTTAAGATTGAAAAATACTTACATAACTAATATTCTTAAATGTGTTCCTCCAGGGGATAAACCAGAAAATGAAGAATTAAATCGCTGTTCAAATTATTTTGAAAACGAAATTGAAAATTTGAAAAATCTTAAAGTGATTGTTACTCTGGGAAAAGTTGCATTTGATAATTGTTTAAAAATTTATAAAAAAAAGTTTATGCTTCACAAAAAATTTGAATTTAAACACGGAAATAAATATTTATTACCAGATAATAAAGTTTTGATTGCCTGTTACCACCCAAGTCCAAGAAATGTAAATACAAAATTAGTAACGACTACTATGATTAACCAATTGTTTATTAAAGCAAAGAAAATAGCTAAGTTTTAATAGTGTCACAAAAATAAGGTTTAAATTTCGAGTAAATTTCATCAGGTATCTTTACTGGTTTACCTAAATCATTAACAAAAACTAGATGAACTTGTGCCTCAACTATAATGTCATCACCTTTGGTAATTATTTGATTCATAAAAAAAGATGTTTTAGTAATAGATTTAACAAAAGATCTTATTATTAGTTGATCCTCGAGATTTGCAGGTTTTTTATATTCAATATTGCAAGCTTTAACTATGATTAATGAACCGAAATCTTTTTTCACTTTTTGGTTACTGTATCCAATTGAATGTAGAGCTTCTGTTCTTGCTCTTTCTAAAAACTTTAAATAATTAGCATAATATACGACACCACCAGCATCAGTATCCTCATAATAAACCTTTAAAGTGTGAAAAAAATTCTCATGCATACAAAATTATAGCAAAAAATAAATTAATTTGCTGAAAAATAAATATTTTGAAAATATGCGATAGATTTCATTTTTGAATTATCTGTATCTGACATAATAGCAAGTCCATCAAGCTCATTAACATCAAGATCGTGCAATCTTTTAAAATCCTCCTTAACATTAGCTTTGACTGTTACCCATTCATTTAAGTTATTTTTTGTGCTAGCTAAAACATTATCTATCGATTTCTTTGTATATGGACTTGGAAAATTTGCCCCAACTTCTTTATTACTTGAGAAAACATAATTAATAGCTCTATTTGATAATGGTGTGGCGCCAGTTTTTTTAATCACAAAAACTCTTGCAGCAAAATCGTGCCCTTTTTTTGTGTTTTCTTTAATTCCTGACAGATCCTTCTCAATTTTCCACGTAATATTTATAAATGGAGTCTTATTGAGGTTTATCTTGATTTCTTTTCCTAGGCCAGAGGCAGCATTATCAGCAACTGATTTCAAATAATTCCCATTATCATTTGATCCAACAGTATAAAGTGTTTTATTGTCAGCCCCTCTTACCTTTCTAACTTTAAGTTCTGTGAGCTCTGTTTCAGTAAAATCAAAGACTTGTAATTCATCTGCTGAAGACAAGTTGATGGATAAAATTGTGATGATTAAAATATTAAAAAAAATTTTCATAAAAGATAAAAAAGATTCTTAATACATTATTTAGACAAAATTTAAACATTCAAAACTCAATATTTAGTTCTATATAAATAATATGAAGACAATATCCGCTTTTATACTCATAATTTACTGGTCTATAATGATTTTTGCACCAGTTTTGTCTAAAGATATCAAGTTTAGTAGAGCTAAAATGAATAATATCAAAATAGTTGAGCAAAAACCCAGAAGTTAATAAGTGGAACGACCACCACTAATATCAAAGACAGCTGCTGTTGAAAAAGTATTCTCCTCAGAAGAGAGCCAACAAATTAATGAGGTAAACTCTTCAACTTCTAAAAATCTTCCTCTTGGCACCTTTGATAGCATTCTTTGAACATGTTCTTTAGTCATTTGATCCAAAATTCTAGTTTTTGCTCCTGCTGGAGTCACTGCATTTACAGCAATATTCTTATCTGCAAGCTCTTTACCTAATGATTTAGTTAAACCTATCGCTCCTGCTTTTCCTACACTGTATGCACTAGCATTAGCATTTCCATCTTTTCCAGCTACAGAGGCTACATTTACAATTCTACCATAATTATTTTTGATCATGTTTGGCACGATTGACCTGCAACAATTAAACGTTCCCATTAGATTGATTTCTACAACCTTTTTCCACATTTCAATGTCGTACTCCCATAATGTAGCTGTAGGGCCAGTTATTCCTGCATTATTTATTAAAATGTCAATGTTTGAGTTTTTTGTAATTTCATTTACAGTTTTATCAACTTCCTCATAATTAGATACATCTACAACATGGGAACTTAAATTAGGATTGTTTAAATCTTTAATAGCTTTCTCAGTAGCCTTAGAGTCGTTATCCCATATTATCACACTAGCACCAGACTCTAAAAGTCTTTTAGAAATATCAAATCCAAATCCTTGGGCGCCCCCAGTTACGATGGCAGTTCTTTTTTTAAAATCATAATTAATTTTTTTCATTGTTTTATTCTCTGGCTAATAAATAATATGTAAAAGCAGCTATAGCGGCTCCTATAATCCAAGAAAATGATTGAAGAAACATCAAATTAGCATTCCAAATTGTTGAAGCAGAAAAAATAAAACCTATAATTACAGAATAAACTGCTTTTATATGCCAACCCCCAGTATAATAATAAATTCCATTATTCTCTAAAGAATATATATCTCTATTATTTATCTTACTCTTTTGAATAAAATAAAAGTCAGAAATCATAATTCCAAAAAGTGGTCCAAAAAAAGCTCCAAAAGTATCAATGAAAGATAAGGCTCCAACTTGACTTAAAAAAGTTAACCAAAATATTCCAATTATGAAACCTAGAATTGAAATTATTAAACCTGCACTCCTTATAGATAAAGAGAAAGGTAAAAAATTTACCAAAGTGTATTGAGACGGAATAAAATTAACTATTAAATTTGTTGAAGCAGAAGCAATAATTATTAAAATTAGAGCTAAAACAACCAGGAATAAATTATCTAATTTTCCAAGAATATCTGTTGGATTGGTTAAAATTCTGTTTAAATTTTCTGGATCTTGCTTCAAAAAAGCATCCATGCCAGAAACGATAAACAGCGCAAAAAAAGAAAAGATTAATAAATTTAAAATTAAGCTAAAGTTTCCTTTTTTAAGCTGACTTTCATCTTTGACATATCTAGAAAAATCACCGAAACTCAAAATTACAACTGAGAAATAAGCAAACACTGTGCTAGAGACTGTTATTAATGGCCCAAAATTATCTTTATTAAGAAAATTTTCAGTATTTAAAATATTTAAAAAAGCTTGAGAAGTAAATTTAACATCGCTAAGCAAAACTGATAAAAAAAACAATAACATCCCAAAATATACTGTTATAGCTGAAAAAATAATAATTTTTTTGTTTATATTCATTCCTGCACTAAATAAAAAACCTTGCAAAATTATTGCAATAATAATTGCGGTCCAATCGATTAAATTCATTCCTAGAAAGAATATTAAAAATATTTCTTTATCAAGTATTGTAGGTTCTATTGAAAAAACTGATATTCTTATAAGATAACTAAATGCTTTTGATAAAAAATATGTTTGAATACCAAATAAAAAAATACCAACAAAAAATCTAATCAATCCAAAGTATTTTGCACCAATAACTCCTAATGATGATCTTAGTAAAACAATAAAAGGTAATCCATTTTTTTGAGATGGTTTTCCTATTAAATTTGAAAAGATGTAAATTAATAATGTTCCAATTATTGTACCAGTAAACACAACGAAAGTATTAAGATCATAAATTAGATAAAGAGATACAATCAATGAAAAGCCAATAACACTTTGTATATTTACACCCCAAAAGCAAAATAGAATTTTCCAATCCCAATTTTTATCAATGGGATTTACTGAAACTAAATCCCAATTAGTAAGATTTTTTTTTATATTTTGAGGACTCACTCAACTAATATAAAACTTTAACTTTCTACTGTCCATATAAGAGAGTTGGTAACCATAAAGCAATTTTGGGAAATATAATTATTAAAATTAAACCAAAAATCTGTAAGACCATAAACTGCATCATACCATAGTAAATATCCTTTAAATCCCATTCTGGTACTACTCCTTTTAAAAAATACGCAGATAATGCGACTGGAGGTGAAAGCCAGGCGGTTTGTAAATTTACAGCTACTAGAATAGCAAACCAAGTCAAATTAAATCCTAATGCTTCGATCAATGGTAATATAATTGGAACGATAATCATTACTATAGGCACCCATTCTAAAGGCCATCCCAATAAAAATATCATTACCATAACCATTGCTAGAATTAGATATTTATTCATTTCAAGACCTAATAAAAATTCAGTTAATAAAGTTGGAGTTCCTAGTCTTGCGAAAACAGCGCCAAAAAAATTTGAAGCAGCAACTAAAACCATTATCAATGCTGTAATCTCTAGTGTTTTTACTAATGCATCTTGTAATTTTGGAAGAGTTAATTTTTTATAAGCTAATGAAAGAAGTAAAGCACCCATCGCTCCACATCCTGCAGCTTCAGTTGGTGTTGCAAAACCAAATAAAATACTTCCTAATGCTGCAAATACTAAAGCTGCTGGCGGAACTAAACCCAAGAAAAATTCAATCCACACATCTTTCATGCTTGCAGCTCTCATATCTTCAGGTATCACTGGTCCTAATTTTGGATTAATCATACATCTGATTGTTGTGTAGCCAGCGTATAAACTTGCAAGTAGAATTCCTGGTATAATTGCAGCAGCAAATAAATCTATTACTGGAATTTCCATTATAGGCCCCATTACAACTAACATAATACTTGGCGGAATTAATATTCCTAAAGTTCCTCCAGCTGTGATAGTTCCAGCTGCAAGTCTCACATCATACCCAGATCTATTCATAGATTTTGCAGCCATAATTCCAAGTATTGTTACAGAGGCACCAACAATTCCTGTTGCAGCAGCAAATATTACAGAGACAAATAAAACTGCATAATATAAAGATCCTTTAACTTTTGCTAACATCATTTGAAACGCTGAAAATAATCTTTCCATTAATCCAGCTTGTTCCATCATAATTCCCATAAAGACAAAGAGTGGAACGGCGGCAAGGGTCTGCTCCGTCATTACCATAGAAAATTGGAGAGTCATTAAATAAAAAACTAGTTTTCCAAATCCTAAATAACCAAATACGAAACCTAAGAAAATTAATGTAAATGAAATCGGGAAACCTACAAATATTGCAAATAGCATTACACCAACAAGAATAAAACCTAAGATGGCTGGGTCTATAAACTCAGCAATCATTTAGTCTCTCCAGGCCACTCACCCTTTTTTGCTGCCCAATAACTTTTAAGTAACTCAGAAAATCCTTGAACTAGTAAAAATATTATACCAACAAGTAAGCAAGTTTTGATTGGCCACATGTAAGGCATCCATGTGGTATCCATACCTCTTTCACCTCTTTGAATTGATTCTCCAACAAATCCGATAGTCATATAAAGAAAAACAATTAAACCTGGAAAATAAAATAATAAATATAACCAAAAATCTATTAAACCTTGATTTTTAGTTTTAAAATTTCTGTATAAAAAATCTGCTCTTATATGGACTCCTCTAGAAAGAGCATAACCAGCACCCAACATAAAAAGTGCTCCATATAAAAAACGACTTATGTCGTAAGCCCAAATTGTTGGTGCTAAAAATAATTTTCTTGCAAAAACTTCATAAGTCATTGCAAAAATTAATGGCATCAATATCCAGCAAACTATATTGCCAATCCATTTACTGAATTTATCAATACTTGTAATAGATTTAGCCATCCAGAATGGCATATCGTCAGGCATTTTTCCCAAACCGCCTCGTCTTTCGGCAATCATTTCATCTGATATATCTAGTTTATCTGGTTCTTCTGCCATAAAATTCTAGTTAAAAAAATTAGAGCGGACTGTAAAAGTCCGCTCTAAAAAATCAAGATTAATTACTGATTACTTTAATGTTGCAGCGTGAGCCATTCCTAGCTTCGCATTAGACATTTGGGCACCACTCCAGAAAGGAACAGCAACGTCAGCAAAGTTTTTCATTGAAGTATAAACTTCATTGAAGAATTTATTCTTCTCAGCGTTTTTATTCAATGTAGCTTTTGCAGCTGCCATGTACTCTGTAAAGTAGTCTGATGGAGTATCTTCTAATTTTACTCCATGCTTAGTAGTTAGTTCTTGTAATGCTTTTCCATTTTCATAGATTCTGTAACTTAAAGATTTAGCTAATGAAGCATTAGCTGCAACTTCAAGAGACTTTTTCTCATGAGCACTCATCGCATTATAAGTTTTTCCAGTAATATAAAAGTCAGCATTTACTACTACTTGGTGTAGACCTTGTAGGTAATAGTGCTTTAATACTTTTTGGAAACCAAATGTTAAGTCTGGTTTAGGACAACACCATTCTGCAGCATCAATAGTTCCTGCTTCAAGAGCTGGTAGAATATCTCCACCACCCATTGCAACAGATGCTATACCAATGTCTTTATAAGTTTGTCCTGGAATTCCTGGAGGAGTTCTGAATTTATATTTTCTAAAGTCAGCCATATCTTTAATTGGTTTTGGAAACCAACCTAAAGCTTCTGGGCCAACTGGTTGAAGCATAAATCCTTTGATATCTCTTCCCATTTCTTTCCAAAGCTGGTCGTATAATTCTTTACCACCACCATATTGAAACCATGATAGAAACGCTAAGTTGTCAATACCAACTCCACCACCAGCTACTGGCGAACCAAATAACATAGCAGCAGGGTGATCACCTGACCAATAGTGAGTCCATGCGAATCCACAATCAATCAAACCTTTGTCAACAGCATCAAGAGTTTCTTTAACTCCCACAACTGCACCTGCTGGTAAAATTTCAAATTTTAACGATCCAGATGTTAGTTCTGTTACTGTGTCAGTAAAGTCCTTTAACATTTTAACTTCATCAGCTTTAGTGTTAAGAACTGTCTGACATTTTAGTGTTTTTGCAGCATTAGCATTAGAAACAAATCCAAGTACTAAAATAGTTGCAAACAACATTGAAATGATTTTTTTCATTATTATTCCTCTTGTTAGTTAAATTTAACTTGAGTATACAATCAGAAAAACAAAGCTCATACAAGTGACAATTGATAAATATGAGTGTAAAAGCTTTAAATAACTTAAACTAAAAACGATTCAACTTTTAATGGAAAAATTCGATTACATTATTATTGGTGCAGGATCTGCTGGTTGCGTTCTTGCTAATAGACTTTCTGCAAATCCATCAAATAAAGTTTTGTTAATTGAAGCTGGTGGTAAAGATAATTACCCATGGATACATATTCCAGTTGGATATTTTAAAACTATGCATAATCCAAAAGTTGATTGGTGTTTTAAAACTGAACCTGATGAAACAATGAATAATAGATCAATTAGATATCCTAGGGGGAAAACTTTAGGTGGAAGCTCCTCGATTAATGGACTTTTATGGATTAGAGGTCAAAAAGAAGATTATGATGTATGGCGACAACTGGGTAATACTGGTTGGAGCTGGGAAAATGTTTTGCCCTATTTTCTTAAATCAGAAAATAATGAATTAGGAAAAAGTGAATTTCATAATGATAGTGGTCCAATTACTGTAGCAAATAAAAAAATTAATTTAAAGTTACTTGATGAATTTCAAAATGCAGCTGAAGAATATGGGATACCTAAAACAAATGACTTTAATACTGGAGATAACTTTGGTGTAGGTTTTTTTCAATTCACTACAAGCTTTAATAAAGCAGGACTAAAACTTAGATGCAGTGCTGCTAAAGGATATTTAAATCCTGTAAAAAAAAGATCTAATTTAAAAATTGTAACCAATGCACATGTTCAAAAAATAAATTTCGAAGGTAAGAAAGCTATAGGTGTTAATTATTTTACTGGAGAAAAAATTAATACTGTTGATGCCAGTAAAGAAGTAATTTTATCGGCAGGATCAATTGGATCTCCTCATATTTTACAAGTATCTGGAATTGGAGAAGTTAATAAACTGAAAAACTTAGGTATAAAGATTGTTCATGAGTTAAATGGGGTTGGTAAAAATTTACAAGATCACTTAATGTTTAGACCAGTCTATAAAGTCAAAAATTTAAAATCTCTAAATAGAAAAGTTGAAAGTTTATTTGGAAGATTTTTAATGGGACTTGAATATTTGCTTAATCAAAGTGGTCCTGTCACTATGGGAGCTAGTCAAGTTTGTGGGTTTGTTAAAAGTGATCCCTCAAGAGCTACTCCTAATTTACAATTCCATGTATCTCCTGTTAGTACAGATATATTAGGTGTAACTCCGATGCATGATTTTGAAGGAATTACTCCAACTGTTGCAAATGTTAGACCTACAAGTAGAGGTGAAATAAATATAGTGAGTAATGATAGTCGAATTTATCCCAAAATAAAGATGAACTATTTATCTACTGATGAAGATAGAAAAGTTGCAGCTCAAGGATTAAAAATTGTAAGAAAAATAATGTTAGAAACTGAAACATTCAAACAATATGAGCCAGAGGAATATAGGCCTGGAGTTCATATAACCGACGATGAAGAATTGGTTAAAGCTGGTTCAGATTTTACTCAAACAATTTTTCATCCTGTTGGTACTTGTAAAATGGGACAGGATAATATGGCAGTTGTTGATGAAAAACTTAGAGTCAAAGGTATTCAAAACCTAAGAGTAATAGATGCTTCAATTATGCCAAACATCACTTCGGGTAATACGAATGCACCGACAATAATGATTGCAGAAAAAGGTGCTGATATGATACTTAGAAGTTAATGTTTGCTGATTTTATTTCTCCAGAACAAATTACCATTTTAACGCAAATCATCTTGATCGATCTTGTTTTAGCAGGTGATAATGCGATCATAATTGGAATGGTTGCATCGAAATTTCCTTTAGAACAAAGAAAAAAAATCATTTTTTGGGGAATAGGTGGAGCAGTTGTCTTACGAATAATTTTAACTTTATTAACTGCTTATTTATTACAGACTACAGGTTTAAGATTAATTGGTGGTCTTCTTCTGCTCTACATTGTCTATAAACTATATGTTGATGTGATAAAAGGTTCGGATCATCAAAGTGATATTAAAGTTGATAATTCAAGTTTCTTAAAAGCTATTTGGACAATCTTATTGGCAGATTTTACTATGAGTTTAGATAATGTTTTAGGAGTTGCTGGAGCAGCTGGAGACCATTATTATCTATTAATTTTTGGTCTTGTTTTATCAATTATACTAATGGCAACAGCAGCAACATTAATATCAAATTGGATAAAAAAATATAAATGGATTGCTTGGGCAGGATTATTGGCAATTTTAATTGTTGCTATTGAATTGATTTATACTGATATTAAAATATTATTTTTATGATGTATCTTAAAAACTACAATTTAAAGAATAAAACTGCAGTAGTGACTGGAGCTGGAAAAGGACTTGGTAGAGCTTGTGCCATAGCACTTGCTGAAAGTGGTGCAAATTTAATCATTATAAGTAGGACAAAAAAAGACTTGGATGAAGTCTCAAAAAAAATAAAAAAGACCAAGTCAAAATGTAAATCTTATGTATGTGACATCACAAATTATAATCAAATCAAAGAAATAATTAATAGACAATCTAAAATAGATATACTGATTAACAATGCAGGCAATAATATTCCTGAACATTTTACAAAAGTTAAAACTAAAAATATGGAGTATTTGGTAAAGATAAACACGATGGCAACTTTCAATCTTGCACAATTATGTGCTTTAAAAATGATTAAGACTAAAAATAGAAAAAAAATTGGAGGAGCGATTGTAAATATGTCCTCTCAAATGGGTCACGTTGGTGGTCCTATTAGAAGTGTTTATAATATGACAAAATTTGGCCTAGAAGGCTTAACCAAAGGAATGTCGATTGATCTAGCTAAATATAACATAAGAGTAAATACTGTTTGCCCAACTTTTGTTGTTACTCCAATGACAAGTAAATTTTTGAAAAGTAAAAAGTTTAAAAAAGAGGTTTTGGGCAATATTCCCTTAGGAAAATTTGCTGAACTTTCAGATGTGGCGAGTGCTGCTGTATTTCTTGCCTCTGATGCAGCATCGATGATTACAGGAACTTCTTTACTAGTTGATGGCGGATGGACTGCAAAATAATACCAAGATTATTTTTTTTAACAATTTTTTTTATATCAACACATATAAATGCTATTGAGTTTAAAGGAAAATTTTTACAGGGTCATTATATTATAGGAATAACAGATCCTTCATCTCAAATAATTATTGATAAAAAAAAAGTGAAAGTTTCTAAGGATGGTTATTTTGTTTTTGGTATCGATAGAGATAGAAAATTTGATTTAACTATAACTAAAATTACAAATGGAAAAATTGAAAAGATTATAAAAAAAGTCCTTAAAAGAAAATACAATATTCAAAGAATAGATGGCTTAGAGGAAAGTAAAGTAACACCACCTGAGTCAGTTTATAAAAGAATAAAAGAGGAAAATAATAGAATTGGAAAAGCAAGAGCAATAAACTCTGATTTACCCTTCTTTAAAAATCAATTCGTTATGCCTGTTAAGGGAATAATAAGTGGAGTTTATGGAAGCCAGAGAATTTTAAATGGTAAACCAAAATGGCCCCACTATGGAATTGATATTGCTGCAAAAAAAGGAACAATGATTAAGTCATCAGCAACTGGTGTTGTAACAATGGCAGAGGATGATCTTTATTATACTGGTGGTACAATTATTATGGATCATGGACATGGAATTTCTACAATTTATTCACATCTTGAAAACGTGATGGTGTCTGTTGGTGATAAAATTAATCAAGGAGATATCATTGGAACAGTTGGATCTACTGGTAGATCAACTGGTCCACACCTAGATTTCAGAGTAAATTGGTTTCAAACTAGGCTTGATCCAATGTCTTTGTTAAACTGACAGAGTATATTAAGATGATAAAAAAGTTTAAAAATTTATTATCAGAAAGTAAATGGGGTAAATATATTCTGGTTGGGGGATTTACTTTTTTTTTGATAAAAGGTTTAGTTTGGTTAATAGTTTTCCTTATCGCTGGTTTTAGTTTGATAAATCTTGGATCGTAAAATATAGTTTATAAAAAATATTATATTAAATATTATGAGTTCATTAATAGAAAAAACATCAAATAAGTTGGTTAAAGCTTTTCTTAAAAACAAGATTATTGCACCATTGCCTAGAAAGTTTACAAAAAAGCTAACTGAGGCAAATAAATTTAGAATGCTTTGTGAGAGTAAAGTTAAAAAACCAATTATAGGTTACAAAGCTGGAGGAACCGGAATTCCAGTGATGAAAAAATTAAAAGAAAAAGAACCATTTTACGCATCTGTTTATAAAGATAATTTTTTAAAAAGCGGTAGAAGTGTAAAGATTAGTAAAACCACTTTTGGCATTGAGCTGGAAGTTTGCTATTTAATTAAAAAATCTTTTTTTAATTCTAAATCAGTGGTCACAATGAGAAATATCGCAAAATTTATATCTCATATGGCTCCTTGTATTGAGATTGTGGGTTATAGACAGAGAAAAAAAGGAATTACCTCATTTGGAGATTTAAGTAGCGATTTTGGAGCTAATGTTAAGTTTTTGATCGGTCAAAAGAAAAAGTATAAAAAAATAAATATCGGAAATTTAAAAACTAATATTTCAAACAAAAAAACAAAACAAAATATAAATGGTAATACTAGTGCAGTTTTTATTAATCCATTAAACTCATTAAGATTTGTTTTGAATAAAATTAAAAAAGATAAATTAAATTTAAATAAAAATTTTTATGTATTTACAGGATCTACTGTAGGAGTTGTTCCAATTGGTAAAGGCCTTTATACAGGTAAGATAGATAAATTAGGGTCTGTTAAAACTATAATTAGGTAAAAAGTGAAAACATTTATACTTTTGGTTTTGATGTTTGTTGTTGTATGGGTATTGTTCAGACCTATTACTAAAAAAGAAATTGATAGATATAATAACAAAGACAATAGACCAAACTTAGATTTATAACAAAATCGATTGCTTAACATTTTTTTTTAAAGTAGATTCTTTAAACCATATCTCATGGTGAAAAAGAGGCCGATATCGCATCGGTTAAAAGCGAGTTTTGGAAAACTAACAAGGAAAGTGTATGAAAAGAATGCACAGAATACTGAGTTTGTTTAGCCGAGGCTCAAAAAATGCAAGGCTAAATCAACTTATGTTTCGAAATGCAAAAACCGTAAGTGCTAACGATAATGGCACTAGTGGTTATTTAGTGAAGACAGGAAAAAATAGTGGAAAAGTCCTGGGACACATAAGAAGTCGGTCTAAAGTTATTTAAGTACACTGGGGTATGGGGGCACCTGGCAACAGAACGCCCCTTCCTATTTCGTGTTTCTCTGATCATAGCAACATTAATTTAAAGTTCTAAATAGTTTTGACGACTAAAGGACGACTAGAAAGAGATAATTTTTATTATCTAAAATTTATATCTTAACGATATAGATTTGATTCTATTATCAAACAATTCGGGATTATATCTGCTACCTGCTGATGTTGTTCCACTTCCTCCCTTTACTATACCAAATTCAGATTGTTTAAAAACTATTTCATAGTTTTCCATTCCGTAACCTAAAATTATTTGGTGAGCAAAGTCTGTATTATCATTATCCTTGTCAAATGGAGTACTAAATCTAGCGCTTGTGTCTACATTTGTATGACCCAAGCCTAATCCAAGACCGGCTAATATATATCCATTAGAACCAAATTCAGATGTGTACATAATATTTTCCATTATTGAAAAAGTTGTAACATCAACACTTATTCTACGTTCTAATTTTAGAGTAACTTCTTCATAATAAGAAAACTCTGTTTCTAAAGCAAGGTTGCCTGATCTAGTTCCAAATCCATACGAGATAACCGAGCCTTCGTCATCTGCGTCTGCATCACCATATGTGAACCCACCAAGATCATGCGGATTGTCAGCAATGTTTTTGGTTAAACCTAGTGAACCATATCTATAACTTTCACTATGAGCGTTTAAAGTAAAAATTAAACTTAAAAGGCTTATTGTTAAAATTTTTTTCACAAGAAAATCCTTACACGGAAAATACACAGGAATCATTCCTAATTTTCTAAAGTTTCTAGATAAAATTATATCAATTTTGTTGCTAAATAAGGGTTATAAAAAAAAGGTCTGGGGACGTGACAACAGAACGCCCCCATTAATCTAGTTGAGATTCAACAAATTCCCAATTAATCAATTTCTCGTAAAAGTTCTCTAAGTACTCAGGTCTTTTATTTTTGTAATCTACATAATAAGAATGTTCCCACACATCACATGCCAAAATAGGTTTCATATTTTGAATTAATGTATTCTCAGCATTAGGTGTTTTACTTATCACTAATTTACCACTGTTAATTGATAACCAACACCACCCAGATCCGAATTGGGTAATACCTGCTTGTGTAAATTTTTTTTTAAATTCATTTGTACTACCAAAATCTGTTTCAATTCTTTTTTTTAGCTTATCAGGCATTGAACCCCCGCCATTTGGTTTCATACATTTCCAGAACAATATATGGTTCCAATGTTGACTAGCATTATTAAAAATTCCAATTTTAGATTCATCTTTTGAAGAGTTAATAATAATTTCTTCTAAGGACATTTTGGACATATCAGTATCTTTAATTAGATTATTAAGATTAGTTATGTAAGTTTGGTGGTGTTTTCCATGATGAAGATCGAGAGTCTCTTCAGACATTATTGGAGATAAAGCAGTTTTAGAGTAGTCTAATTTAGGTAGTTCAAATGACATATATATACATATAATTTATAATTATCTTTTATAAATGATTATAATGACGCAAATATTTATAATATGGAGAAAAGTTATAAATTATGCCTAATGGAGGCATCTAGCAAATTAACCTCAATCCTAAAATTTAACTTAAGAAGTTAAAGAGGGTTGCTTCTTCATGTCTTCTTTTTTAATACCAGCTACTTTAACTGGTTTTTTCATAGCATCTCTTCTAAATGGTTCACCGAGTTCCTGATTGAGAATTACTTCAATAAATGTGGTGATACCTTTTTTTTGATCCTCGCAAGATTGTTTAATTGCAGCAGTTGTCTCTTCCATTGTTTTAACAGTTACACCTTTTAAACCACAAGCATCAGCTACTTTGGCATAACTTAATTCGGGATCTAATTCTGTTCCAACAAAATTATTATCAAACCAAAGAGTTGTGTTTCTTTTTTCTGCACCCCATTGATAATTTCTAAAAATAACCATTGTAATTGCTGGCCACTCCTCACGAGCACAAGAACTCATCTCATTCATGCTAATTCCAAATGCGCCATCTCCAGCAAAACCAATTACTGGTGTATCAGGACATCCAATTTTTGCTCCTAATATTGATGGGAAACCGTATCCACATGGGCCAAACAAACCTGGTGCTAAATATTTTCTTGGTTTTTCAAAAGTTGGATAAGCATTTCCGATCGCACAATTATTACCGATATCACTTGAGATAATTACGTCTTCAGGCATTCCCGCTTGAATTGCTCTCCAAGCTTGTCTTGGTGACATCCTATCTTTATCTCTTTCTCTTGCTTCTTTATTCCAAACTGTTCCCTCATCATCATCTTCATGATCTAAACTTGATAATTTTTGTAACCAAGCTGATTTTGTTTGGTGAATTAAATCTTTTCTTTTTTGTCTGTCTGTATCACCTGCATTAGATGATAATTTATCAAATATTTGCTGAGCAACTAATTTAGCATCTCCACTTATTCCAACAGTAACTTTTTTAGTTAAACCAATTCTATCGGGATTGATATCAACTTGGATTATGCTAGCTTTCTTAGGCCAATAATCTATGCCATATCCTGGAAGTGTCGAAAATGGATTTAATCTAGTTCCTAAAGCCAAAACAACATCTGCTTTTGAGATTAATTCCATAGCAGCTTTTGACCCATTATATCCTAAAGGTCCTACAGCCAAAGGATGACTTCCTGGAAAACTATCATTGTGCTGATAACCAGAACAAACTGGAGAGTCTAATTTTTCTGCAAGTTTTTTTGTCTCTTCAATGGCACCACCAATTACAACTCCTGCACCAGATAAAATAACTGGAAACTTTGCATTTGATAAAAGTTTTGCAGCTTTATCTATAGCCTCTGCTCCTCCACCTTGTCTTTCTAATCTTACTATTGGTGGTAATTCAATATCTATAACTTGCGTCCAATAATCTCTTGGAACATTAATTTGAGCAGGTGCTGAGCCTCTTATTGCTTTTTCTATTACTCTATTTAAAACTTCTGCCATTCTTGATGGGTCTCTAACTTCTTCTTGGTAACAAACCATATCTTTAAATAAGTTCATTTGCTCTACTTCTTGAAAACCTCCTTGGCCCATAGTTTTATTTGCTGCCTGAGGTGTTACTAATAATAATGGTGTATGGTTCCAGTAAGCAGTTTTAATTGGGGTTACTAATCCAGTTATACCTGGTCCGTTTTGTGCAATGACCATAGACATTTTTCCTGTAGATCTTGTATAACCATCAGCTATTAGTCCACCATTTGTCTCATGAGCAACGTCCCAAAAAGTAATACCTGCATCAGGAAAAATATCAGAGATAGGCATGAATGCTGAACCTATTATTCCAAAAGCATGTTCTATGCCGTGCATTTGTAAAACTTTTACAAAAGCTTCTTCTGTTGTCATTTTAGTCATTAATAGAACCTTTCTAATCTAGCAAATGTAATAATTTTTTATAAAACTATTTCTTAATTGTCGCGATTAATATATAAGATTTTTAAAAATTCAAACAAACAAATCGACACGATAAAATGGCTACTGACATCATAATTCACGATAAAAAGGATAATGTAGGGGTTGTAGTAATCGAAAAAATTACACCGAAACAAGACTGTAAATGCTGGATTATGGAGGATGATAGCTCAACAGATATTCAATCAATGGATGAAATACCATTGGGTCATAAAATTGCTATGACGGACTTAAAAGAGGGAGACACAATTTTAAAATATGGTCACGACATAGGAAAAGTTGTTAAATCCATTAAAAAAGGTGAACATGTACATGTTCATAATGTAAAAACAAAAAAGTGGTAAATTGATGGAAATTCCAAAAAGTTTTTTAGGTTACAAAAGAGAAAATGGAAGAGCTGGAACTAGAAATCACGTAATTATTTTACCAGTGGATGATATTTCAAACGCGTGTGCAGAAGCAGTTGCAAATAATATAAAAGGAACTATCGCATTACCTCATTCATATGGACGTTTACAGTTTGGAGCAGATTTAGAGCTACATTTTAGAACAATGATAGGTACAGGAAGCAATCCAAATGTTGCTGCTGTGATTGTAATTGGTATTGAGCCAAAATGGACAAAAAGAATTGTTGATGGAATAGCAAAAACTGGAAAGCCAGTGGAAGGTTTTCATATTGAACGAACAGGTGACATTGGAACTGTTATGAAAGCATCTAAAAAGGCACAAGAATTTGTAATGTGGGCATCAGAAAAACAAAGAGAGGAATGTCCAATAAGTGATTTATGGATTTCTGTGAAATGTGGAGAGTCAGATACTACTTCAGGTCTTGCATCAAATCCAACAGTTGGAAATTTAATGGATAAACTTGAGCCACTTGGTGTTCATTTATGTTTCGGTGAAACTTCAGAGCTAACTGGAGCTGAAAAAGTTTGTGCAACCAGAGGTGCAACCAAAGAAGCTTCAGATAAATTTATGAAAACTTGGAGCGCATATAATGATTTTATCTTAAAAGAAGCAACAGATGATCTTTCAGAGAGTCAACCAACTGCTGGAAATATTGCTGGAGGTTTGACAACCATTGAAGAAAAAGCATTTGGAAATTTTCAAAAAATCGGTGATTGTAAATTTATAGATGTTTTAGAGCCAGCGGAAGAACCAAAAAAAGGTAAAGGATTATATTTTATGGATACTTCCTCAGCTGCAGCAGAGTGTGTAACATTACAAGCAGCAGCAGGGTTTAATATTCATCTATTCCCTACTGGTCAAGGTAATATTGTTGGAAATCCTATAGAGCCAGTTGTTAAATTAACTGCTAATCCATTAACTGTTAAAAGCATGGGCGAGCATATTGATTGTGATGTATCAAAAATTCTTTCAAGAGAAATGAATTTATCAGAAGCGGGAGATAAACTTATTGAGACAACTCTTAGAGTTGCTAATGGAAGATTAACTTGCGCAGAAGCTTTAGGTCATAAGGAATTTGTTATGACTAAACTTTATAGAAGCGCATAATCACTTAAAAAAAGATGGTTTTAAAAAATTACTTGGTGTTTATACCAGGTATAATTCTCGCATTTATTCTTTATTCTCTCTCTCAAGGTTTTAATAATATTATTGGTATTGAGCTTTTAGGATATGCAAAAAGTCCAATCTCAACTGCAATGATAGCTATTCTGCTAGGTATTTTCTTTGGAAATTTTTTTAAAATTCGTGAAAGTTTTCAAAAGGGGTTAGATTTTAGTAAAGATTATATTTTAAAACTTGGAATAATTTGTTTAGGTATACAATTAAAACCTTTCGAGTTTTTAGAATTTGGAAAAATAGCAATTCCATTAATACTAATTTGTATAGTAAGCGTTTTAATCGTAATAAAGCTAGTAATTAAAAAACTTCAAATACCAACTAGGATGGCTTACTTAATATCAATTGGTAGCACTGTTTGTGGCACTACAGCCATTATAGCAACTGCACCAGTAATAAGAGCTAACAAAAGTGAAATTTCTTATGCGATTGCTAATATCACTCTATTCGGAATATTGTCGATGTTATTATACCCCTATTTTGCAAATTTTTATTTTGAAGGAAACTCATTATTTGCTGGTCTTTTTTTAGGTACTGCTATTCATGAAACTTCACAGGTTGCAGCAGCTGGATTAATATATGATCAACAATTCAATAGCCCTGAAACATTAAATGTTGCAACTGTTACAAAACTTTTAAGAAACACTTTTTTGATAGTTATGATCCCTCTTTTTGCTTATCTTTATAATAGAGGTAAGATTAAAGAAAAAAGTTACTCTATTTTAAATATATTTCCTTATTTTGTTCTAGGTTTTGTTGGAATGATAATCTTAAGAAATACGGGTGATGAATTTTTCTCAACTAATAATAATTGGACTGAAATTATAGGTTTAATTAAAGCTAGTTCTAAAATTTTTTTAACTATGGCTATGGCAGCGATAGGTTTATCAACAAATTTAAAAGATATCAAAAATATGGGTTATAAGCCTTTTGTTGTTGGATTTATGGCAATGTTAACAGTAGGAATAGTAAGTATTTTTACAATTGAAATCTATCTTAAATTATTTATTTAGTTTGTTTAACTGGTTTATTAAAATTCTTTTTTCTAAACTTTGAAATTAATCTTCTTATAAATGCAGCAGAAATTCCTAAGATAACAGCAAATAAAATTGAAAATAATCCGTAAAAAAATGGCATATCTTCGGAAAACTCTCTAATAAATTTTGAAAAAAAATTTAATTCTATCGATTCCATAGATGATACTTCACGTTGTATCTCTTCAGCAAAAAAAGTATCATAAGCTATTACTATCCCAACAATTAATAATAAAATTGCTAATAAGGCCTTTAATCCCGAACTGTCAATCTGTTCTCCAAGTTTCTGGCCCACTTGAACTCCTACTATTGATCCTACAACTAACATTAAAACCAACATTAGATCTATTGAACCATAGTTAATTGAATGAAGAAAAGTAACTATCACACTAACAAAAATTGTTACAAATAACGAAGTTCCAGGCACTAACCTTGTTGGCATCTTAATAATATAAATCATTGCGGGTACTAGAATAAATGCACCACCAATCCCCATTATAGCTGCAATAAAACCAACAACTAATCCAATTATGATAGGTGTAAATATACTTTCATATAATTTAGATTTTGGAAATCTCATTCTAAAAGGAAGACCATGAATCCAATAATGAACATGCAATTTTTTCCTCTCAACAATATTTTTTTTAGCTTTATCAATCTCACCCAAGCTCTCTACCAGCATCAAAGTCCCAATAATTGCGAGAATGTACATATAAGCCAAAGAAATAACTGTATCAATTTTTCCAATATCTTTAAAATAAGTGAAAGTAAAAATACCAATTATAGTTCCTACTGTCCCACCAACTACAATCATTAATCCCATTTTATAATCTAAAGTATTTTTTAGCCAATGAGTGGTAGATCCAGATACAGAAGTTGCTAAAATATTATTTGCTTCATTGGCTACTGCGTAAGCTGGAGGAACACCCATAAAGATTAAAAAAGGTGTCATTAAAAATCCACCCCCTACTCCAAACAAACCTGAAAGAACACCGACAATGGCACTTATCAAAAGTATTTCTACTGGGTTAATAAAAACTTGGGCTATAGGTAAAAAAACGTCCATCTAATAATAAAAACTTAAAATATTACTTATTTAAAAGTAATAAAAGTTCCAACTAAGATAACACCCCAACATGCAGCTATAGCTGAAAAAATTCCAGTTTTAATAAAAGTTGTTTTTTTATTTGCTATGTTATTTAGAATTTTTAAATTTGAAAGATGCATCTAAATCCCTGAATACACCCAGTAAAAAAATTGTCAAACTTTAATTAATAAATTGTAGCTCCAAAAATCTTGATCTCACCATCCTCAACCCCTAAGACCAATCTTCCTAAAAACTCCCCAGGTATCTCTTTATTAGTCTGTTTGATTAATACTGTAATGTGGTCACCTCGTCTTAAAGTCCCAAAGGGTTCATAAGTTTCATTTAAATTTGTGATTATTTTATTGTTCGCCCATTGTTTACCAAGCTCTACTTCATTGGCTCCAAACAACATTTGAGTAGAAAAATCTTTAGTAAAACCGCCATAATCCTTCATATTAGACGCTCGAACTAAATTTTCCCAAAAAGGTTTGCCAATCGTAAAAATCTCTTCATCTGACTTTGATAAAAGATCCATATATTTGCTTGAAATAAATTATGAGGCTTTCTTTTTTTCTTTTTCATCAACTATGTGATAAACCGGAACTTTTTCTAATGAAAATTTACCAGTTTTAGGATCTCTTCTTGAAACTGTTAAACAATGCCAATTTTCATCATCTAACTTCATATGATCTCCTCTATAATAATAGCCTGGCCAACGAGTTTCCTCCCTAAATAAAGTATGTTCAGTGACACATTGTGAGGTTAAAGCTCTATGTTTTAACTCCCATGCTCTCATTAACTGATGATAATCCTCCGCACCGACATACTCTAAATCTTCTTGTAGCCAGTTTAAAAGTTCTAAGGCTTTTTTAAGTAAATTTCCGTTGGTCATATAATTTGATGTAATACCCCCGACGTATTCATCCATAATTTTTTGAAGTCTTTGCAATCCCTGTATTGGAGAAATATAACTTGGTGAAACAGTTCCTCCAGTGATCTCATTTTGAGCAACTGTGTAATTATCAAGAGGTTTGTAAACAGTCTTTTTAAAATCATCACATTGTTTATCTGTAACATTAATTCTTTCAGCCTTTTTGTCTTCAATATACTTAACTGCTGCTTTTGCTGCTAATCTACCCTCGGTAAAAGAACCTGATGAAAATTTATGCGCACTACCACCTACTGTATCTCCTGCACCAAAAAGTCCATCAATAGTTAACATTCTATTATAACCCCAGAAGTATTCTGGAGGAGACAAATCCTCTGGCCCACTTACCCATGCTCCAGAACATGTTGCATGAGATCCCATTACGTAAGGTTCAGATGTGGTTAACTCAGGATTTGTATACTTAGGATCGATATTTTGTGATGCCCAAACAACGGCTTGACCAACTGTCATTCCTAAAAAGTTTTCCCATCCAACAGTTTCTAAATGTGGATCTTGAAAAGCTTCTGTTGTTACCATGTGAATTGGTCCATTACCTGATGCAACTTCTTGAATAAATGCATGATTTCTTAAGCAGGTAGGAGTTGGGTGATGATCAATATATTCTCCAACTAATTCTTTAGTTTGATCATACCATTTTTTTTCATAATTTTCGCCATTAGCGTTTTGTGTATATGTTTTTAAGTGTAAAAAATATGCTCCAACAGGTCCATAACCATCTTTAAATCTAC
Source organism: uncultured Pelagibacteraceae bacterium (assembly GCA_902531765.1). Classification (GTDB taxonomy): domain Bacteria; phylum Pseudomonadota; class Alphaproteobacteria; order Pelagibacterales; family Pelagibacteraceae; genus Pelagibacter. The sequence continues at coordinate 2,783 of CACAFC010000001.1, read as the reverse complement.
ACAACACAATTCTGTTTTCCATTTGTGTCATCTTAGCACCTGCAGCTATAGGTAATGCGTAAGCTGATCCATTACTCCATGGTGCATACCAAGTTCTTCCCATGCCTTCTCCTACAGCTCTTGGTTTGAAAATATGTGATGCTCCACCAGCAGCTACTATTACTGTTTTAGATCTAAATACATGAAAGTCTCCTGTTCTCATATTAAATCCAACTGCACCGCCAATTCTATTTTCTTGGGACTCATCCATTAATAAATGAGTAACCATTATTCTATTATAAATTTTATCTGCTGATTTTTTTGCAGCCTCTGCAACAATTGGTTTATAGCTTTCACCATGAATCATTATCTGCCATTTACCTTCTCTTAGGTATCTTCCAGTCTTTTCATTTTTCATCATTGGAAGACCCCACTCATCAAACATGTGAACTGTTGAGTCTACATGACGAGCCATGTCATAACCTAAATCCTCTCTGACCATTCCCATCAAATCATTTCTAGCGTATCTTACATGGTCCTCAGGTTGATTCTCATCCCATTGCATTCCCATATAACAATTAATTGCATATAAACCTTGTGCAACTGCACCGCTTCGATCAATGTTTGCTTTTTCAACACAAACTATTTTTAAGTCTCTTCCCCAATGTCTGGCTTCAAAAGTTGCTCCTGTACCAGCCATTCCACCACCAACGACTAATACATCACATTCTTCATAATGTGTTTTGTGTTTAGCCATTAATAATAAACTCCTTTTTTGAAAGACTCTTTAGGAACTGATGGCAACTCTTTATTAGTGTTTAAACCTTCAGGTTCACTATATAATCTTTGAGAATTAATTTCTCCTTGATTAGGCGTGTCGCCCTCAGCAAGTTTAGGAATGAATTTACCCCAAGGCTTTGTTGTTATTGGAGATACAAAATTTTTTTCAGTTCCATTTCTAAATTTAATTTTCCAAGATATGGTTCCTTTTTCCTCTTCCCTTCTTACTCTTACGCTATGTCCCATAGGAGCAAAATCAGCATATCCTCTTACATCGATTGCATGATTGGGACATGCTTTAACGCATGAATAACATTCCCAACAAAAATTTGGTTCAATGTTCTTTGCTCTTCTAATATTTTCGTCTATATGCATGATATCTGAAGGACATATATCTACACAATGTCCACAACCATCACATCTTGTCATGTATACAAAAGTTGACATAATTTATTTTTCTCCTTTTTTTAATAACATATTAATAGTGTTTTGGCTCTTCTCTTTTTATACCTAAGCCAAATTGCTCAGGAGCATCAGCTGGTGGAGGTAAGTTATCTCTTGAACCATCAGCTTCAGCAAGATTTTTTTGTATTGCTGCTCCTGGTTTGTAGAACATATGGGCAAATTTAGACCAGTAAACCCCACCAAATAAAATTAAATTAGACGCAACAAATAAAGTAAAAAATAAATAAGACAAACCTGTTTGACCATTAAATTGAGTATAAGACCAAGCTAACCCAAAAGTTGAACATGCAAGTAAAGCTAAGACAAAAAGATCGGCTTTAATAATTCTATACCAAGGATGAGCTTCAGCAGATACGTCAACCCTTAAAAAAAACCAAAACCAATATCCACCTAAGCAAGTTAAGATAGCTCCAACATGCCAGAGCATTGACCATGTTTGAGAATTTGATTTACCAGCGCCCGTGTAACAAAATACTAACATAGCCGAGGAAACCCAGAACAAAATTGTTCCATACATTCCAAGAACATGTGCAAGTCTTCTTTTGCCAAAACCTAATTCAGAAGTTGTTCCAATATCAACAACGGTTGTTTTAGCAATAACAGAAACCTTTTCACCCACACCTAGTTCTTTCGTTGCTGAAAGTTTTGCCTTTTTGGCATTATTAAAAAAATAAGTCAGATTCTTATGATGTATCATTTGGATGATTGTTCCAATTGCAATTAACAAAACCATTGCAATTATAAAAGATTGCATAGCAAACGGTGAGATGGTTTCTGATAAAATTGAAAATGGATTGTTACTTAACATTTCCGCCTTTTGTTAAATTTTGAATTAGTTTTAAAGTTTTATATATAGTTGAATTTATAGTTCAACCTCAAACTGGGGTCAATTTGTCTTTTATAACAGGCTAATTATTTCTTTTATAATGTTGTTTATTTGGAATGACCGATCGTACTCCACCCTGAGGATTATCTACATCACCTTCTCTACGGGGAATCAGATGAAAATGACAATGTAAAATAGATTGACCAGATACAATTCCTATATTTGTGCCTAGATTAAATCCTTTAACTAATGGATCTTTATTGATTATTTCTTTTTTTATAATTTTTAAAAGATCATTACAGGCAACCAATTCATCATTAGATAAATCAAAATAATCTTTTATGTGTCTTTTAGGTATAATCAAACAATGATGTTCTGAAACTGGATATGAATCATAACTTGCATATGCCAATTCATTTTCATGAGCACATCCACTTTTTTTAACATTACAAAATAAACAAGGATTGTTTGGGTCTTTCATTTGCTAAAATCTATAAGAATTACATTTATTTATAACTGCATCATATTGTTTTGATAAAAACTTGAATTTTTTTAGGTTTTTTCTTTTCCATTTAAGTTCATTTATAGTTTTAACTGAAGTAACACCTTTGCCAGTTCCTATTAATAATATTTCATCATAGTTTTTTATTTCTTTAAGCAAAATATCTTTTTTAATTATCTTTCTTATTTTTGTTTTAAAAAATTTATAAGTATTTCCCTCATAATAATCCTT